>JAYVCD010000389.1:0-21838 GCA_043750125.1 Archangiaceae bacterium | reverse complement strand
GGTGGAAGTTGCTGGTCGGGTTGAAGCTCTTGATTTCGTAGAACCCCTCGGGAACCTGCAGGTCCCCCTCTTCGCGCTTCGGGCCCAGGAGCCCCGACGCCGCGCAGATGGGGTAGCGCGCGATGAGCTTCAGCGCCTTTGCCCGGGGGCCGGACCAGACTTCGAGCTGCATTTGTTGCTTGAACGCCCGCAGGTAGAGCTGTTCGGGCGGGTACTTCAGTCCGGCGTCCGCGAAGAGCTTCTTCAACGGCAGGGCCTGAGTCTCGCGGGCGGTGGCCACGCGATCTCGGGCCAGCGCGGTTAAAGACAGCAAACAACCGAGGAGCACGAGTCGCATCAGCCCCCGCCCCCGCTCTATTCGGGCGGCGCGCGGGACGGGTTCTTCACGCCCATCAACTGCGCGGTGATGAAGTCTTCGACGTCGCCATCGAGAAACTTGTCGACGTTGCCGGTTTCCATTCCGGTGCGCAGATCCTTCACCATCCGGTACGGAGCCAGAACGTAGGAACGAATCTGCGAGCCGAACGAGATGTCTTTTTTCTGATCTTCGGCCGCGTTGCGCACGTCGGCGCGCCGCTTCATTTCCAGGTCGTACAGCCTGGACCGCAGAATTTGAAAAGCCATGTCGCGGTTCGCGGTCTGCGATCGCTCGGTCTGGGTGGTGATCATCATCCCGGTGGGAATGTGGCGCAGCTGGGCGGTCGAGGACGTCTTGTTCACTTTCTGACCGCCGGCGCCGCTTCCCCGAATGAACTTCAGCTCGTAGTCCGACTCGGGGATCTCGATCTTCACCTCGTCGTCGATCTCTGGATACACGTCGACCGAGACGAAACTCGTCTGGCGGCGGGCGTTCGAATCGAACGGGCTGATGCGCACCAGGCGGTGCACGCCCACTTCGGCCTTCAAGTAGCCGTACGCGAAGTCGCCCTGCACGTGCAGCGAGACGTTCTTGAACCCCGCCTCTTCGCCCGGGACGGCGTCGCTGATCTCGACCTTCCACCCGCGCTTCTCGCAATACCGGGTGTACATGCGCAAAAGCATTGCGGCCCAGTCCATCGACTCGGTGCCACCTGCGCCAGCGTTGATGTCCATGAAGCAATTGCGTCGGTCATTTTCGCCCGAGAGCATCTTCGCCAGCTCGAGCCCTTTGACCTGAAGCTCTACGTCGGACAGGGCGGCGAAGGCCTCGAGACGGGTCGCCTCGTCGTTGGCCTCGGTGGCGAGCTCGAACAGCGTCTTCGCGTCATCCAACCCGCGCTGGGACCTTTCCCACGACGCCAGCGACTGCTCGAGCAGCGTCTTTTCTTTGAGCAGCCCCTGCGCCTTGACGTTGTCGTCCCAGAAGTTGGGCAGTGTCGAGTCGCGTTCGATCAGCGCGATGCGGCTTTTCTTGCGATCGAGGTCAAAGACTCCCCCGGAGGCCCATGAGGCGCCCCTGGAGATCTGCGATCATTTCCTGCGTGTCCTTCGCCATGGCCGTTCCCTAGCACAATCATTGCGTCACTCAGGATTCGCTTGGTTTAGAAAGCCCCCTTTCCAACCCGCACTGCCTCCCAAAAAAGGTCGACACCATGAAATTCGAGCTCGCCCCCCTTCCGTACGCAAAAGACGCGCTGGCGCCCCACCTCACGGGCGAGACGCTCTCGTTCCACTATGAGAAGCACCACCAGACGTACATGACGAACTTGAAGAACCTGTTGGCGGGCAAGCCCGAAGCCGACAAGTCGCTTGAAGAGCTGGTCAAGACTGCGAGCCCGGGCCCGCTGTTCAACAACGCCGCGCAGGTCTGGAACCACGACTTCTACTGGACCTCGATGAAGCCCAATGGCGGGGGTGAGCCGACCGGTAAGCTGCTCGAGGCGATCAAGAAGGACTTCGGCAGTTACGCCGAGTTCAAGGGCAAGTTTCAGGACGCCGCGGTGAAGCAGTTCGCTTCCGGCTGGGCCTGGCTGGTGAACAACGGCGGGAAGCTCGAGATCACCACCACCTCGAACGCAGAGACCCCGATGGCGAAGGGAGCGACCTGCCTGCTCACCTGCGATGTCTGGGAGCACGCGTACTACATCGACTACCGGAACCTGCGGGCGAAGTACGTCGAGACGTTCCTCAACAGCCTGGTGAATTGGGACTTCGCGTCCGCGAACTTCAAGTAACCGTCAGGCGGCAGGTCGGCGGCGATGGTCGAGCCAGGTGCTGGCCGCCATCGCTACCGACACCGGAAGAACCAGCGCGATCAGGTTCCAGTTCTGCTGGTCGAACATCGGCAAAACTTTCGCGAGCACGCCGAGCACCGCGGTCGCAGCGAGCGCGGTCCAGATCCAACGCAGACCGGTGCGCGCACGGGAGCTGCCGAAGATCACCATCACGCCCAACGGCAGCGCGGCGAAGGTGAACGGGTTGATCAAGAACAGGTTCTCGTTTCGGTGCGCGACGCTGTGGTTGGTGAACAGCCCGACGAGGAACAAGAAAACGCCCAGCGAGCCCCACAAGAGCCCGATCAACGCGTTGAAGCTGCCCCAGGCCAATCGGGGCAGTCGACCGCCCCGCGCATTCCACGCGCTGAGCGCAAAACCGGCGGCGCCCAACGCGCACCCCACGGCCAGCAGGTTCCATGTCCATTCGGGAGGCTGCTCGGGAACTTTCGGGCCGTCCTTCGCCACGTAATACAGAGTCTTGTGGGCGACGGCGGGCTGAAGGGTTCCATCGGACCCCACGACCTTCAACCGGTCGAGCTGACGCTCGAGCTCGTCGGGTAAGAACGCCTCTTCCCGTTCGGTAATCGGGCGATCGAGCTCGTCGTTCTGCAGGTAGTCGAGCACGAGGCTCATCGGAGGGCTGACGTAGGAATAGCGCCGGGTCTGCTCTCGAAGCGACATGCGGGCGGGGCGCGAGGTGGCTTTGAGCAGCTGCCCGCCCAGGGCGCGGTCGATCAGGTCTCGGGGCCGGGTAGAGCAGTTGTCGTTGTAGTGGTGGTACAGGTAGTCGCGGTTGGCGGGCAGAACGTTGTCGGCCAGGGACTTCGCGAGGACCCGCCGCTGGTCGGGAGTCAGATTCAATTCCTGCAGCCGGACGTCGCGATTTCCCCGCCGATACGCCTCGTAGGTGCCGGTGACGTACTCGGTGTCCTCGACCCAGAACTCGAGCCGGCCCTGCACGAACTTGTGAACGAAGCCGGTGCTGAAATCGAACATTCCGTAGTTGTAGAGCCGGGCCTGATGCAGCCGTCGGTCTTCCACCACCATCGCCGAATGTCCCCACCAGCTCTCGAGGCTCTCGCCCGGCCCGAAGGTGGCCAGGGTGATGGCGAGATCTTCACCCCGACTCTCGTCAGCGCCCCAGGGAACCGACTGGCTCAGCAGCGCCGCGACGACGAATGAAAGCACCGCTCCCAAGTAGCGTCTTCATTCTCGGCGGGCAATACCTCTCGGCGGAACGGCGGGCTACTGGTTGAACCAGCGCCGCTCGTTCTCGTCTTCTTTTTCCTTCTTTTTCGGGTTGGTCAGCTCGATGGCTGTTTCGTTGGCCAGGGCGGGCTCGACCACCACGTTGGGGCTGCTGGTGTCTTTGACCGGGCCGGGCAGACCGGCGGCTTTGAGCGCACCGGGCCCCGCAAACAGCTGCGGGAGTGCCGCGGGGGGAAGAGGAATCGCCACCGAGCTGGAAACCACTTCGGGCGTCGCGACCGCGGGCATCTGGGGGGCCTCGAGGGCTCCAGCAGCAGCGGCCGCCTGGCTAGGGTGCGCCTGGGGCACCTCCGGAACGCCTGCGATGCTGTCGATCAGGGTGTCGCGAATGAAGCCGCCGACGGATTTTCCCGAGCGGGCGGCGGCCATGTTCAGGGCCTCGACCAGGTCGGGCGTGGCGCGGAACGCCAGCGTCCGAACGGAAGAGACGGTCTGACTGAGCTGTTCGAGCGCGGTGCTCTGCCGGGTAATCGAATAGTCGCCCCCGTCGAGCATGGCCTTGATGCGGCGGGCCAGGTCGTCCTTGGTACTCCATTGGCCGTCGAAAAGTATCGCCTCGGCATCGAGATCAATTGGCATCAGGCTCATGTGCGACAGAGCGTCACACCCTCGCAGTCGAAAGATCAAGGCGCGGATCGCACCCGATGTAGGTGGGAATGAGGCATTGGGGCCTGCTATGCGCGGGGTCGCACGTGTCGTCCGTCAAGGCCCCGCTCCTCGTTTTTCTGCTCAGCGCCATGGCTGCCTTCGCGCAGACCGACGCGGGGACATTGGCGCCCCCCCGCCAGGTGCTGGTGCGCGCGATTCCCGAGCAGGTGCAGTTGGGAGAGCCGTTCGTGGTGCAGGCGGTGATCACCCACGACAAAGGACAGCGGGTCGATCTGCGCACCCCGGGCGACCTGGGGGACTTCGATCTGCTCGAGTCTGCGCGCTCGCGGGTCGACGGGCCGGAGTCTTCAACCACCACCTTCGATTTGAAGATGGCCGCCTTCGCGATGGGCAAGCAGAAGACGCCGCCCTTCATTTTCGAAGTCTTCGAAGGCGCGACGGTCGGGAACTTCACCGCGCCCGGGGTGAACCTCGAGGTGCTCAGCACTCTGCCCGCCGACGCGGCCCAGAAAGGAGCCGGATTGTTCGAAGTGCGTCCTCCCCAGGAAGTGCCGATTCGCACCTGGCGCCTGGTGGTGATTCTCGCCGGGCTGATCGCCGGCGCCGCGATGGGGTACGCGCTCTACAAATATCTGAAACGACCGCGGCCGATTGCAGGGGTCGCGACGAAAGCGCCCGAGGCCCTGCACGTCCGCGCGATCGCCGCACTCGATGGGCTGCGCGCACAAGATCTTCCCGGTGCCGGCCGTTCGCGCGAATTCTACTTTTTTCTCTCGGAAATTCTGCGCAGCTACCTCGGCGAACGGTACGCGTTCGAAGCGCTCGAGAGCACCTCGTCCGAGCTGCTCGACAGCTTGCGCACGCTGCACACCCCCGGGCTGCAGATGAAAGAGCTGACCGCGTTCGTCTTCGAGTCAGACCTGGCCAAGTACGCCAAAGCGACCCCTTCCCCGGACGAGTGCAAAGCTTCGCTGGAATTCGCCTATCGCGCCGTCACCGCGACCACCCCTGCCCTCGTTGCGCCTGCGCCGGCCAATGCCAAACGACCTGACCCACTTCAATAGCCCGCAGGCGCTCTGGCTGTTGCTGGGGGTCCCGCTGATCCTCGCCTGGGCTTTGGTCGAGCGGAAGCGACGCGCGGTGCTTAGGTTTTCTGCCGCCGCGGCGCTGGTGGCCCACGGGCGGGGAATTCGTCCGTGGCTGATGTGGCTCTTGCCGGTGATGCGGGCGCTGGGAATCGGCCTGGCGATCCTCGCGCTGGCCCGCCCCCAGGAACGCGACGCCCGGGTGAGAGATCTCTCGGTCGAAGGCATCGACATCATGATCGCCTTCGACCTGTCGACCTCGATGGAAGCCGCCGACTTCCGGCCTCAGAACCGGCTTCACGTCGCCAAGGAAGTGCTGGTCGAGTTTCTCGGCGCCCGCAGCAACGACCGAATCGGCCTGGTCGTCTTTTCGGGGGCCGCGTACACCCAGGCTCCGTTGACGCTCGACTATTCGGTGCTGAAGGAAGTCGTCAAGCAGCTGCGCACCCGGGTGCTCGAAGACGGCACGGCGATTGGGGACGCGCTCGCCACGTCGCTCAACCGGCTGCGCGACTCGGACGCGAAGAGCCGGGTGGTGGTGCTGATCACCGATGGCGACAACAACGCCGGCAAGATTTCGCCCCTGGACGCCGCGGCGATGGCCCAGGCGCTGAAGATTCCCATCTACACAATTCTCGTGGGCAAGGGAGGCAAGGTGCCCTTCCCCGCCGGGCTGGATCTGTTCGGGAACACCAGCTGGCGGGACGTAGACATTCCGATCAACCCCGAGCTGCTGCAGACCATCTCCAAACAGACCGGGGGGCAGTATTTCCGGGCGACGGATCGCGAGAGCCTGAAGAAGGGGCTGCAGGAAATTCTCGATTCGCTCGAGCGCACCAAGCTGATGGACGGCGGAGCCACCACCACCTACCGGGAAGACTTTCACGACCTGCTGGTGTGGGCCTTCGTGTTGCTCGCGCTCGAATTGCTGCTGCGCGCCACGGTGTTCCGGGTGTTTCCGTGATCGCCGCCCAGCTGCCGTGGCGCTTCACCCTGCTCGGCTACCAGCTGGGGCTGGCCCACCCGTTGTACCTGGCCTCGATGGCGATCGCGGTGCTGCTGGGAGCATTGGCGTTCGGTCTGGCGCTCAATCGACGGGCGCGGCTGGCGAAGGCGATTCCGTCACGGCTCGCCGGGCTGACGCCGGGGGTCTCGGTGGCGCTGCCGGCGATTCAGTCTTCGCTCTACATGCTGGCGCTGCTCTGCTTCGGCTTCGCGCTGGCCCAACCTCAGTGCGGCAGCCATTCCGAGCTGACCAAGCGCCGGGGAATCGACGTGGTGGTGGCGATCGACGCGAGCAAGTCGATGCTCGCCCGCGACGTTCAGCCCTCGCGGCTCGAGCGTGCCAAGCTCGAGCTGTCGACGCTGCTGGACGAGCTCAAGGGCGATCGCGTGGCGGTGGTGGCCTTCGCAGGTGACGCCTTCATTCAATGTCCCCTGACCAGCGACTACGCCGCGGCGAAGATGTTCCTGCGTGCGATTGACCCCGAGGCGATGCCGCAGGGTGGAACCAACATCGGCGCGGCGCTGCTGCTGTCGCGTCAGGTCCTCGACAGCGCGGACCGCGGCGCCAAAGACAAAGTGGTGGTGCTGATTTCCGACGGTGAAGACCTCGAGGGGGAAATCAGCGAGGGCGTCGACACGCTCAAAGAAGCCAACGTGAAGGTGCTCGCGGTGGGCATCGGCAGCGAGAGCGGCGAGCCGATTCCCATTCTCAACAAGCGCAACGAGCTGGTCGGCTACAAGAAGGACGAGAACGGAGCGACGGTGATGACCCGGCTCGACCGCGCCGGCCTGCAACGCATCGCCGAGGCGACGGGGGGCGAGTTCTTCTATCAGCCGAAGTCGGTGGCGATGAGCGAAGTGGTGCAGATCATCGACAAGATGCAGAAGAGCGAGCTCGAGAGCCGCCTGACGGTGAAGTACGCCGAGATGTTCCAGCCCTTCGTGCTGGCGGGGATCTTGATCCTCGCCCTGGCCTTCCTGGTCGTCCCGTCCTGGCGCCGAGCGCTGTCATGAAGGGGTTCGCGCTGACACTGCTGGTTGCGACTTCCGCGCTGGCGATGGGGCCGCTGGAGAAGAATCACCCGTTGGTGGACCAGGGGATGGAAGCGTTCGAGCGGGGCGAATACGACAAGGCGGTCGAGAAGTTCGATGCGGCGGACAAAGAGCTGCCGAACAACGCGACCATTCATTTCAACCGCGGCGCTGCCCTTCACAAGCTCGGGCAAAACGAAGAAGCGATCAAAGCCTTCAACCAGTCGCTGGGCCTCGATCGGAAGGGCGAGCTTACTGAGCGCATTCATTACAACCTGGGCAACGTGCAGGCGGCGCTCAACAACAAGAAGGAAGCGGTCGCCGAGTACCGCCGCGCGCTGCGGCTGGACCCCAAAGACGCGCTCGCGCGGCACAACCTCGAAGTGATGCTGCGCGATCTTCCTCCCAAACAGGAGCCCCCGGGCCCAGACGGCGGCACTCCCGACGGGGGAAAAGCCGACGCCGGCCGGCCCGACGGGGGCACCGACGGGGGCAAACCGGGGGACGCAGGCACGGCCGATGCGGGCCGCGGCGATGCGGGGACGGATGGCGGGAAGCCGGCGGCGGGGGACGGTGGGCTGGACGCTGGCAAGGGCAACGGGGATGGTGGCAGCGACGGCGGGCGCAGCGACGGCGGCAACGGCGAAGGCGAGAAGCAAGGCGATGCGGGACAGCAGGGGACTCAGACGGGCGATGGAGGCAGCGACGGCGGCGGAATGGACGAGGACGGCGGGGTCAGTGGCGAGGCTGGAGAAGAGCGCGATGGAGGCAACTCGTTGTCCCGGGCCGAAGCCGAAAAGCTGTTGGATTCGATGAAGAACAGCGAGAAAAATCTTCAACTGTGGCGCTTCCAGCAGAAGCGATCCAAGAGAGCCAATGGCAAGGATTGGTAGCGCGCTCGCGATGCTGCTTCTGGCGACGCCGGCGCTGGCGGACGTCGAATTTTACCAGACGGTCGACCGGGACAAGGTCGGCACCGAAGACACCTTTCGGCTGACGATCGTGGTCGCGGGCGCACCCGATGGGGCCACGGTTCAGTTCCCGGCTCCGGCCGACCTCGAAGTCCTCTCGCGCACCCAGTCGACGCAGATGAGCTACTCGATTGGCTCGGCCGGCGCGGGCAACATCAAGAACGTCCAGAAGTACTCGCTGGTGCTGCGCGCGAACCGGGTCGGGACCCTGTCCATCCCCGCCTCGGTCCTCTCGGCGGGTGGGCGGACCTACAAGACCGAGGTGGTGAAGGTCGAAGTGAGCAAGGGCAGGGTCAACCCCCCGGCGCAGGCGCAGAACCCGCGGACGGCGTTTCCCTCTCCTTTCGGCGGCGATCCCTTCGGAGGGGCCTTCCCCGGACAAGACGAGCCCGAGATTCCGCACTCGGACTCGGACCTTTTTCTGCGCGCCGCGATCGATCGCGACGAAATCTACCTGGGTGAGCAGGTGACGCTGTCGTTGACCATCTACTCGCGCAGCGAGCTGTCCAGCGTGGACTCGGTGACGATGCCGAAGCTCGAAGGCTTCTGGAGCGAAGACATCGAATCGCCCACCCAGCTGAGCCCCGAGCAGAAGATCATCGGAGGGGTTCCGTACCGGTCGTACCTGCTTCGCCGCCGGGCGCTCTTTCCGGTGAAGGGCGGAGTTCTCACCATTGATGCAGCCGAAGCAGACATCACCACCGGCTACCTCTTCGCGGGGCATCGGACTCACCGCCGCGGCAATGCCTTGACCTTGAAGGTCAAGCCGCTGCCCAAGGGAGGATCCACCACCAACGTCGGCCACTGGCGCCTGTCGACCGAGGTCTCGCAGACTAAGATCGCCCTCGGTGAGCCGGTGCAGGTGAAGGTGATTCTCGAGGGGAAAGGGAACCTGAAGAACGCCGTCTTGCCGCCTCTGGTCGGCCCCTCGTCGCTGAAGATCTACGAACCTCAGACTTCAGATCGTCTGACCTCGACCAAGGGGATGCTCGGTGGAAAGCGGACGATGGAATACGTGATCCTCGCCCAGCAGACCGGCACCGTCACCCTGCCCGGCCTGACCTTCGCGTTCTTCAACCCCGAAACGAAGCGCTTCGAAGACTCGAAGACCGACCCGATCAGCCTGACCGTCACCCCGGGCCCGGGCGGAAGCACCGTCGTCACGGTCCCCAACTCGGCCAACGTGGATCCCGGCCAGAAGAACCAACTCGTCGCCACCGGCCTCAAGTCGCTGCGCCATACCGGAAGCTTCCGTGCGCCTGCGCCCCCGTTGTTCAGTCAGCCCTTTTTCCTGCCGCTGGCGCTGGCGCCCCTGGGTCTGTCCCTGGGCTTTGGCCTGTTCGGGCTCGCGCGGCGCAGCTTGACCAAGAACGACCCGGTGGCCAACCGCCGGCGCCAGGCCAAGGCCGCACGCGCCCGGCTGGCCGAAGCGGTGAAGATCCAGCGCACGGGCAAGGCGGCCGACTTCTACGCCGAAGTCGAGAAGGCGCTGGCGTCCTTCCTCGAAGCGAAGCTGTCGGAACCGATTACCGGCCTGCAGCGAAGCCAGCTCGAGGCGCTGATGGTGCAAGGCAGCGTCGCAGCTGACATTCGCGCCCGGGTGCTCGCGGTGCTCGAGACGTGTGACATGGGCCGATTTGCGCCGGGCATGGGCGAGGCGGCCGCACGCAGTCGGGCGCTCGATGACGCCGCGGCCGCGATGGAAGCGTGGGACTCGAAATGATCGCCGCCCTTCTCTCTTTGGCGTTGAGCCAGGCGACCTACTACACGCCGCAGGAAGCCCAGAGCGTCTTTGCCCAGGCCAACGACGCCTATTACAAACAAGATTTTTCGACGGCGAAGGTCGGATATTTGAAGTTGCTCGACCACGGAATGGGTGGACCCGACGTGCTCTTCAACCTCGGCACCGCCTGTCTGGCTGCCGGAGAGCTGGGCGAGGCGGTGGTGTACCTCGAGCGGGCCCGTCGCCTCTCGCGCGAAGACGACATCGAGGCCAACCTCTCTTACGCGCGAAAGCTGCGGGTGGACCAGGTGGTCGGAGCCGGCAATGACGAAGCCTTCTTCGAGCGCCTGGTTCGGGCCACCGACGAACGAGAGCTCTCGCTGACGTTCCTCATCTGCTGGTGGGGCGGCTTCGCGCTGCTCGTGGCGCGGCGGTGGTTGGTGCGCGGTCGCCTGCTCGCGGCCACGTTGGGCGGAGGGCTGTTGTTTCTGGGAGCGAGCTCTGGAGCCGCGGTGGCGGCCCATGCGTGGGTGGCCCGCACGATCATCGAGGGGGTGGTGCTTCCTGCGACCGCCCAGGTGCGTGAGTTCCCCGGTGAAAATGCGAAGGTCGCTTTCGAGGTCCACAGTGGCCTCAAGGTTCGGCTGATGGAAGAGTCAGGCAAGTTCGCGCGGATTCGATTACCCAACGGGCTCGAAGGGTGGACCCAAATCGACGGAGTGACCCAGCTGTGATCGAAGTCCGAAACGCAACCAAGGTGTATCGCCGCGGGAAGACCGAAGTGCGGGCGCTGTGCCTCGAGAAGCTCGTCGTCCCCAAGGGCCAGTTTTTGTCGGTGATGGGGGCTTCGGGCTCGGGGAAATCGACGCTGCTCAACCTGCTGGGCGCGCTGGACGTGCCGACCAGCGGCAGCATCACGATTGAAAACCGCGACATCGCGAAGCTTCCCGATGACCAGCTGTCGCGTTTTCGACGCGATCGATTGGGTTACATCTTTCAGTTCTTCAACCTGCTGCCGACGCTGACGGCGATCGAAAACGTGATTCTTCCTGCGCTGCTGTCCGGCAAGAGCCGTGACGAGATGATTCCCCGCGCGCACGCGTTGCTCGAGTCGGTCGGCCTCACCGGCCGAGATCACCACCGTCCCGACGAGCTGTCAGGAGGCGAGATGCAGCGGGTGGCCGTGGCGCGCGCGCTGCTGACCGAGCCGGCGCTGCTGCTGGCCGATGAGCCGACGGGAAACCTCGACTCGCGCACCGGCAGTGAAGTGCTGAAGTTGATTCGCGAAGCGACCGCGGCGCGAAACCTGACCGTGGTGATGGTGACCCACGACGCGCGGGCGGCCGAGGTCGGCGATCGGATCGTTCGGCTCGCCGACGGGGCGATGATCGGCGATGAACTGCTCCGTTCTGCGACGGCGGCCTGAAGCGATGCTCGCCCTGCTGCGGCTGATCTCGATTCGGCACATCTTTGGCTCGCCCTTGCGCAGCAGCATCACCGTGCTTGGCATTGCGGTGGGCGTTGCGACCATGGTCGGCATCGCGGCGATCAACACCTCGGTGATGGATGCGTTTCGTTCCACCATCGACACCATCGCCGGGAAGGCCGACCTCACCATCGCGGGGACGCAGGTCGGCTTCGACGATGCGCTGCTCGAGAAGGTCCAGAAGCTCGAAGGGGTGAGTCACGCTGCCGCCAGCTTGACCGCGATTGCTCCGGTCAAGGGCTCCCCCGGCGAGAGCCTGTACGTGATGGGGGTCGACCTGCTCGACGACGGGTTCTTTCGGACCTACGAGGGCGTAGATCGCGACGTGGGCCAGATGGCCGACGATCTCGAATTCCTCAATTCGACCGACCGGATGCTGGTGAGCGAGCGGTTTGCGCGCGAGCACAAGCTGAAGACCGGCGACAGCTTCACCCTGCTCACGTCCCATGGGGCGGCCGACTTCGTGATTCACGGGCTGCTCAAAGAGACGGGCCCGATCAAGGCGTTTGGAGGCTCGGTGGGGGTGATGTACCTGGGCTCGGCCCAGGCGGCCTTCGGGCGTGGCCGCAGCATCGATCGCATCGACGTGGCGATCGACCCGAAGGTGGGCATCGACGTGATGAAGCCCCGCCTGGAAGCGATGAGCGGCATGGGGATGAAGATCGATCGCCCCGAGCGGCGGGGCCAGAGCGTCGAGAAGATGATTCGCAGCTTCCAGCTGGGCCTCAACCTCGGCTCGGGGGTCGCGCTGCTGGTCGGCGTCTTCCTCGTCTACAACACCGTCGCGATTGGCGTCGTCCAGCGCCGCCGCGAGATCGGCACCCTGCGCGCGTTGGGCTCGACCCGCTTTCGGATTCGCGCGCTTTTTACTCTCGAAGCAGCGGTGCTCGGCCTGTTCGGCACCGTGGTTGGAATTCCCCTCGGCACCCTGGTGGCGCGGCTGGCGATCAGCTGGGTCGCGGGCACCATCTCGTCCATCTACATCCAGGTGAATGCGAAGGACGTCTTCGTGGGGCCCCAGCAGATGTTGATGGGTGCGGCCCTGGGAATTCTGGGCAGCGTCTTTGCGGCGCTTCGGCCGGCGATCGTCGCGTCGCGGGTACAACCGGTCGAGGCGCTGCGGCGTGACGTGGCGGCGGGCGCCGACCTGGCCAGCCTCAAGTCGTGGCCGACGATGCTGGCGATCGTTTTCGCCGCGGCGATCTACCCCGCGACGTTAATTCCTCCGCCCACTGAGAACTTTCCCCTCGGCGGCTACGTGGCGATGTTTTTGATCATGATGGTGACGACGTTGATGTCACCCCTGCTGCTGCGAGGGCTTCAGCGGGTCTACCAATGGCCCAGTGAGAAGGCGCTGGGCATTGCCGGAAGACTGGCCGCCGACAACTTCGCGCGCGCTCCGGTGCGAACTGCCGTCCCGGTCTCGGCGCTGGCGATTGGGGTGGGGATGACGATTTGCATCGCCGGCTTCGTGGGCTCGTTTCAGAAAAGCTCGGAGAAGTGGATTGATCAGGCGATTCCCGCGGATCTGTTCGTCACCTCGTCGGCGAAAGTGGGTGGAGTCCAGAACACTCCGATGAACGCCGAGCTGCGTGAACCGATCGAGGCGATGGCAGGGGTCGACAAGGTCGACATGGTTCGCATCTACCCGGCCGATGTCCTCGGTTTGCGGATCTACATCGTCTCGCTCGACCCCGAGATTTATCACCTGCGCGGCAAGCCCGAAGTGATGGAAGGCCACCTTCCCACCCCGGACGAGCGCGCCGCGGGCTACGTGACGGTCAGCGAGAACCTGGCGCGCCGAAGAGATCTGCATCGCGACTCAGCGTTCAAGATGGAAACTCCGACCGGAGACCACACCTACAAGGTCGCTGCGGTGATCACCGACTACAGCTCGGACCAGGGCACGGTCTTCATGGACCGCCGCTACTTCACCCGGGACTTCAACGATCACCTCGTCGACACTTTTCAGGTCTACATGAAGGACCGTTCGAAGATCGAAGACGTGCGCCGCGAGATCAACGCGCGGTTCGGATCCAAGCATGACCTCTACGTGCTCTCGAACCTCGAGCTTCGCAAAGAGGCCTACGACCTGGTCTCCAACGCCTTCGCGGTGACCTACGCGATGGAAGGCGTGGCGGTGCTGCTGGCCCTGCTCGGGGTGATCAATACCCTGCTCGCCGCGGTGCTCGACCGCACCCGCGAGATTGGGCTGCTGCGGGCAATCGGTGCGTCTTCGACCCACGTCCTCAAGCTCTTCATCGGTGAGGCCGCGTTGATTGGACTCACTGGAGGAACCATCGGCACCGCGCTTGGTTACGCGCTGGGGTACACGCTGACCAAGG
Source organism: Archangiaceae bacterium (assembly GCA_043750125.1). GTDB lineage: Bacteria > Myxococcota > Myxococcia > Myxococcales > Myxococcaceae > JAGSPQ01. The sequence goes on along the minus strand of JAYVCD010000389.1, from coordinate 8,118 downwards.
TCGTCGGCGTGCAGTCCACCGGCTGGAACTTCCCCTTCATCTTCCCGGCCGAGCTGGCGCTGCAGATGCTCGCCGCATCGACGGTGTGCGCCATTGTGGCCGGCATCTACCCGGCCCGCCGGGCGGCCGGCCTCGACGTGGTGGAAGCGCTCGCCTACGAGTGACCCCGGCGAAGCGCTATAGTCGGCCGCTTCGATGAGCTCTGAGCCTTTCCGCATCCTCGTGGTCGAGGACGAGCCAGTCATTCGTGAGCTCGTGCGGAGCATGCTCACCGAAGACGGAGTCGAGGTCGAGTGTGCGGCCAACGGGATCGAAGGCCTGAAGCTCGCCCGCACCTCGAGATTCGATTTGATTCTGCTCGACGTGGTGCTGCCCCAGATGGACGGAATCACCGTGTGCCGCCTGCTCAAGGCCGACCCTTCGACGGCGGCCGTGCCCCTGCACATGCTCACCGCCAAGGCGAAGAAGTCCGACGTGGAAGCCGCGACCCGCGCAGGCGCCAACGGCTACATCCACAAGCCGTTTCGGGGCGCCGAATTGCTCGATTTGGTCGCCGGGCTTCGGGCCGCGCGGGTCGGCAAAGACTAGGGCAGCAGCGGGTGCAGAAACCGGGCGAGGGCGAACATGTCTTCCCAGTCGAGCTCGGCGAACTCGAGCGCCACCCTTCCTGCTTCGCGCCACTTCACCTTCGCCTCGGTGACGAGCTGCTTGTCGTCGGGCAGGGGAATGGCCAGGGTCACCAAGTCGGCCAGCTCGGGGAACTCGCCTTGAAGGCACAGCCCCGCCATCGAAAGGTCGGTCGACCGGGCTGAGACCGCTCGCCCGTTGAGCTTCAGCTTCACCATCAGGTGCGCGCCCACCCGGGGGTGATAGCGGGTGGAAACGGCGGTTCCGGTCATCGTCTGCATCGGTGCGACTCCTGGGAATGAAGTGACAGGCCTGAAGCAGTGTGGATCACGAGGGTGCGGTCGCAACTTTTGCGGTCGCAGGGCGCGTTTCTTGACTTAAAGACGGCCGGTGCCCGCTCCTACGACTGCGTTGGTCTGCTCTGGCGGAGGTGCCCGCGGCGCCTACGAGGCCGGGATCATTCGGTACCTGCGCGAAGAGCTGCCCGCGTCGGTGCGGCCCCACGTTCATTTCGACGTGCTGTGCGGCACCTCGGTCGGAGCGATCACCAATTGCTTTCTGGCTGCCAGCGCCGAGATCCCCAGCGAGCAGGGGAAAATCCTCTCGTCGTTCTGGACCGGGCTTCAGCTCGAGAAGGTCTACCGGGTCGACGGGGAAGACCTGTGGACCATCACCCGGAAAATCTGGAACCTGGCGCGCGAAGAAGATCGCCCGGACGGTTGGAGAATCTACGACCTGCTGCACCTGGCGCCGCTGGAAGAGATGGTGCGCACCCAGATTTCCTGGCCGCGCATCTCGGCCAACCTCGCGCGCGGAAACTTCAGCGCGCTGTCGGTCTCGACCACCCGCATTGTCGATGGGAAGACCGTCGTCTTCGTGCAGCGGAAGGAAGGAGGCGTGCCTCCCTGGAGCCGCGACCCCTTCACCGAGGCCCGAGAGGCGGTCCTGGGCCCCGAGCATGCGCTGGCCTCTGCCGCGATTCCGATGCTCTTCAAGGCGGTGAAGATCGGCGAGGAGTACTTCTGCGACGGCAGCGTCCGGCAGAACACCCCGCTGTCGCCTGCGCTGCGCCTGGGGGCCGAAAGGGTGCTGATCTTATCGCTGCGGTACCGCGCGCCGGGCCCGATGGCTGCGCCTGCGCCGATGACCAGCTACCCTTCGACTCCGGTGCTGATGGGCAAAGTACTCAATGCCCTGATGCTCGATCACACCGAGTACGACCTCGATCGAATGCGGCGGTTCAACGCGATTCTCGACACTGGCGCGCAGACCTTCGGCCCCGAATTCTTGCCCAAGATGAACCAGACCGTCAGCCAGATGCGTGGCCAGCCCTACCGGCGGGTGAAAGACCTGGTGATTCGACCTTCGAAAGATCTCGGCGAGCTGGCTGCGGTACAGGCCAAAGCCAAGAACCTGGTGAACGACAAGTCGGGCTTTCCCACCCGGATGTTGCAGCGGCTGACCCGCAGCCAGCTGTTCTCGTCGGCCGATCTGGCCAGCTACCTGCTGTTCGATGGGGACTACGCGCGGGCGTTGATCGACCTGGCGATGGAAGACGCTCACGCCCAGCGCGAAGGGTTGATCGACTTCTTCGATCCGAATTCGCCGCCCCGTCCATCTCCCCCCTGAGACTCCCCCGCCTCGCCAGTTGCCGTGTTCTCGGCCGCTTGAGTGCGGCACGCCTCCTGAAATGGGTCCCTGCCACAACCCACTTCACCGGAGCCCGCAAATGGACAACACCCACCTCGCCCGCATTTCCATCACCCCGACGCTCGCGCGTCAGACTCCGAAGAACGACTTCGGCCAGGTGCTCAACAACTCGCTGAGCGGGGTTCTGCGCGCGGGGTCGGTGGTCGGCGGGCTGACCGGAATGCCGATCATCAGCAGCGCAGTGTCCGCGGTCTCTTCACTGGTCAACAGCCCTTCGTCCGTTCGCAGCAGCTCAGCCGCCAGTGGACTGCTCAACCTCACCGGCGGATCTTCGAGCCATGGGTCGGGTAGCGCAGCGGGGGGCATGGCGGTCGGCAGTACGGTCGCCGGCGGGTCAATGGGCGGGTCCGCAGCAACCTCGGGCGTCGAGCCGGCGGGAATGACCGACATGCTGTCGGGAATGCGGGCCGAGGCCGACCGCTCGATGATGGTGCAGATGCAGATGCAGACCGAGAGCCGTGAGTACAACACCCTCACCAACATCTTGAAGCTGCGTCACGACTCGGCGAAGGCCGCCATCAACAACATCCGCTGAAGGGCCCACCATGGCCATCCAGGGCATAGGCGCGGCGAGCTTCAGAGGCATCAGCGGGTCCGGCCCTTCGCAGAAGTCAGGCCCGCCGCAGTTCAGCAAGACGTTCAAAGCCTCGACGCAGGGGCCGCCGGTGGCCCAGCCCCGGGGCGAGCGGGCAGTGCTCAAGGTCCAGACTTCGCAACGGGCCGACGCAAAGACGAGGGCGGCCGCGGGCCAGTCCCGAGTGCACGGGGCGGGGGCACTGCAGGTGAGCCAGCCGCTCAAAGCGCTCGAGCCGACGCAGATGATCGACCAGGTGGCGGCGGCGCAGAAGCGCATGGAATCGGTGCTGCAGCTGGCTCAATCGGGAAAGTCGTTTACGCCGGGTGAGCTTCTTTCACTGCAGTCGCAGATGTACCGCGCGAGCCAGGAGCTCGACCTGGCCGGAAAGGTGATCGAGAAGGCGACCGGCGGCGTGAAGCAGATCCTCCAGACCCAGATTTGATCCTCCAGAGGCCTTCAATGAACCGTTGCGCAATCGCCGTCCTCGTTCTCTTCGCCAGTGGTTGCCGGTCTCAGATTCAACATGGGCTCGACGAGCGCGATGCCAATGAAGCCATCTCGGCGCTGGTCAGCCGCGGCTTCGATGCGAGGAAGGTGCTGGAAAAAAGCAAGAAGCCCACCTGGGCCATCGAGCTGGATGAGGATCACGCCACCGACGCTCTGCGGGTTCTGACCGAGCTGAAATTGCCGAGGCCCCCGCGGACCACCACCCGTGAAGTCACGTCGCAAACCGCGTTGATCGAGACCCCGAGCGCCGAAAGGCTGCGCCAGATGGAAGCGCTCGAGGGGGACATCGAGCAGATGATCGAAGGAATGGACGGGGTCGCATCGGCGGGAATCGAGCTGGCGGTCCCCGCGCCCAGCCGTCCGGGTCAAGCGCTGCTGCCATCCAAAGCCTCGGCGTTGATTCGCGCTCATCCGGTCGCTCTCGAGCGGCTTCAGCAACAGACCGGTGCCATCCGCGCGTTGATTGCGGCCTCGGTCGAAGGGCTGAAGGCCGACGATGTGGTGGTGCTGATTGACCCCGTCACGACCCAGGTGAGCGCCCCGGTGGTCCTGGCGGCCACGGGCGACAAGCTTCGGGTGGTGGTGGTCGCGATGGGCTTGTCGCTCAGTGCCCTCGCCACTGCGCTGGTGGTGATGGGTCTGAAGCTGCGGCGCAAGCCTGCGCGGCCGACCGGACTCACCGAGCCGACAGTTCCCACGCTTCCGGTGCTCACCCCGAAGGCCATCACCACGCCGCAGCGGCTGGTGGTGAATCCCAGCGTGCAGCGCCGGGTGGCGTAAAAGCCGTCATGGCCCGCGACAACGAGCCGACCCACCCCGAGCCGACGTTCGTCATTCGAAGCCCCAGGCCTGCGTGGGCTGATTCGGCCTCGCGAGGGTTCGCCGAACGGCTCGCGTTGTTCGTCAGCGGAGTCGATCGGGTCAACTCGGCCGAGCTCCTTTCAGGTTTGAGCGGCGGGTCGCTCAAGCGCGCGACGGCCTGCGCCGTCGATGCCCGCAGCTGGGACTCTGCAACCCGCCAGGGCCGCATGGCCGTCGCGTTTGGCGTCCAGCCCGACGCGGCGAACAGGCTCAAGGACCTGCTGTTCGCAGCCAGCCCTACGATGCGACTGGCGATCTACCGCCGATTGGCCCCCTGGCAGCGTTCGCTCTTCCCGAGCCTCGAATTGCGCAGCGAGCTCACCGTGGCCCCGGCGATGGAAGAGCTCGCCCAGCGCCTCATCCGCGAAGCCACCCGGTAGTCCGTAAGAGCGGATGCCTCGTGGGGCGGGTTGTCCATCGTTGCCCGGGGTTGAGTCTGGCAAGCCCCGTGAAGTGGAGCCAGGCATGTTCGAAGCGCAGACGGTCACCACCCAATCGAGCCAGAACAGCAAACGCGTCACATCGACGCGCCGAATTTCGCTGTTCAAGCGCAACACCGCCCGTCGCTTGACCCGGGCGCATCTGAACCTCGCACGCCGCCCTTCGGTCGGGCAGGCAGGTCAGGACGCCCTGGCGAAGATCGCGGCACAGCTGACCTTGTCGTTGGGCGCGGAAGTCCGGGTGCAGGCCCGGGTGGTTGACGCGGCGATCAATCCGTTTGGAGGGCTGTCGCGCTTCTCTGCCTTCGCGTTGATCGAGCTGGGAACGCTCGGGCAGCTGGCAGTCGTCGAGCTCGACCTGCTCACGCTCAACGTCCTGCTGGCAAAAGTTGCGGGAAGCCCTGCGCGGACGTCGGTTCCCACCCGCCTGACCCAGGTCGAAGAGGCGGCTTTGGGTTGGCTGTGTTTGCTGAGCCTGGCGTGCATTCGCAAGGTCGAGCTGTTGCACAAGCACTTTGGGCCCCGGCTGCTCGCGGTGTACATCGAGCGAGGCGAAATTCTCGAGCGCGTCGACTGCCGGGTGCGCCACGTTGCGGTCGAGCTGACGGTGCAGGTGGGCGAGAGCCTCGGAACTGCCCGACTGTTGCTCCCGGCGCCTGGGTGTGACAGCGCCATCGCTTCACTCGAAGAACACCTGCCGACGGAGATTGCCCCCGAAATTTTGGCGGCAAGAATCACGATGCGCACGTTCTTCGGCCGGTGCGTGCTCGATGCCGGCGACCTGTCACATCTGCAATTGGGCGACGTAGTGATGCTCGGCGCGGTCGCAGCCGGCGCTGGCCCGCTGTCCGGCCCCGCCCGGCTGGTGACGTCTACCTTCGAGCTGCATGGCCACTTTTCGCCTCAGGGCTTCACCCTGACCCGCGCAGAAACCGAAGCCACCTCTCTTCCCCAGGAGCCGAAAATGAAACTCAAAGACGACGCCAGCTTCCCTTCCCTTCCGGTCGAGGTCGAAGTCGAGCTCACCCGGCTGCGCATCAGTGTGAGCGAGCTGGCGACCCTGCGTCCCGGCGCGGTTCTGTCACTGCGCATTGGAGCGACCGAACCGGTGACGCTCCGCGTCGGTGATCGCGCGGTGGCGCGCGCCGAGCTGGTGGACATCGAGGGCGAGATTGGCGCTCGGATCATTGGGCTCCTGAAATGAGCGCCTTTGGGGCAGAGACGAAAATGAGCCCGAGGAAGAAGTTGCTCCTCGCCTGCATCGCGCTGGCCTGCCTGCTGGCGATCGCCACCACGCACGGCATTTCTGCAGCGGCGGTGGCCCGCGCGGCACTCACCGTGGCCGCGTTCGCCGGCCTCGGATTCTGGTGGTTGCGCACGCAGAAGGGGTCCGCGGTGGCCCGGTTTCAGATCGCGCCGCGAATGTCGGTCGTCTGCCGCGAGGGTTTGGCTCCGAAGACCGGGCTGGCGCTGGTCGACATCGACGGCACTTCGTTTCTGGTGGTCCATGGCGAGGGCTATGCGGTGATCTCCGCACCGCAGGACAAGAAGTCAGGCCGGGCTCAGAGGGTGACCGACAGCCTGCCAAAGTTCGTCCCGGAAGGTGATCGATGAAAGCCCTGGGCATCATGGGCGTTCTGGGCCCTTCGGTGGCGCTTGCGAAGGCGGTGGAAGTCGAGCCGATGTCGATGGCCAGCTCGCCCCTTCCGATGATGGGCCTGCTGGCGTTGATGGCCCTGATTCCGTTCGCGATCGTGATGCTCACCAGCTTCTCGAAGATTGTGGTGGTGCTCTCGATTGCGCGCTCAGCACTGGGCACGCAGCAGGCGCCGCCGACAATGGTGCTGACCGGGCTCGCCGCGGTGCTCAGCGCCCACATCATGGCCCCGGTGATGGAACGGATGTACGCAGCGGGAAAAGACGCCTACAGCGAAAGCGCGACCACGAAAGAATTGATCTCATCGGCGAGCACCGTGGCGCTGCCGATGCGCGAATTCCTGATCAAGCACGGGAACCCCGATGAGCGGGTCCGGTTCGCCGACATGGCCCGCGAGCTTCGGCCCGAGTCGGACGCCCAGTCGGTGTCCGAAGAAGATTTGACAGTGATCATCCCCGCGTTCGTGCTCACCGAGCTCAAAGAAGCCTTCATCATCGGTTTTTTGATCTTCTTGCCGTTTCTGGTGCTCGACATGCTGGTCGCGAACGTCCTGCTCGCGCTCGGAATGCAAACGCTCTCACCGAGCCAGGTGAGCATGCCGTTCAAGATTCTGCTCTTCGTTGCCGTCGACGGCTGGGCGCTGCTCTCTCGCGGTCTGATCCTCGGCTACCGATAGATGGGTCAAGAGATTCTGCTGAGCCTGGGTCGCGAAGCGCTGCTGCTGATGGTGCTGGCTTCGTTGCCCCCGATTCTGTCGAGCTTGGCGGTCGGCTTCGTGATGAGCCTGTTTCAGGCCACCACCCAGATCCAGGAAAGCACGTTGTCGGTGGTGCCGAAGCTGTGCGCCTCGGTGCTGGGGTTGGTGATTGCGGGCCCATGGATCGCGGACCAGTTGACCCGGTTCACGACCCAACTGTTGATGGCGTTGCCCAGCGTGGTCTCATGAACCCGATCAACTTTGACGGCGATTTGAAAGCGTTCGCGCCGCACCTGGTCGCGATTGCGTTGTGCAGCGCGCGCTTGTTGCCGATCGCCTTCTGTTGCCCCCTGCTGGGCGGGTCGTCGGCGCCCACCTTCGTCAAACTTTCCCTGGTGTTGGCGCTGGCGGGCTTCCTTCATTTTTCGGCGGGCGTCGGCGGCGAAGGCCCCGTACCCGACGTGCTGACGTTTGCTCAGCGGGCTGGAAAAGAAGTCACGTTCGGCCTCGCCCTGGGTTTGATCTCGGCCCTTCCCTTCGATGCCGCTCGCATCGGCGGCCGATTCATCGATCTCTTCCGCGGCAGCTCAGCGGAAGCCGCGCTGCCCTGGGCGAACAGCAAGGAATCTGCGACCGGCGATGTGCTCTACCAATTGCTGATCGCCATGGCCGCGGGCGGAACCGTGATGCCCCTCATCCTGAGCGCGATCTTCAAGAGCTTTGCGCTCGTTCCCCTGGGTGCGTACGTCTCGGGTGAATCGGTCGTGTTGCAGATCGCGGCCCTGGTTGGGACGGCCTTCGCGGTGGGTCTCGCGGTCGGCGCTCCGGTGGCCGCGGCCTCGCTGGCCGTCGATTGTCTGCTTGGGCTGATCTCTCGCGGCTCGCCGGCGATGAACCTTCAAGACACCGGGGCGCCGCTGCGCATCCTGGCCGGCGGCGCCGTGACGTGGCTGGGGATTGGAGTGGTGATGGAACGCCTGCTCTCGCACGGGGTCGCACTGGATCTCACTTCCTTCATCGGGCGGGCGCGATGAGTGACAAG
>JAYVCD010000388.1:0-3061 GCA_043750125.1 Archangiaceae bacterium | reverse complement strand
CTCGAGCACCGACTCGGGAAAACCCAGGGCCCGTCGCGCCCCGCGTCCGGCCAGGAGCACCAGCTTCGCCGGCAAGGTCTGGGCGACGGGAATGAGAAGCTTCAGGTTCTTGTGCGGCTTGATGCTACCGATCGCCGCGAAGTACTGCGCAGGCAGCCCGCGGCGGGACTTGAAGTCCAACAGCTCGGCGGGCTGGGCAGGGTGGAAGACGGCGTCGACTCCATTGGGAATGACCTGAAGCCGGTAGGGCGAAATCTTCAGGTGTCGCGAGATCTGAGCTCTCGAAAAGTCCGAGACGGTGATCAGCGCCTGGGCCTTGCGCGCGCGGGGCCCGACGACGTAGCGGTAATAGGCGGTGCGCACCGCTCCTCCGCCTTCCTGGAGCTCGAGGTGGTTGGCGTCGTGAATCGTCGCGACCAGCTTCCCTGTCCACAGTGCGGGCAAAGAGAACGAGGTGGCGTGAAAGAGATCGGGCCGGGACCTCACCAGCGAAGCGGCCAGCGCGGGTTGCTCGAAGGGTGAGAGGAAGTCGCTGGCGCACTTCTCGAGAGGAATTCGAGGGGTGAGATCTCCCAGGTCGGCAGGCAGCCCACTGGGGGCAGTGAGGCCCACGAAATCCCACCCCGGCTCGAGACGGGGCATCCGTCGCGTCAACTCGAGAGCGTAGCGGGCGATGCCATGCAACGCGCCCCGCACCATGCGCAAATCGATGAGAACCTTCGGCAACTTGGGGCTGACAGTTAGCACCGATGGAACGCTTTTTAGAGTGTAGAAGTCGGCCGTGCGCGTCGCGCTGGTCCACGACTGGCTGATTACCTGGCGCGGCGGCGAGAAGGTGCTGGACGCGATCGCCGGCCTCTTCCCGACCGCCGACATTTTCACTCTCTTTCACCAGCCGGGCGCGATGAGCCCGCGGATTGAAAGCCGAACCATTCACACTTCGTTTCTCGACAAGATTCCCGGGTCGCGGCGCAACCACCGCTCGTACCTGCCGCTGATGCCGATCGCGATCGAACGGCTGTCCCTGGCCGGCTACGACCTGATCCTCTCGTCGAGCCACTGTGTCGCGAAGGGTGCCCATAAGCCCAGGGGCGCCCAGCACCTGTCTTACGTGCACGCCCCGATGCGTTACATCTGGGATCACTTCGACGACTATTTTGGGCCGGGCCGGGCGCCCCTCGGGGTGCGAGCGGGGGCATGGGCGCTGCGCCCAGCGCTGCAGAAGTGGGACGTGAAATCGGCGCGGGGGGTCGACCGGTTCGTCGCCAACAGCCAGAACGTCGCGCGTCAGATTGCCAGGCGCTACGGGCGGGTCGCGTCGGTCGTCTACCCTCCGGCAGAGCTCGAGCGGTTTTCGGCTTTGCCCGCAGAAGGCGGCGGCCGGGGCGGCTACTTTCTGTGTCTGGGCGCCCTGGCTCCCAACAAACGCATCGATCTGGCGATCGCCGCGTTCGCCCAGATGGGGCTGCCGCTGTGGGTCGGAGGCACCGGCCAGCAATCGGCCTGGCTGCGATCTCTGCCGCCCAACGTCAAGGCGTTGGGGCAGGTGCCCGATGCGGATCTGCCTGAGCTTTACCGAGGCGCGCGGGCGCTCGTCTTTCCCGGAGAGGACGACCTGGGCCTGACGGCGATCGAGGCACAAGCCAGTGGTCGGCCGGTGATTGCCTACGCGCGGGGTGGAGCGCTCGAGACGGTGTCCGGGCAAACCGGAATTTTCTTTGGAGCGCAGACGGTGCAGTCGCTGGTCGACGCGGTCGAAAGGTTCGATGCCTTCGAACCGTCATTCTCTTCTTCCGCCGCTCGCCTCAACGCCTCGCGATTTTCTCTCGCCGCCTTTGAAGACGGAATCCGCGCCGAGCTCAAGGCGATGGGCCTGACAGCGCCTTGACGCGCACCAGCTCGCGCCAGTGCAGCTGCGTGGGGCGGGTCGAGGCGCGCAGAAAGTTGAGCTTCGGTCGGCTGGTGGGGTAGGCCGCAAACCGGGCGATCGACTGGCCATGCAGGCCGACCGACGAGAAATCGGGCCACGCCCCTTCATTCACCACCACGGTGCTCAGCTGGCCGGCCTTGACGTACCCCGCCAGCTCGTCGATTCCGATCAAGGCGACGCGCCTGCCCGAGTAGTACGAGGCTGCGAAAGTGGTCGGGGCGTCGACGAAGGGGAGCAGCGCCGCTTTCGGGTCTTCTGCGCGCACGAGATCCGCGAGATTTTTCCCGGCCTGAAATCCGGTCACCTGGGGAAAGAGCCACCCGGCGAGGATCAGGTGGAAGGTGGCCAGCGTCGCGACGCACGACGCGGTGACTTGCCACGGCCCTTCCCACTTTCTTCCCAAGGTCAGCGCGGCGATCGGCACTGCGACCGCGAGGGCCACCCCCAGGTTCCGAGTCCACACGCTGCTGGGGGGGAAGGCCTCGACCAACAACCAGGCCACGAGCCCGGCGGCGACCACCCCGAGCGTCGTCATCACCCGCACTGCCGCCGTGCAAGCCCGCGGGCTCAGGCTGCACACCGCATCCGCGGCGATCAGGGCGGCTGCCGGAGCCAGACAATAGATGTACTGCGGCAGCTTGTAGTTCGAGAGGCAGAAGACGGCGAAGGGGATCCCAAAGCCCCACCAGAGCACCCGCTGTTCCGAGGGTTGCCGAGGCAAGCGCACACGCGCAATCGCAACTGCAAGCAGCGGGGTGAACGGGAGGAACACCCACAGTGCAGTGTGAAAAAAGAACAACGGGGTGGTGTCATTTGCATACCCCGACTGGCCGAACAGCCGCCCGATGTTCTGCTTCCAGAGCACGAAGCCCGCGCCCTCGGCTCCATCGCGTTGATAGATCGCCCAGTAATACGGGGCTGAAATCGCCGCGACGATCAGCAGGCCAGAAATCGGTTTCAGGGCCAGGGCTCTGGCCATCAGCGAGCCCCGCTGGGCTTTTCCCCACTGATGCCTGAGCGCTTCAGGAGCGATCGCCGCTGCCGGCAGCGCCAGACCCAGAGGCCCCTTGGTCAGCACCGCCAGCCCCGCGAAGACCCACCCCCACCACAGCAAGACCGGTTGTTTGCGGC
>JAYVCD010000387.1:0-10700 GCA_043750125.1 Archangiaceae bacterium | reverse complement strand
GGGCGCTTCCCACGAGATCAGCCGCAGCGTCGCGGGCTTGTTCTCGATCTCGAGCTCGACGTTGCCGCCATCGAGAGCGCTGACGATCGAGCGTTCCTTCAACAGCGTTTGGAGCTTGGTGAGCAGCTTCACGACTTCGCCCGGGATGACAGCGCCGCCGGGCCCGGAGAAACAGACTTCATTGCGCAAGAAGGCCATGACCCACCCCTTAGCGGAAGGCGGGCGGGATCGTGCGTGGAACCACATCTGTCTCGACCTGAGAGTGCTAAGCGACCCGTCTTCGCTTTCCTTCTTGGGGGTATGACTTTGAACGTGGCAATGCGCAGTTCGGTTGTGGGGTTGTTGGTCGCGGCAGTGGCACTCACTGCGTGTAGCTCGAGCACCGGCGGCACGGGGGGCGGTTCGGGCGGCGGCGCAGCGACAGGCGGCGGCGCAGCGACGGGCGGCGGCGCAGCGACGGGCGGCGGTTCAGGAGGTGGCTCAGGCGGCGGCGCGGCGACCGGCGGCGGAATGGGCGGGGCAGGCGGCGGTGGCACTGTCACCCAGGCGGCGTTCTGTTCGACGTACACCACGGCGTACTGTGACCGCGAGAAGGCGTGCGGCTTCCTCGATCAGGCGCTGGCCGCCAACTGCGTCGCGCGCGTTACCGCCGACTGCCTCGCGGGCTTCAAGCGCGTCACCGACGGGCTGCGCACCTACGATCCGGCGCTCGGAGCGGCGTGCATTCAGACCGTCCTCTCCGACGCCTGCACTTCGGGCCGGAACTTCCTCAACAACGGTACGACGTTCCAGTACTCCTGCTTGACCGCGTCTACTCTCGGCGCCGCGGCCGCGATGGTTGGCCAGACCTGCATCGGGACTGCGGACTGTGTCGGGAGCTTCTGCCCGTCAAACGGCGCGGGCTGCCGCACCTGCAAGGCGTTCACTGCCACCGGTGGCACCTGCGACACCACGCAGAACCTCTGCAACATCACCACCCACTTCTGCCGAACCGACGCGGACGCCGGCCGCTCGTGCACCGTGTTGTCGAACCTGGGTGACAACTGCGTCCTCTCGGCGGCTTGCAACCCGGCGCTCTCGTCGGGCTGCGCGGTCGGCTTCCCGGACGGCGGCACCAGCGATGGTGGCACGCGAAGGTGCCTCCCGTTCCTGGCCGACGGGACGAAATGCACGACCGGCACTTCGTGCGTGAGCAAGCTGTGCAACAACAACAGCCTGCTCGGTGATGCCGGCGCCGATGTCTGCGGTGCCTTGCCGCTGGGCAGCCGCTGTGCCGACCAGGGCGACTGCGCCAACCCGACCGCCGCGTATTGCAAGAGCCTCACGTTCGACCAGACCACGGGCGATGTGGTCACACCCGGAATCTGTACCGCGCGAGTGGCGGCGGGCGCGGCCTGCGTCCTCGAGCAGGTCGATGCGACGGATGGTTGCCCTTCGGGCAACTTGTGCCTGGGCGCAGTCTGCACCCCGACCACCCCCACCCAGCCGCTCAACGCCCAGTGCTACCTGAGCAGTCATTGCCAGCCCTCGTTGTTCTGCGCGCCTCTCACCGACGGTGGCTTCATCAGCAGCTGCAGTGCCCGGGCTGCCGTGGGCGCGGCCTGCAACACCATGACCGGTCCTGCGTGCCTCTTGAGCGCGTCCTGCAGCACCGGGGTCTGCGTGGCGTTCTCCTCCGCGGGCGGCCCCTGCGTGAGCAGCAACAGTGAATGCAAGGAGCTGCTGCAGTGCAGCCCCAACGCGAGCGGCAATGGCGGCACGTGCGGCAACTATTCGATGGCCGGTGACAACTGCGACGCTGGCAACATCATCTGCGCCAACGGCCAGGACACTCTGGGTTTCTGCTCGTCGATCGACGCGGGCACCGGTCAGCCGGTGTACAAGGCCTGCTCGAATCGCCTGGCAACCGCCGGCGCCTGCACCGCAGCGACGCAGTGTACCAGCGGCCGCTGCATCGCAGTCTCCGACGGCGGCTTCGGCTCGGTGGCCAACCCCGGTACGTGCAGCGCCAGCTGCATTCCGTAAGCGGGGTGCTCGCCAGGTAGTTCTTCTTCGCGGCGGGCCGAGACACTTTGGCCCGCCGCTTTTTTTGGTGTGCCCAGCATCGAAGAACGCGGACCTCCCGCTGGAGAGAAGGGGTCAGAGAGCCGAGCGTGGGTTGCGCAGGCGCAGGCGCAGGCCCAGGCGCTGGCCGATTCGCCGGCAACCAGATCCTCAATCCGTCGTTTGAGCAGGACACGACGTACTGGAGTACCCGTACACCGTCCCCACGGACCGGTCGTGAATGGCCTCGGGGTCGACGTTTACCTCGGACCCAATAATCCCAGCGGGGGCGAGGCCATCGATGTCGACGCCGTTTCGCTGATCGCGGTACCGAATCCGGGCGTTACCGAACTTGGGTGTAAACGAAGTCGTGGCCCGAGTGATTGGCGTCGCTGCCTGCGCCCTGATGACAGCCGACGCAAATGTCCTTCGCCGGTCCAGACCCACCCAAACCATTCGCAACTACCCCGGCGTCATCATGTGGCGCCAGGCTCGAGAGAGGCACACGCTCGTACCAAAACCAGGTATCGCCCGTGGTTCCCGCAGCAACGTGGCGGTACACCGCATATCCTTCGATATTTGTGCCGGTGGAATTGAACAGTTCCTTCACGCTGGCCGAATCGACTGGGTACTGACCTGCGTCAGCAGCACCGCTCAGTTTTGCGTTGGAACAGATCCGATTCTTGCCGTGGGGCGAGGGGGACCTTCCATCGTGCGATGTGGTTTCGCACTTCCATTCTTTGTACGCCCCGCTCGACAACCAGCTCTCGACCGCCTGCGCGGAAGAGGTAGGCGGGTTCTGGGGATCAACGCCACCTCCGCCAGCCCCACCTCCAGCAGAGCCGCCACCCGCCCCCCCGCTTCCAGTGCTTCCGCAACCCATCGCGACGAACCCCAGCACCGCCAGCACAAGAATCGATTTCATCCATTTCTCCCGAACAACGAAAAAGGTCACCGGCCTTTTTCGAACCTAGGCGTGGGAAACGGGGAAACCGTTAGAAAAATCTTCGAAGGTCGTTCTACTATTTGAAACGATGGATAAGGGTCTTCGCCTTCGCGAATTTTGGAACTGGCTGCCGGTCTTTCGGGTGGTGGCAGAAAGGGAGCACCTCCCGACTGCGTCCACGAAGTTGCACGTCAGCATTTCTGCAATCTCGCGGACCATTCGACTGCTCGAAGATCGTCTGGGGTATCCGCTCTTCGAGCGGTCAGGCAGACGGCTGCGGCTCAACGGCGAAGGCGAGCTCCTTCTGGGCGCGGTTCGCGCCGCAATGCGGGTGGTGGATGATGGAGTGGAAGCCGCTGGGAGCACGACTCTCACGGGGGCTGTTCACGTCTCTGCGAGCGAGGCTCTGATGGCCGCGTTCATACTTCCAGCGATGATGACGCTGCGAAAGGCGCACCCGAACCTCGTTTTGCATCTCTACAACAGCGACGCCCCTCGGGAAGCTGACGCACGCCTCGTCCTGGGAGAGTTCGATGTGGCCTTCCATGACGCACCTGTGGTGAGTGAACTTTTGGAGGTGGCGCGGCTTGGCGAAGTACCCAGTGGCATCTTCTGCGGCCGGACCCACCCGCTGTTTCGCGTGAAAAGAATCGACCTCAGCCAGATTCTGTCGCACGTTTTCGTCGCTCCAACTCACAAGAAGGGAGAAGCGTCCCCCGACGGCTGGCCGCCACAGCTGGTGCGTCGAGTTGGCGTCTACTCAACGCAACTGGACGCAGGGCTCGAGCTCTGCGCGGGTGGAGGTTTGCTCGGAGTCTTCCCTGTCCCCATCGCCGAGCCAATGGTTCGCGCAAAGCGACTTCGCCTCCTTCCACTGGACCTCATTGCGCGAACTCCCCTTTTTTCGGTGCGACGAAAGGCGCTCGGACCCACGCCGCGCGTCGATTGCGTATTGGGGTTCGTGCGTGAACAAGTTCAGCGCCGCCAGAGCGTGACTCGGGCGATCACTCAGGGCCGCAAACGCCGCTGAGCAGACGGGCCGGAACCGCGGGCACCACCCTGGTGAGGGGCCCGGCGAGAACATACGCGCGCTGGCTGGGAGCAAAGCGCGGAGCGAGCAGGCCATCATTGATCTCGCGGGTCATCGCGCACCGATTGAAGCCCGTCGCTGGGATGTAGAGCCGGGTGTTCGGCAGCCCGTCGGAAGTACCGTTCACATCTGCCTCGACGAAAGACACGACCCCGTCGCGGTTGGTGTCCACGGTGGCGACTCCCATTGGGTAGGCCTGGAAGAGGCGCTCGGCTGGATCCTTCAGGTCGGGCAGAAATGAGGTCACTCGCACAAAAGCGTCCAGAAGGATTTCCTCGGTGAGGCCACCGGGGTATTTACGATTCCTTTAGGGCCCGAGCCGGGGACGACGGACTGCAAAGCGTTCACCTTCCCGGCCATGAACGTACCGGGGATTCCGCCGGTGAAGGGCAGCTCGTAGTGCGGAAACACCCAGTTCGTCCCAGGGTTGAGCTCCCAGTACGCGTGAATGTCGCTCTGCTGCAGAGCATTGAACGTCCCCAGTCTCACCGGGAAGGCGATGGTGTTGGGCGTGCGGCCGGGCTCCGGGAAGACGTCGACCTCTTTCTCCAGCAGGTGAATCGATCTCGAGCACAGGTTCGAGAGGTTCGACAATCGGATCATGAAAGCTCACCCCCCAGCACCGTCTGCGGCCTCAACGGTCACCGAAGAGAGCGGCGCCCGATTGCGGTGGCCGCAAATGCAAACCTCGCGCCGGATGTTCCGCTTGGGCTTGCTTCGGAAGTGACGAAGAGTTTGCGCGTCGCGCCCCACGGGTTGCGCTCTGCCTGTCGACGGCCACGAGCGGCTATTTCATTCGCGGATGAGCAGGAAAGCCCTGTCCGCCTTGCCCGGCATCCGCGCGGTTCCGGTGATCGCGCAATTGCCATTGATCGCAACGGCTGTTCTGAGGGTGAGACCGGCAGGAAGGTGGGAGGTGATGGTGTTTAAATCGATGAGCTGCCCGCCTTCCCACAACACCGCGCGCAGCTCGGCACTCGCGTTGACTGAGTAGCCGACGATGGACCCTTGCTCATTGATGCTGACCGCCCAGCTTCCGCCGGGGTACCCGCCCAGGTCGCGCATCACTCCATTGACCCAGGAGAAAGCGTGGGTCGCTCCTGCTGGCGTTACTGACGAGCCGACGATTTGTCCGTCGTTGTTGATGTCGCGCGCTTGAGTGGCTTCGGCATCGCTGCCCAACGTGCCGAGGTCGCGCATCACGCCGTTCGTCCATAGGAAAGCGCGCAGCGCGAGGCTGTACTTCGTGAATGAGGTCCCCACCACCTGACCTTGATCGTTGATGGCGTAGGCAATGCTGTCGGTGTTGTATTTGATGTCATCGGCGCCATGGGTGGCACCGTCGATGGTTCCCAGGTCGCGAAGAACGCCCTTGTCCCAGAGCGCGGCGCGGATCGGTGCCCGCTGGCTGGAAACGTGTTGGCCGACAATCTGGCCCGGCTCGTTGACATCGAAGGCCGCGCTCGAGCTGCCCGCGCCAAAACCGGTGCCCAGGTCCGTCATCACCCCGCCTCGGTTCACGAACGCGTGGGGCGGGTCGGTGTAGGAGACATGCATATATCCAACAATCTCGCCCGATTCGTTGATTGCCGTCCCTCGGCTCGAACCACCCATAAATACAGCCGGGTGAGTGGCGATCAGGGGGCCGGTCCAGCGGAACGCGGCGAAATTTCCAGCGAAGCCGTTCGATGACGAGCCCGTGACCACCTGCTGGTCGTTGAGCGCGGTACCCTGACTTTCCCCAGTGGCTCCCGGGTTCGCTGAGACGAAACCGAAATTGACGTAGGTGAAGGTTCCTTTGCAGTCGCCTCGTGCAGGTAAGACTGCGGTGCCCAGGACACCTCCGATCAGAGAGACAGGTTCGGGCCCTGCGACCGCGGGTGGGTAGGTCGATTCATCGGGCTCGACCGGTCTGGGTGGGCTGACCGGTTCGGCGGGCACCGGGTCCTGGAGGTTGGGTCCAAGTGTTCGGAGCCGCTCGACCCCGCATCCGACGGTGAGAGAAAAGCAGAGGCCAGCAGCCAGCGCCGAAAGATTCAGTTTGCGAATTCTCATCGCGACTGACTGCTCTTGGCTGCGTGCCTCGTCCATCAAACATTTCGGAACAGACCCATCGAATTTCTCGAACGGTTCTCTCAGAGCGTGTGGTTCAGCAGCGCTGGTGAAGAGCCTCGTCGAGCTGCATGGCGGCACCGTCGCCGCACAGAGTAAAGGCGAGGGAACAGGCAGCGAGTTCGTGGTGCGTCTGCCGCTGGCCGCCCAGCCTCAGGCAGTCTGCCTCGCCGAAGCGGCAGCCCCGTCAGCCGTCGGCCACAAGCGGCGCATCGTCATCGTCGAGGATTCTGAAGACATTCGGGAGACCCTGGCGGAATTTCTCGAAGGGCTTGGGCATGAGGTAGTCGTCGCCAAAGATGGCGTCGCGGGAGCACAGCGCATTCTCGAGCCGCGGCCCGACGTGGCATTGGTCGACGTTGGACTGCCGCTCATCGACGGATATGAGGTCGCGCGGCGGGTCCGTGCCGGCATCCTTGCAGATCGATGACCCTTTGCTGCGCGGTGAGCTTGCAACTCAGTCCTACCTTTGCGTGCCCTTGGCCGCGCGAGGAACGATGTTCGGGGCGATGCTGTTCGTGTCGGCTCCGCACAAGCGGTATACGCGGGACGATTTGCTGTTGGCCCAGGAGCTCGGCCGCCGGGCCGCTTTGGCCGTCGATCACGCGCGCTTGTTTGAACGAGCGCAAGTCGCAGTTCACGTCCGAGATCAGGTCCTCGCAGTCGTCTCGCACGATCTGCTCAATCCTTTGAGCACGATTCAATTGCTCGCATCGCAGCTGGCGCTGAAGACGAATAATGAAGAGAGCTCAGCTAAGACAACCAAGACTTCCGAGGGAATTCGCAGGGCCACCGAACGGATGGTGTTGATGATTCTCGACCTGCTCGACTATTCGAACATCGAGGCGGGCAAATCGAGAGTCGATGTCGCGCCGCAGAACGTGGGCGCCCTCGCCTCCGAAGCGGTCGAGGTGCTGCAGCCGATCGCGGTCGCCAAAGGCACGCGCATCGAGAAAGACCTGCAAGCAACGGCGGTGACGGTGAGCTGCGATCGCGCTCGAACCCTGCATTTTTTTTCGAATCTGGTTGGAAACGCAATCAAGCTTTCCGGCCAGGGGGCAGTGGTGACCGTTCGAACTCGAGCCGAGCGCGAGCGGGTCATCTTCAGCGATCACCGATACGGGCCCTGGGATTACTGAAGCGGACCTGCCCCATATCTTCGATCGTTACTGGCAGGGGAAGCGCGGCCTCCAGGGAAGCCCGGGCCTGGGGCTGGCGATCTCGAAGGCGGTGGTCGAGTCGCAGGGCGGAACGATCTGGGCCCGAAGCACCATCGGTGAAGGCACGACCATCAGCTTCGCGCTGCCCGTCCCCGGCGGATCCGTGCAACCCTGAGGTTCGCCCCAAAAGCCCAGGGTGGCCTCAAAAATGTAACGGGGGGGGAATGGAACCCTTCCGCACCATCATCGAGCCCTTCCGGATCAAGTCGGTCGAACCGATACGAATCACGACCCGCGTCGAACGAGAAGCGCGGCTGGCCGAAGCAGGCAACAACCTCTTCGAGCTGCGCTCTGCAGACGTGTTGATCGACCTGCTGACCGACTCGGGCACCGGAGCGATGAGCGCCGAGCAGTGGGCTGCGCTGCAGCGGGGCGATGAGAGCTACGCGGGCTCTCCCTCGTTCTACCGGTTCGAAGCGGCGGTGAAGAACCTCTTCCCGTTCAAGCACGTCATCCCCACCCACCAGGGGCGCGCGGCAGAGAAGATCCTCTTCTCGGTGGTGGGCGGCAAAGGGAAGGTCTTCCCCAACAACACCCACTTCGACACCACCCGGGCGAACGTCGAGTTCACCGGGGCTCGAGCGGTGGACTGCCTGATTCCCGAGGGCCACCAGCCGGCGCTGCTGCACCCCTTCAAGGGCAACATGGACCTGGGCAAGCTCGAGGCGCTGATTTCCAAGCACGGGGCGGCGCAGATCCCGATGGTGTTCGTCACGCTCACCAACAACTCGGGAGGCGGCCAGCCGGTGAGCCTCGAGAACCTGCGCGGGGTGCGCGCGATCTGCGATCGCCATCGGCTGCCGCTGTTTCTCGATGCCTGTCGCTTCGCCGAGAACGCCTGGTTCATCCGGCAGAGGGAAGAAGGCCAGGCCGAGCGCGACGTCAAAGAGATCGTGCGCGAGATGGCTGGGCTGGCCGACGGAATGACGATGTCGGCGAAGAAGGACGGGCTGGCGAACATCGGCGGCTGGCTGGCGGTCAACGACGACGAATTGGCGCAGCAGGCTCGCAACCTGCTGATCCTCACTGAAGGATTTCCCACCTACGGAGGGCTCGCCGGCCGTGACCTCGAAGCGATCGCCCAGGGCCTGGTGGAAGTGGTCGATCACGAGTATCTGCGGTACCGCATTCGCAGCACCGAGTACCTCGGCCAGGCGCTGCAGGCTTCCGGAGTTCCGTTGGTGCTGCCGATCGGCGGGCACGCCGTCTACCTCGATGCCCGCAGCCTGCTGCCCCAGGTGCCCCCGCTGCAGTACCCGGGGCAGGTGCTGGCGGTCGAGCTGTACCGCGAGGGAGGCGTCCGCGGCTGTGAGATCGGCACCGTGATGTTTGGCCGCCAGCCCGATGGCAGCGAGCAGCCGGGCGCGATGGACCTGGTGCGGTTGGCCATTCCCCGGCGGACCTATACCCAAAGCCACATCGACTACGTCATCGAGGTCGTCCAGCGGGTGGCCCGGCGGGCGCCCGCCCTCAAAGGATTGCGAATCGAATCGGAACCCAGGGCGCTGCGGCACTTCTCTGCCCGCTTTAAAGCGGTGGCGTGAGCGGGGTGCAGAAGCTGCAGCCCACCTCAGCGGTACGGAATTCTGCACCTGTCTTGTCAGTGGCACGCCGGAGGAACGTCGGGCCCGACCGAAGCCGCAACAGCCGCGCGCCAGACCAACACCGCCGCCGCGGTCAGCAGAAGTGAACGCCTGAATCCGGGGCTGAGCTTGAGCGCGGCAAGGCCCGTCACCTGGGTCGCGGCCAGCGCCGCAGTTCCGCCCACCGCAAAGGCCGCCATCAGCCCCGCTCCCCAGCGGGCAGAGCCTGCCGCGAGCACCGCGAGGAAGACGCCGTACAGCAGCCCACAGGGAAGAAAGGGCGTGGCGGCCCCGAGCAGCGCAGCGCGAAAGCTCGGCGAGAGCGCGCTGGCCCAGCGGCCCAGGGCCCGCGCGATGCTCGCCACCGCGGGCAACGGTTTGAGCCACCGCCCAGCGTCGAGCGCAGTGGCCACCAGCCCGGCCGCCATCAGCCACGGGACCGCGGGCTGAATCGACGCCGACAGCAGGTGCGCGAGCCCACTGCCCAGGCCCCCGAGCGCTGCTCCGACCAGGGCGTAGGCCGAGATTCGACCGACGTGCCACGCGGCGGCGGCTTTCACCCGCGCGGCGCGGTCCTTCGGCAGGCCGGCGCAGGCCAGCGGTCCGCACATCAGCGCGCAGTGGACGCTGCCGCTCAGGCCCGCGACCATCGCTCCTGCAGCCGTCGCGATCAGCGGAGCTTCCACGCCCAGCCACTTCGCAATCGGCATGCCGCTCGCACTGGGCTCGGGCCATCGTGCCGCGCGCTCTTTGTATTCATTGTTCCAGTCCGGTCCCTTCAGGTGGGGAATCGCAGCGGTTCTGCTGCACCGGCTGTGAAGCGGTTCACGCTCTCCTGGTCGAGCAGGGCCTGACCCGCTACTACGCGCTGGCGCGGGAAGCCGTTGCTCCGGTGGCGCTGGCTGCCCATCGCAGCCTGGTGTGGCTCGAGCCGCTGGTGGAAAGGGCGCTGCTGAGCCCCGGGCCGCTCAAAAGTCTCGAGCTCGATGTGCAGGGCATCCACTGCGCCGCGTGCGTCTGGCTGTTCAACGAGACGTTCCGGCGAAAGGGCGGAGCGGCAATCACCGTCAACCCGGCGTTCGGTCGGGCGCGGCTGCAGTGGGATCCGCAGCGGTTGTCGTTGGCCGATTGGGTGAGCGAGATTGAAGCGTTCGGCTACGCGCTCGGGCCGGCGTGCAAGCAAGGCACGCGCGCTTCGAACGAGCTGCCGCTGCGGTTGGGGATCTGCGCGGCGATCACCTTGAACGTGATGCTGTTCTCGCTGAGCTTCTACTTCGGGCTCGCCCGAGCGGACGGAGAGCTGTTCTCGATCTTCTCGCGGCTGTCCTTGCTGCTGACGACCGCGGTGGTGCTGATTGGAGGCTGGCCTTTTTTTCGCGGCGCGCTGCGCGGCTTGAAGAGCGAAGTGCTGCACCTGGATCTTCCGATTGCAGTGGGCATCGCGCTGGTGTGGGGCACCTGCGTGGCGCAGCGCAACGGCGAGGGCGCCTACTTCGACACCCTCAACGTCTTCATCACCTTGATGCTGCTGGGCCGGTGGCTTCAACAGCGGGTGCTCGAGCGCAACCGCCGCTTTCTGCTCGACGACGACGGGGTGCAGGGGTTGTTCGTTCGACGCCGCAGTGGCGCGCGGGTCGAGGTGGTGCCCGCGGCGAAGATCTGCGCCAACGATCAGCTGCTGATTGCCCCCGGAGACCTGATTCCGG
>JAYVCD010000386.1:0-3803 GCA_043750125.1 Archangiaceae bacterium | reverse complement strand
TTCCTTGGCTCCTTGGACCGAGCACGAACTTCTGAACTGTCGTACTAGCTCGTAAGAGCAGAACCGTTCCCAGATGGCCTTGAGCCGGGGGTTGGTTTCCCACTGCGAGCAGGGACCAGTACGCCCAGACCTCGCAAGCTTCGTGCAAGACCACTTCTCGTGCCACGTCTCGGTGGAGTCGATGATCGACTCGTACTGGGTGACGTGCTGTTCCTCGATCGAGGCGATCTCGGCGTACAGCTGCCGAGCGAGAGGATCCGAGAACATCGGACCAATCGTCATGTAGTAGTCGTGGGTCATGTGCTCGGCCGCCATGATCAGGTTGGCGTGGAGCTTGGTCAGCGGATGCGCGGTCGCCTTGTCGTAGGGACGACGAAGATCGTCTCGCGGCGCACGGTGCTCCACCGCCGTCGGCCGCCCGGGAACGATGTCGGTGTACGACTGAATCAGCGCGTTCGCGTCGCGACCGTACAAGCGGTCGTAGAGGGCAGCGAACCGATACAGGTGGTCGAAGTCTTCGAGCAGCCCGAAATCGTAGACCTCCTTCAAGTAGGCGTCGGGCTCGGCCTGCGCGACCGCGGCGGTGATTTCAATCGCCGCCTGCTCGAAGCCCAGCGTCGTCTCGAGCGGGTTTTGATCCGGGGGATTGAGCCAGTTGACGGTCGTCTGCTGGTGCTGCTCGATTCGCCGAAGCTCGGCCAGCGGCAACTGCATGCTCTTGTTCATTCGAGCGGCGGCATGGCCAAACCGCAGGGCTTCCGCCTCGATCCCATTCATCAAGATGGTCCGAACGCGGGTGAAGGCGTCGTCGTCGACCTTCGAGTAGGGGGGCTGGACCATTTCCTTCCAGGTGAAGCGCTGTTTCGCCAAAGGCGTGCCGCGTTCTTTGAGAATGTCGAGAGTCGTCATGGAGCGCTCCAGGTGAGAGGGGAACAGCCACTGCTGCAACTGTGAGCGGGGATTTCCCTCGAAGGCTGCGTGTTTCCCCCCACCCTTGAAAAATGGCTCGACGAACCGTCTCGTCGGCAGCGGACCTCTGCGAACTTCAAGCCATTTGTGTTGCGCGGCTAACCGTGGGGCGCAGGGCCGGGTGCAACCGAAAACCTTGCGTCCTCTTCGGGCGGTCGACGGGGGGCGCCTACCGAGCAACCGCTCCATGCGGGAGGATCACTGCAGGGAAAACACTCTCGGGAAGCTTCGTCGAGGCAGTCGAGAACGAGCTCATCGTCCAAAGCCGTTGCGACCGAAGAGGCGACTGCGGTCTTGGCAGGGGAAGGGGAAGAAGACTGCGACGAAACAGCGGCGTCTGAAGTGGGGTGACTCATGCAACGTCACGGCCCCGATCCTGTGCCGGGTGCGGCGCAAAGTGGACCCCAGCCCGCAGGAATTGCGGTGCCTTTATTCAGTCGGGGTGAGCTGTTGTTTTTCCCACAAGCGGGCGTATCGGCCTCGCTGCTCGAGCAGCTGTCGGTGGGTGCCCTGCTCGAGGACCCTGCCCTCTTCCAGGACGAAGATCTGGTGGGCGCGCGCGATGGTCGAGAGGCGATGGGCGATGACCAGCGCGGTTCGACCTTCGAGCGCTTGATCGATCGCGCGGAGAACCTGGGCTTCGCTTTCCGGGTCGAGGCTGCTGGTCGCCTCATCGAGCACCAACATCGGCGCCTCCGACAAGAGCGCCCGAGCCAGGCACAACCGCTGCTTCTGCCCACCGGAAAGCGTGACCCCTCGCTCACCCACCTGGGTTTCGTAGCCCCTGGGCAAGGCAGTGATGAAGTCGTGCGCATCCGCAAGGACGGCCGCGGCTTCGAGCTGGGCCTGGGTTGCATCGGGCCGCGCGACCTTCAGGTTCTCGGCGACCGTGGTGGCAAACAGCAGCGGCTCCTGGGTGACGAGCGCAAATTGGGCCCGAACGCTGGCAACGGACGACTCGCGAACGTCGATGCCGTCGAGCAGCACTCTGCCCCCTCCGGGCGTTTCGAACCGCAGCAGCAACGCGGCGAGAGTGGACTTTCCGCTGCCGCTCTCACCGACAAGCGCCGTCAACTGGCCGACCGGAATCTCAATCGACACATCTTCCAATGCGGGCCGAGCGCCCCAGGCAAAGCGCAGACCTTCAATCTGCACGTTCCTCTTCAGCGTCGCGAGGCCCACCCCTTCCGACACCGAAGGGGGCAGCCGCAGCACATCGTCAAGCCTTTCGAGCGCGGCGATGGCGGCAACCCCGAACTGACTGACCCGGCCCAGGTCCTTGGCGGGCTGGTACAGCAAGATGATCGCGGCCAGAAAAGAGACCAGGGCTTCCGGGCTGACCTCGCGGGTGGCGAACGCAAAGCTGAGCGTGCCCGCAATCGCCACCGCGGCGAGCACTTCCATCACTCCGGGCACCGCGGCGCGCGCCCAGGCGGCGTGGGACAGCGAGCGCTGAAGAGCGAGAGCGCTGGCTTCGAACCGGCGATGCTCGGTGGCCTGGGCCCCAAAGACTTGAAGCGTCTTGAGTGCTCCGATTCCTTCTTGAACCTGGGCGGTGAGCGCCCCGACCTGGGCCTGGGCCTCGCGAACCCGACGCAGCAAGGACGCCGTCAGCCGCCACGCCGGCCAGACGGCCAGGGGCACCGCGACCAGCGCGAGCATGGACAGCTTCCAGGAAAGTGAAAACGCGACGGCGATCAGAATTGCGATCTGCAAGGTATCGCGCAGCCAGGACGCCATCGCGTAGGTCATGGCGATCTCGACCGCCGCAACGTCGGCCGTGAAACGGCTGAGCAGGTCGCCAGACAGCTGCTGGGAAGACTGGCCGGGCGAGAGGCCGAGAAAGCGGGCGAACATCTGCCGGCGCAGATCAACGACCACCCGCTGCCCGTAGAGGCCGACGAAATAAAATTGTCCGAGGTAGCCGACGCCTTTCACCAGCCCGATCGCCACGATGACCGCGGGCAACCCTCCCAGCAGCCTCTCGCGTGGCCAGCTGGCCGCTGCAGGCCAGAAACGAAACAGCGGTTGCAGACCGTCGTGCCCTCCCGTCAGCAGGAACCTCAAGGCCGGACCCAGGAGCCAGGCGTATGCGCCCGTGGTGAGGCCCACCATCGCCATGCAGACGAACGAGAAGCCGAGCAGACGAAGATGCGGCCGCCCCAGGCGCCAGAGTCGGGTCAAGGCGCCGGACTTTACATGCACCGCCAGCGACAGTACGCGTCAGCAGTGGAACGCACGCAGCCCTGGGTGATGGTGGTCGCGGGTGAGGCGTCGGGCGATCAGCACGCGGCCGCGGTGGTGGCCGAGCTCAAGCGGCTCGACCCTTCGCTGCGGTTTTTTGGAATGGGTGGGCCCAAGCTGCAGGCCCAAGGCGTCGAGCTGGTGCACGGCGCGCACGAGATTTCCGTGATGGGCATCGTGGAAGTCCTGCCGAAGGTGCCGCGCATCTGGCGGGTGCTCGGGGATCTGGCTCGGGCGGCCCAGGACCGGCGGCCGGTGGTGGCGCTGCTCGTCGATGTCCCCGACTTCAACCTCAGGCTCGCAAAGCGACTGAAGGCGATGGGGGTTCCCGTCGCCTGGTATGTGGCGCCGATGGCGTGGGCCTGGCGTGAGAGCCGGGTCAAACAACTTCGGGAACGCGTCGATTGGCTGTTGTGCATTCTTCCATTCGAAGAAAAGTTCTTTTCCGATCGCGGAGTCCGCGCGACCTACGTCGGAAGCCCGGTGCTCGAGCAGATGCCCCCGGTGAAGGCGCACACTGAATTTCGAAAACTGCTGGGCTTGCCCCTCGAGAGGCCGACGCTGGCGCTTCTACCCGGCAGCCGCAGCTC
>JAYVCD010000385.1:0-8566 GCA_043750125.1 Archangiaceae bacterium | reverse complement strand
ACCTCGGGGTGACGCCCATTGAAGGGGGCTTGGCCGCCTCGGTGTGGGGACGACTTCCATGAACGCAAGGGCAGCTCTCTTCTTGGTTTGCGCAGTGTTGTTTTCCGGCTGTGGCTTCGGCTACGCGCGCTGCAGCTCGGACGCGCAGTGTCCGCTCGAGGCGCGCTGCGACACCTCGCATGGGCTGTGCGTGCTCACCGCCCCGGCTGAAGCGGACGCTGGACCTGATGCGGGCGCGGATGCCGGACCGGACGCCGGCAGCTTCGTCGACGCCGGAATGGACGGCGGTTCGAGCATTTGCGACTCGAGCACCTGCCCGTCTGGCTGCTGTGTCGGCTCGACCTGCACCGTGCGCAGCCTCTCGTCCTGCGGCGTCGGAGGAAACACCTGCGCGGTGTGCGAGGCGACGCGGTCGAACGTCTGCTCGGGCAATGGCGAGTGCCGCTGTGGAACCGGTCCCAGCTGTGGCTCGGGCCAGACCTGCCTCAACGGGCTGTGCAGCGTCGGAGCGTGCAACTCCACCAACTGCTCCAATGGCTGCTGCATCGGGGACACCTGCACCACGCCCGCGGTAACCAGCTGCGGAATGGCCGGTTCGACCTGCGTGGCCTGCGAGTCGACCCGGGCCAACGCGTGCAGTGCGGCCGGCAGCTGCGCGTGTGGATCCGGACCGTCGTGCGGCGCCACTTTTCAGTGCATCGCGGGCTCCTGCGTGCCCAATCCCTGCAGCCCCAGCAGCTGCCCCAACGGCTGCTGTTCAGGCTCGAGCTGTGTCAGCGCTCGAAACCTCACCTCGTGCGGAGCCAACGGCGCGGCCTGCTCTGCCTGCACCACGGCCGTCGCCGACAACTGCTCGGTCAACGGAAGCTGCGGCTGCGGTGTCGGCGCGGCGTGCGGCGGTACGTCCGTCTGCACCGCCGGGGTGTGTGTGGCCGCCATCGCCTGCAATGCCCAGACATGTCCCGGCGGGTGCTGCACCGGCAACGTCTGCAAAGCCCCCAGCGTCGCGTTTTGCGGAAGCGGCGCCAGCACCTGCGCCGCCTGCAATTCGGCGAAAGCGGACACCTGTTCGAGCTCCGGTGACTGCCACTGCGGCACCCAGCCGGCTTGTGGCATCGACAAGGACTGTCAGTCCGGCATCTGTAAAAAGATTAAAGACTGATGAATTAACTCGGCAATTTGCCTGAGCTTGCTTCTTGGTGGGTGCGTGGCCTACAGGCGCGCACATCGCTTTCCAGGAGCCCTCATGCGTTTTGCCCCCCTCGCCCTCGTGTTGTTCCTCACCGCCTGCGGAATGGGTGAGCAGGTCACCCCTGCGGTCGAATCGGAAAAAGAAGACGTGCAGTCGCAGGCGTTCAGCAGCGCCCAGGCGACGCTGCTCGAGCTGGAATTCGACGGGGAGTTGTTGGCTCCGGGCCTGGTGAGCGCGTTCTCGGCCCGCAGCGCGATCGACCAGCAGCTGCTCTATACAATCGGTCACCTCAACGGGAACAAGGCGGTCGGTCGGCTGGACAACGTGACCCTCACCCAGATTGCGGTGACGGCCGAAAACGGAAGCTCGAAGGTGACCTTCCACGCGAAGTTGCCGGTCGCGTGGGGCAGCAAAACGAGCCTCCCGACGAGCTACGCGTTCACGCTGCCGCGCGGAATGGGGCAGGCGGCGCTGGAGTCCTTCACCACGAAATACAAGGCCAGCTGCGTGGACCAAGGCGCGCACGAAGTCGATTCGGGAAGCATGTGGTACTACTACCGGCCGCTGAAGTCGGGCTGCACTCTGGACGCGGCCGATGTGGTGAAGGTGACGGCCACCGCCAAGGTCTCGCTCGAGAACACGACCGGGAAGTACCCCGAGCTGCACAAGGTCTGGGAAGACGGCGCGCTCAACGTGGTGGCGATCTTCGGAAAGTTCGAAGACGGCGCGACCACCCCCGATGACGCCGGAATCGACGCCTTCAATGCCTTCGTCCGCGCGATGAAGACCGAGCTGGCACCCTTCGCGCTCGTCACCACCCCCGCGGTTCTTCCGGTGGACCCCGGAGTCGCCAGCCCCGACATCACCTTCAGCGCCACGCTTGCCAACGGAAAGAAAGTCACCGTCACCGCGCTGCTGGTCGACAACGTGCGCACCGCAGGGCCTGCGTTCGACGCGCGCTACGAGGCGCTCTCGACCCGCGCGGACCTGATTTCCTACAACGGCCACGCGGGCCTGGGGCAGAACGTGCGCGCCCTGGCGAGCAAGGGACGCTTCGTCGCCAAGCAGTACGCGATCGTCTTCATGAACGGCTGCGACACGTACGCCTACGTCGACGGCTCGCTGGCCCAGAGCCGCGCCCGTCTCAACAGCGATGACCCGACTGGGACGAAGTACCTCGAGATCGTCACCAACGGGATGCCCGCGTTCTTCAACTCGATGCCCACCGCCACGCTCGCGTTGGTGCGCGGGCTGATGAAGGTCGAAGCCCCGCTGACCTACGACCAGATCTTCGCCTCGGTGGATCGCTCGCAGGTCGTCACCGTCACGGGCGAGGAAGACAACGTCTATTACCCGGGCTTCGTGCCGGACGCGCCGGGCAACGGCTACGTCCAGCGCGAGGCGGGCTCGGTACAGACCGGGCAGGAGGTTCGCTTCCAGTCGCCCGAAGTTCCGGCCGGGAAATACACCATCACCCTGGCTCCCGACGCCGCGCAGCCGGGGGGCGATGTCGACCTCTACGTCAAAGTCGGCCAGGCGCCTTCGACCACCCTCTACGACTGCCGTCCGTTCGTCGAGGGCTCGGCCGAGACCTGCGTCGTCACGCTCACCCAGCCGGCAAAAATCTTCATCTCGCTCAGCGGCTACGCGACCGGGTTCTTCACCCTGTCGATCCTCGGCGAAGGCACCACGCCGGCCGCGTGGGTCGGGCTCGACGAATCGGGCACGGCACTGAAGGACGAAGCGAAGCTGTTCTCCACCCAGACTCTGCCCATCGGGCGGTACGTCTTCACCCTCAGCGGCAGCGGAGACGCCGACCTCTACGTCCGCGGAGCGCTCGCTCCCACCCCCGCGCTGTACGACTGCCGCCCGTACAAAAATGGCACCGCCGAAGAGTGCGTTCTGAACCTGGCCACCCCCGCGCCGATTCACGTCATGGTCCGGGGCTACGCGGCGAGCTCGAGTTTCCGCATCGTCGGCAAGCGGCAGTAGCCCTTCGTTCCAGCCCCTCGTCGGGCATGCCCAATGCTTCTTGCCTATGCACCGCCACGGCCTGTCGCCAGAGCGCAAAACATTCGCGGAGTGCAAAACAATGGCAAACACGACGACGTCGGGTCCCCGTTCCCAGTGGGCCTCCGGTGAGAATCGCGTGGGGCGGAATTTTCGGGGTCGCGGTCGCCGCGCTGGGAATCTGGGCCCTGCTGTATGCCCTGGGTCTGGCGCTCGGCCTGTCTTCGATTGATCAGGACTTCTGGAAGACCTGGAACAAGGGGAACTACGACGCGGTCAAGGCGCGCACCGACCCGCACAATATTTTCCGGGATTTGTATTCGAAGACCTGCCGGGCCGCCCGGGGGATCAAGGATCAGCCGGTGGCGACGGGTGCAGAACGCAACCTCCGATGACGTCGCCTCGCCACTTCGTCCGCATCGCTTCCTTGAACTGGGCCAACGCAAAGACGTGAGAGACGTGGGGCTGAATCTTTCCCTCTTCGGCCCAGCGCCAGATTTGAGCCATTCGCGCTTCGCGAATCGAAGGGTCCTTCACGGTCGAGATCGCGGTCGGGCACCCGAGGACGTCCAGGCCCTTCATCAACAGCAGGTTGGTGGGCAGGAAGTTGGCGTTCGGGGCTCCGCGCTGACCTTTGCCGCGCGAGACGAAGGGCGTCGAGGCCCAGCCGACGATCAAGAAGCGCGCTCCGAACTTCACCGCGCGAAGACTCTCGAGTGAGATGTCGCCGCCCACCCCGTCGTAGACCACGTCCACCCCTTCCCCTGAGGTCAGCGCTTTGATTTCTTCCTTGAACGAGGCGCTGGAATTCACGACGTGGTGGGCGCCCTGCGCTTTGACGACTTTGAGCTTCTCGTCCGAGCGGCCGGTGGCGATCACCGTCGCACCGAGCAGCCGCGCCACCTGCACCGCCGCCAAACCCGTGGATCCCGAGGCTCCGTGGATCAACACCGTCTCGCCTGCCTTCAGCCGACCGCGCGCGACGAGGCAGTGCCAGGCGGTCTCGTAGTTGCCGAGCAGGTTGCAGGCCTGGTCGAACGACAGCTTCCCGGGAATCCGCTTCACCGCCTCGAGCGGAGCGACCGCATAGGATGCAAAGCCGCCCCAGGACTGGTAGTCGCCCAGCGACCGGGGACCCGCGAGGAAGGGGTCGACCAGCACCCGCTCACCGAGGCTGAATTCCGTGGCTTCCGTTCCGACCCAGGCGACGACGCCCGCGTATTCGAGGCCCGGGCAGTAGGGCGGCTTGAGCAGGTGTTGGTATTGCCCGCTCGTCATCAGCAGGTCGACCCAGCCGACCGAGGCGCTCTTGATTTCAATCACCACGTCCCGCGGCGAGAGCTTCGCGGTGTCTGGGAACGCGAGTGTTTCCAGGAAGAGGAATTGTTCGATCGCTTCGATTGGGGTCTCGCCGAACTCGGACACCACCACCCGCTGACCAGACTTCATCTGTCCTGATTAGCCCGGCGGTGTGTGGGACGGATACCGCTGCAGCCTACCGACCGAACGCCGCCGCCACAGTCTTCGCTTGAGCTTCGTGCTCGGAAAGGCCTCCCGTTCGATCGACGTGTATTTCCCAGAGGCGAGCGCGGGCGCATGGGTCGCGCCGTCGAGCGTGTCCCTGACGGGGATTTTCGGGAACCGAGTCTTTGCGAGAGACTCGAGTTCGCGCGCGATGGGGGCCGCGTCGGAAGTCCGCAGATAGATCTGACGTTCAGTGGTGCGGGGTCCGACGACCGCACTTCCTTTTTCTGCGAACGCAAGGACAGGCACGACACCCGCATCGTTTTCGATTGCGGCGGCAGCCGATTTTAATCCAGCTTCCTGGACTACTTGTTGCCATCAATGGCAACTTCCCCAAATGCGTGGTGCTCCTTCATCGGGACCACCGGGGACCTCTTCGGTCAGCCCGTCCATCGCGGCCACCGCGTAATTCGTCGCGCGACGGGTCAGAAGTAATACGCGACCCGCAGCTGTCCGTAGTTGTCCCGCACAAAAGAAGTCGCCATCGGTGTCGACGACGGCTCCGAAGCGAGGGCGTCCCCGCGCTCCGGGAAAAGTCCGTTCGCGAAAGTACGGCAAATAATAGAGCTTGAGCGAGGCCGACTCTCCGACCCAGCCGGCTTCGACAAACGGCTGCCCCAGTTTGGCCGAGCCGTCGACGCTCTCGACGAAGTCGATTTGATTCATCACGTCGGCGACGCAGTGCGCCTCGAGCGCTCCCCAGTTGAAAACCCCCATTCCCGCGCTGAAGACGAAGTGTTCCAACTGCAGGCGATAGCGCGCTTCGCGGACGTCGAGGTGGGAACGCCGCTCGTCGGTCGGGTCGAGCCGGTAGAACGGCTGCAGCGTCAGCGCGTGGGTTCCCTCTTTTCCCTTCAGCTCGAATTTGGGCTCGGTCACCAGGCTGACCCCGTTGCCCGTTTCCTGGCCCGGGTATCTGGGCGGCTGAACGAACAGCTTTCCTTCCACCGCGACGAAGCCGCTCGCGTCGAACGAGACGGTGGCGCAGCCGGCCAGGAAGACCGAAGTGACCAGCGCTCCCTTCCACACGGTCGCCTGGTTTCCGAGCTTGCCGGTCGAAAAGTCGTTGGCGGTAAATCCGTTCTGCAGACTCATCGAGACGAACTGAATCGTCGTGCTCTTGCCCGACTGGTGGTTCTTCATCGTCCATCGGTGGGCACGCCAGAACCGCTCGCTCATCTTCTGGTACTCGTCGTAGGTCAGCGTCTTCAGCTTCGCTCCCTTCCGATCAAAGAACTCGATCGAGCTGATTCGAAGCTCGCTCTCTTCGATTTGCAGCACCCGCCGCGAGTACGCCGAGCTCGAGTCCTTCGGAATGGTCTCGACGCTCAGGCACTTCTTGTCCCCGCACGCCGCGGTGCCGAGGTACTTCCAGGTGTACTTGCGCCCGTCATTGAGCGGCTGCAGAAGTTCGGCCCGCGGATGTTGACGATGGGCTGCCTGGCGCTCGACGCGTGCGAGGGCTCCATCGCGCTGGCCCCCGGCGGGAAGGGCGCGGTGGTGCGTTGGGGAGAGACGACTGCCGGCACCGAAGCGCGGTGGTCCGCGGCGGTCGAGGCGATGCGGCGAATCTACGAAGCGCTGGGCGGTGAGATGTTTCTCGACGGCTATCGGAAGGACGGCACTGTGCACACCGCCCACCCGCTGGGCGGCTGTCGCATGGCAGAGCGCGGCACGGTGGCGCAGGGGGTGGTCGACCCGTTCGGCGAATCGCTGAACAACAAGAACCTCTTCGTGGTCGATGCCGCGGTCATCCCGTCCGCGCTGGCTGCCAACCCCTCGCTCACCATCGCCGCGGTCGCCGAATCGATCGCCGACCGATTGGTGCGAGGGCAGGGGTTGACCGCCCTCAAAGATCGCCTCTAGCCGCGGCTGCTCTTTGGAGCCCGCAGCCTCACCGCATTGCCCAGCTGCCCATCGGCGACGAACGACTTCGCTTCCTTCAGCACCACGGTTCGCACCGGCGCAGTCACCCGGTCCACGTGCAGCATCACGTGCATCGGCTCGCTCATCGCCCACCCCTTCACCTCGATGGGGACCAGCTGCCCGGCGAGCACCCGACCGATCGCCGCAGAGACCGGGCCGAACACCACCTGGTTCGACGCAGCCGCCATCTCGAGCGCCAGGGCCAGCGTCTGCGCTTCGTGGCCATGTCTGCGCTGCGAATAGGGAATCGGGCACCCGTCGTCCAGCGGGGCCGACTGGCCGTCCGCCTGGCTCATCGGGCTGACGAACCGTTCGCGCCGCACCCGATCGACTTCGACCGGAGCCGGGCCGAGCCGCAGCGCGACCTGCGGAGTGGCAAACAGCGCCCGGTGCAGCTGTCCCACCGGAATGCTGTCCCAGCTGTCGAGCAGGAACGGCTCGCCGACGTTGAACGCCACATCGAACATTCCCCGCGCCGCTTTGCCCCGGATGTCGGCGGGCGCCAACTGGAGCACGCGAATGCGCGTCTGAAGCAGCGCCCGGGCCAACGCCCCGCCCATCTTCGCCATCACGTACGACGGGCCGGCCACCGTCAGCACCGGCAGGTGAGGACCGGTGTCCTCTGCTCGCGCGTCTCGCAGCCGCGCCAACGCCAGCTCGATCAACGGAGCGACCCGCACCCCTTCGACGCTGACTTCCACTCCATGCGGGCTGCGCTTGAGCAGCGTCACGTTGAACTGCTTCTCCAGCCGGACAATCGCCTTGCTCACCTGCGAAGCGGTCACGCCCAGCTCGCGCGAGGCCGCGCTCAGCGAGCCGTGGCGTCGCACCGCGAGGAACGTGGCGGCATCGGAAAAGCGGAAGTCGAGCAGCGGATCTTTTTGGCGACGCATGGGGACAGGCTACGCGCTCACCGCCATTTGTTTCTTCCCGATTGTGTGGCCCCGCTTCAACAGCAGCGACGGCTTCACGTACCCAATCAGCAGCCGAACGAGCTGTTCCTCGAGCTTTCCGTTCACAATCACGTCCGGGCGCTCGAGCACCGCGTGGTGACACAGCGCCTCGACCGCCTGGACGATGACATACGCCGCCATCGAGAGGTCCTTCACCTCGAGGTCGTCGCGGTGCAGCTCCATGTAGGAAACCACCATTCGCTCATAGAGCCGATTGAGCTCCTCGAGTTTCGCCAGCGCCCCCACCTTCGGCACCTGGTCGACACCAGCTCACTCACCGCCTGCTCGATCGGAGCGCTCACCGTTCCTGCACCGGCGCCTTACGAGGGGAAGTGCGGATTCTGCGGGGCATCAGCCGCATGGAACCCTTCCTCGGCAAGGGCCTGCTCACCTCGGAAGGGGACGAGCACCTGCGCAATCGACGCCTCGCCCAGCCCGCTTTTCATCGCCAACGCATTGCCGGATTCGCTGATTTGATGGCGCGGCACACCGACCAGATGCTGTCCACCTGGGCGCCCGGGGCCAGGCTGGACGTCACCGGTCGCTGGCGGTGCTCGACAACCTGGTCAATGGGCTGGTGGCCGCCCGGCGCAAGAGCGGCGAGGTGAAGAACGACCTGTTGGCGATGTTGATGGAAGCGCGCACCGAAGACGGCAGCGACGGAATGTCAGATCGCCAGCTGCGCGACGAGGTGATGACGATGGTCCTCGCTGGCCACGAGACGACGGCCAACGCGCTCAGCTGGGCCTTCTACCTGCTCTCGACCCACCCCGAAGTCGAACGGCGCCTCGCGGCCGAGGTCGCCGGGCACAAGTTCGCCTTCTTCCCGTTCGCCGCCGGCCCGCGAATGTGCATCGGCAACGCGTTCGCGATGATGGAAATGCAGCTGGTGCTGGCGAGGGTCACCCAGAAATTCCGGGTCGACCTCGTCGGAGGCCAGCAGGTGATTCCCGAGCCGCGG
>JAYVCD010000384.1:0-31798 GCA_043750125.1 Archangiaceae bacterium | reverse complement strand
CTGATTGGCCGCCTCGATGATCCCAGCTGGGCGGTGCGGCGCGAAGTCGTCTTCGCGCTGGCGCAGCTGGGTGACGCTGCGATCCCCGCAATGTGCGAGGTCCTGGTCAGCCGCCGAGACCACGAGGCCCGGCTCGCCGCGTTGGTCGATGCGCTGGTGGCCTCGCGCGGGAACCCCGACGCGGCCTTGTTGGTGCTGATCGGCTCGAAGAACCCGGCGGTGATCTGCGATGCAACGCAGATTCTCGGGCGCAGGCAGAGCTCAGCGGCGCTGACTGCGCTGGCGGCGCTGGTGGAGCATGGTGATGACAACGTGTCGGTCGGTGCGATCGAGGCGCTGGGAAGGATTGGAGGCCCGGTCTCGGTCGAGCGGCTGATTCACGTGCTCGAGACCGGAAACTTCTTCCGCGTCTTTCCGGCGATCGATGCGGTGGGGTTGCTGCGCGACGTGCGGGCGACCGCCTCGCTGGTGGGGCTGACCGGAAAAGCGCTCTACACCCTCGCGGCCACCCGGGCCCTGGGGCAAATCGGCGATGTGTGGGCGATTCCGGCACTGGCCGCACTGCTGGTCAACCCAGGCGATCTGCTGGTGCGCACCGCCGCAACTGCGCTCTGGGAAATTCACAAACAGCGCAACGAGGACGCGCCCAATGTCGCCCCACAATCGGCGACCCACTGGCTGCCCGAGCAGGCGGACGGTTCGGTGCGCCGGCTGATCGAAGCGTGCATTGGCAGCTCGCCCGCCGAGCAGGTGGCGATGATTCACGTGCTGGGTTGGTTCGCGACCCGTGAAGCGGTGGCGGCGCTGCTGAGATTCCTGGAAATCGAGGGCGAGTCAGGCCAGGCGGCACGGCAGGCGTTGACCCGACTGGGTGAGCTGATTGACCCCGAGGTGTTGTCGTCCCTTCGCAGCGGTGACAGCGCCCGCCGCGCGTTGTTGTTGCCCCTGGTGGGCCGATCGGCGGCGCGTCTGGAAGTCGTGCTGTGCCTGAGTGATCCCTCCAGTGCGGTCCGGGCGGCAGCCTGCAGCGCTCTGGCCCGGCTCGGAGATCCGACCGCCGTGCGTGCGTTGTTCGGCCTGTTGGGCGATGACAGCGGGCAGGTGACCCAGTCGGCGGTCAACGCGATCCTTTCTCTGGGGGGCCATGAAACCGAACGGCTGGCGCTGGCCGCGGCCGTCTCGCGCAAGCCCCAAGAGCGCAGAGGGGGACTTCGGATCGTGGCGACTCTCGGCTACCCGAGTGGGCTGGCCGTCCTGCTGGCGGCGATCGATGACGACGACGAGCGGCTGAGCGACATCGCCTTGCCGGGACTTGCGCTGCTCGATGACCCGATGGCTTTGGACGCGCTGCTGGCCGCGGCCGATCACCCGTCGAAGCGCATCCGCATCGCGGCGGTGCGCGCGTTGGGCCAGGCTGCGTCGGACGCGAGGGTCGAACAGGTGTTGCGAGCCTCGGTGAGAGATCTGGACCCCTGGATCCGGTACCACGCCTGCCGGTCGCTGGGGTTGCGCAAGGACGTAGGGTCGATAGACGTGCTGGTGGCGTGCCTGCAACACGAAGCGGGTCAGGTGCGGATCGCTGCGGTAGAGGCGCTCTCGCACATGCCGGGTGAGGTCGCCAAACAGGTGTTACGGGCGGCGTCGACGGCGACCGATCCCGACATGCGCCGCGCTGCGCTGGTGGGGCTGGGTCTGCGGTGCGAGCCGGATGTGCTTCCAGCCTTGCTCGAGGCAACCCAGGCGCTCGAACCGGCGACTCGACTGATCGCTCTGTCGGCGCTGGCGGGGTTCAAGCAGCCCGAAGCGTTTGCGGCGCTGGTGCAGGCGGCGAGCGATGCCGACGAAGGGGTCCGCACGGCGGCGATCGGAGTCCTGGGCGCGGCTTCGGGCGTGGCAGCCACAAAGGCGCTGCTGAGTCTGATCACCGGCCCTTCGCGGGGCCCGGCGCTGTTGGCACTGGCCCACCCGTTGGAAGGTCGGGTGCCGACGCTGATTGAAGCGCTCGAGCACGCGAATGAGGTGCTAGCCGGGCCGGTGGCCTTGACCCTGGCGCGGATTCAGCAAGCGGACGCCGTCGAGGGGTTGCTGAAGGCGCTGGGCTCGAACAATGTCGCGGCTCGCCGGGCCGTGGTGTCAGTGTTGGGGTCGGTCAGATCGCCCAGGGCTCGCGCGGCGCTGGTCAATGTGGCCGCACGGGATCCGGACTTCGAAGTGCGCCGGCGTGCTGCGGCCACCCTGGAAAGTTGAATCGTGGGTGAACTCCAGCTGATTCCTCAGGTATTTTCGATTCTCAGCAGTCTGATCGAAGAGCGCGGCGGGCTGCACTATGGGCTGAAGGATCTGGGCCTGATGGCGAGCAAGGTTTCCCCGCGGGCTCGGGCGCTGGGGTTCGACTTGCTGCTCGACTACTACTACTTCATTCGGTACGACCCCCAGGGCGACGAGGAGCTCGCTGGGCTGCTCGAGAGCCTGGTCATTCATGAGACTTATTTTTTTCGTGAGGCAGAGCAGCTGAAGCTGTTGGTGGACACCTGCCTTCTTCCGAGGGTGGAGGCCGGTGCCCGCCCGCGGGTGTGGTGCGCCGCGGCGTCAACGGGCGAGGAGCCGTACACGCTGGCGATGCTGCTGGGCGAACGAAAGCTCCTGGGTCATGTCGAGCTGATCGCCAGCGACTTGAGCCGCAGCTTGCTCGCCCGGGCGCAGGCCGGGATCTACGGCGGCCGCGCGCTGCGTGCGGTCGAAGGGACCGTCGCCACCCGTTGGTTGGTGCCGACGGGAGCCCGGGAAGTCCGGGTTCCCCAGGTGTTGCGCCGCGCAATCGACTGGCGAAGAATCAACCTGGTCGACCGAGCCCCGATCGAAGCGCTGGGGAAGTTCGACGCCATCCTCTGCCGCAACGTGCTCATCTATTTCAGTGATTCGGTAGCCGCTCGCGTCGTGCGGCAGCTGACCTCGGCGCTGAAGACGCGAGGCTTGTTGTTGGTCGGCGCGTCCGAGTCGTTGATGCCCTTTGGAACCGGGTTGAATTGCGAAGAGCGCTCGGGTTCATTTTTTTATCGGAAATCGAATTGATGAGTGCGGATCCAATCAAGGTGCTGGTGGTCGACGACTCGGCTTTTTCGAGAAAGGTGGTGCGCGAGTCTTTGAGCGCGGCGGGCATCAACGTGGTGGGCCTGGCCCGCGATGGTCTCGAGGCGCTCGAGAAGATCGACGAGCTGGCGCCCGACGTAATCACGCTCGACCTGGTGATGCCGAACCTGGACGGAGTGGGAGTCTTGAAGGCGCTGGCGGGACGACGGTCTCCGCGGGTGGTGGTGGTCAGCTTCTCTGATGGGCACAGCATGCTGGGTTTGGCTGCGCTGCAAGAGGGAGCCTTCGAGGTGGTTCAAAAGCCCACGGCGCTGGCGATTTCACAGCTGTATGAGATTGGCGAGAAGCTGGTCGAGGTGGTGAGAGCCGCGGCGCGAGCGCCTCACCACAGCTCGCCCGTAGGCCCGCTTGTTCCAGCGAAGCTTTCTGGCTTGAGCACGACCCGCGAGCTGGTGGTGATTGGCGCCTCGACGGGTGGTCCGAATGCGCTGAGCCGGCTGGTCTGTTCGCTGCCGGCAAGTTTTCCGGTGCCGGTGGCGATCGTCGTGCACATTCCTCCCGGCTACACCGCGGCGATGGCCAAGCGGCTCGACGACGACTGCAAGCTCGAAGTACTCGAAGCTTCCGACGGAGTCGCATTGCAGGCCGGCAGGGTGATCATCGCCCACGCGGGCCGGCACTTGAAGCTGACGCGCACCGACGGCGTGTTGCGGTGCAAGTTGGATTTGATGCCGATGGAATCGCTGCATCGCCCGGCGGTCGACGTTCTGTTCCGCAGCGCAGCCGAGCGGGTCGGCTCGCGTACCCTGGGGGTGGTGCTCACGGGAATGGGCGACGACGGGTTGCTGGGCTCGAAAGCGATTCGCGAGGCGGGCGGCACAATCATCACCGAGGCCGAGAGCTCCTGCGTCGTCTATGGAATGCCGCGGGTGGTGGTGGAAGCTGGGCTGTCGGCGGCGCAGGTTCCGATTGAGCGGATGGCTGAAGAGATCGTCCGGTTTCTCTGAAGGGCACGGTACTGCCTGTCTAGCCACTCATTGCTCGATTCCTGGCTTCCCACCGACGGGGGGCTCCTCCTCCTGAAGCATCTCCTGGATCAGTGCGATGGTCTTCTGCAGCTGCGCTATTTTCAGATCGGACGATTCGGTATCGATCTCGCGATGGTCATTCTGTGCGTGGCATCGCATTTCCCAAATCAAAGAAACTCTTTCCTTCATCAATCGAAGGGCCTGCCAAAGGTGGGTTTCCTGAGCATCGATTTGGCCCTCGAGCATGGTTTGGGCGGTGTAGGCGTGACCGACGTGGCATCGGTATCGGTGCAGTTTCCCGTCTTTGATCTTCCACATTGGGCCGTGACACTCGGGGCAGGAGATGCCCGCGTGAGCGCCGATGGCGTCCATGTCCTGCATCTTCATGGTCTCCATTTGGACGAATTTTGATTCGATCTCGTTGAGACGCGAGACAGGGAAATTCTTCGGGGCCTGTGTCGGCTTTGTTACGAGGCGCACGAGGAGAGGCGCGATTTCGGAGAGGGGAAGGGTGTAATCCGCCCCGACGTATCGCAAGGCGCTCGTGGGCATCGAAGGGTAGAGGGCGTCCTTGGGATCTTGAACGACGGTGATTCCCCCACGCTCTTTCACAGCAGACAGCCCGGCAGTTCCGTCATCCAGCATTCCGGTCAGGATGACGCCCACCACGCGAGGGCCGTACGCCGACGCTGCCGTGCGAAAAAGCGGGTCAATCGCAGGCCGGGAGCGATTCTCTTTCGGGCCTTTGGACAACCGGATGCGGGTTCCGTTCACCAGCAGATGGTGATCTGGGGGAGCGATGTAGATTTTCCCAGGCTCAATCGGGGCCCCGTCTTCGGTTTTTGCGACCTCGACTGGACCCGCCTTGCCCAGAATGTGAGGGAGCAGGTTGGGGCCCTGTGGGCTCGAGTGCATCACGACCAGGATCGCGGCGGCCAGGTCTTTGGGAAGTGCGCGAGAAATAACCTGAAGTGCTTCGACTCCGCCGGCGGATGCTCCCACAACGATCAGGTCATGTCCGGGCGTCAACGGGTCTCCCTTGCCCCGCCGTTCCACGCCGAGAGCATGGCGGACAGCGTTTTCAAGTTGGGTGGCTTGATCAGGTGTTGGTCGAAGCCGGCCTCCTTCAGGCGCGCCGCGTCGCTCTGATAGCCAGTCACGGCAATCAGGAGCATCTTCTTATCGGCGTGCTCATCGCGGAGTCTTCTTGCCACCTCGTAGCCGTTCATCTCGGGGAGGCCGAGGTCGAGAAGCACAACCTCGGGATCAAATGTGTGGACGGCCGCAAGCGCGGCGGGCCCGTCATTGACGGCAAGGGTTTGGTTGCCGTCTGCTTCGAGAATCAGGGCGAGGGACTCAGCCACATCATTCTCGTCGTCCACGACGAGGATTCGTCGAGGCCGAATCTGGGTGGGCTCAGCTGGGGCGGCGGTGCTTCCATCGCCTTCGGTGCGCTTGTCCGAACGCCTCTCGGCGAGGCGAGGGAG
Source organism: Archangiaceae bacterium (assembly GCA_043750125.1). Taxonomy (GTDB): domain Bacteria; phylum Myxococcota; class Myxococcia; order Myxococcales; family Myxococcaceae; genus JAGSPQ01. The sequence goes on along the minus strand of JAYVCD010000384.1, from coordinate 26,193 downwards.
CGTGACGACAAACTCGCTGCCCTTGCCAAGACCGGGGCTCCTGGCCTCGACCTGCCCTCCGTGCATCTCGACCAGGCGCCGCACCAGCGGCAAGCCGAGCCCCAACCCACCTTGAGCGCGGTCGAGGGCACGCGGCGCCTGCGAGAACACTTCGAAGACGTGAGGCAGGAACTCTGCGCTGATTCCCATTCCGGTGTCCCGAAAGATCATTCGGGCCAGATCCCCGGAAGTCTCGAGCGTCAGCTCGATAGGTCCGCCTTCATTCGAATATTTGGCGGCGTTGGTGAGCAGGTTTTCGACGACCTGCGCAAGCCGGACCGCGTCGCCCATGACGAGGGTGCTCACTTTGGTAGGCGCCGAAAAGGTGAACTTGTTCTTCCGGTTCTCCAGAAGAGGTTTCACCGTCTCGATACCGGCTCGGACCACGTCCGCCAACTCGACTCGGTCTTTCGAAAGCTCAACCTTGCCTGAGATGACGCGGGCGATGTCGAGCAACTGATCGAGCAGGGTGACAATTCGCGTGGTCTGTCGGCCCATCATGCCGCGCAGCTCTTCGGATCGCGCGCGGTCGTCAGGCACCTTGCCGAGGAGTTGCAGACCATACACAAGCGCGGACAGCGGATTTCGCAGCTCGTGACCGAGCATCGCAAGAAACTCGTTCTTGCGTTGGTCGGCGTCTACAAGATCGGCGCCGTACTGCCGCAAGTTCGTCTCGAGCCGCTTGCGCTCGGTGATGTCCATGACCAGCCCCGACACCCGCACCGGCTTGCCCTGAGGGGTGAGGTGGATGATCCCCTTGATCCAAATCCACCGGACGGCATGGTCGGTTCGGATGATCCGGCACTCGATCGCCAACGGTTTGCGGTTCGCCAGCGCTTGCTCGAACGTTTGGTCCACCTGGGCCCGGTCGTCTGGGTGGACGTGCTTGTTCAAGAAGGTTTGGTACCCCCACTGCGGAACGAGCTCGTCGTACCCGAAGATTTGGTCGTGCCTTGGCGAACGGTGCGATGTATCGGTCAGGAGATCCAAATCCCACTGACCGACCTGGGTGGCATCCAGCGTGAACCGCAGCCGATCCTCACTCTCTTTGGCCTCGGTGCTGATTGTTTCCATCGCCTTTCGCGCTTCCACTGCGTCTTCCATCAAGTTGAGCGCGGCGCGCGTCGACTCCTTGGCCAGGTTGAGCTCTGCGGCCCCCGGGGCCGGTTCATCGACCTCCGTGACCTCAGCCTGGTGCGCGAATTCCAGCGCATACCGCGATCCATCGCCCTGGTGCTCGGACAGGTCGTTGACTTCCTTCTTGAGATCCATCATTCGAATCTCGCGCCCAACCGCGACGCGGTTGAAGCGGCTCACCATCTGGGTGTGCGCCCGAAGGTCGGCGTAGCTCTGCTGCAACGCTTCCTCGGCCTGCTTCCGTTCGATGGCAATGGCTGCTGTTCGAAGGACCACCTCGACCATTTCGCGGTCTTGCGGGGTCGGGTCGCCCACACGGCGGGAATAGTTGGCAAACGAGCCGACGATCTTCCCGTTGGCGGCCACAATGGGAACGGACCAGCCTGAGCGCAGTCCCCAGGGAGCGACGAGCTTCGCGAAGGGTTGCCACACTTGATCTTGGTTGAAATCGTCAACGGCCACCGCCTCGCGCCGCCGGATGGCGTTGGCGCAAAGGCCACTCGAAGAGCTGACTTCCACGCCTTCAATCGCTGCATTGAAAGCGTCCGGCAAGCCCGCCCCGATACCGCGCTGGAAATGCGTGCCGGCAGCATTGAGCGGCACGATCGAGGCATGCATGCCCGCGGGGGCACGGCGCTCTACGACACCCACCAAGAATCCCAATACGTCATCAAGCGGCGCGCTTTCGGCCAGCAGTTGAAGTGCGTGCCTTTGCGAATCCAACAGAGCTTCCGATCGCTTGCGGTCGGTGATGTCGCTGGCGATTCTGGCCGCTCCAATGACGCGACCGGTGGCGTCTCGAATCGGCGAGACGGTCAGCGAGATATCCAGAAGACTGCCGTCTTTGCGCTGGCGCACGGTTTCATAGTGGTCGACCGTCTCGCCGCGTCCGACGCGCTCCAGAATCCCCGTCTCTTCATCGACGCGTCCCGCAGGCATCAGCAGTGTCACCGGTTTTCCGACCGCTTCTTCCGTGGTGTATCCGAAGAGGCGCTGTGCTCCCGGATTCCAGGTCTTAATGACACCCCGAAGGTCCTTGCTGATGATGGCGTCGTCAGACGAGTCGACAATCGAGGCCAGGCGCGCGGGTGCCTCTTCAGCTCGTTTGCGGTCGGTGATATCGACCAGGACAAGCACCGCGCCGTCTACCTTGTTGTCGAGCGTCAGATAGGGACGCAGGCGCAGCGAATACCATTGGTCGCCTTTGTTCTCGCGAACCTCAAGCTCCTGCTCGCGCATCTGCGAGATGACTTCGGCGGCAAGAACATCCAAATCGAGATGCGACTCCTTCGCGTCGCCAAGAATCAGGCTGTGCCGGATGTGGCCGATCGGTCGCCCTACGTCAGTGACTTTCAAGGCCAACACCTTTTCGGCCTGGGGGCTGAAGCGACGGATGGCCAAATCGCGCCCAAGCAGCAGAATGGCAAGTTTGGTCGAGGTCTGAAGGTTGGTGAGGTCATTGTTGAGGCGGTCGAGCTCAACATTCCGATTCGACATCTCGTCGTTGACGGTGGTGAGCTCTTCGTTGGCAGACTCCAGCTCTTCTTTGGACGTCTCCAATTCCTCGTTGAGGCTCTGCAGTTCCTCGTTCGCGGACTGGAGTTCCTCGCTGCTCGCCTGGAGTTGCTCGTGGGCAGTTTCGTGCTGTTCCTGCATCGACTGGAAGTATTCGCGCGTCGCAGAGACCTCGGTTTCGAGTTCGGCGACGCGGCTCGACCCCTGCTTGGCGGTCGACAGAGCCTTCTCTTCGCGAGACTTCACTGGTTTCGTGGACGGCGGCGCGCGCCCAGTCTTCCGCGCCTCGTCGAACACAACGAGAAAGCAGCGTTCCGGCAGGTTCTTCAGAGGAATAACTTCCAGGTTCACGGCGCTGGTCTTGCCGTTGCGATTGACACGGACGTTCTCTCTGCGCGCGGTTTGGTTGTCCTTCTTGGCCTGGTTGATCGCGCTGTGCAGCGGCAGCATCAAGCCTTTCCGGGCCAACTTCAGCACGTCGAAGGTCGCTTTACCGGTGGGCGGCTCGAGAAACGCGCCAGTCGACCCGCGGAACTGGAGCACCTGGAGCTCCTCGTTTACGAGGACAGCGGGAGGGGCGAACTGGTTGACAGTGATGCGGTCGGCCTCGCGCTGCGCATTGAGCTCACCACGCGCGCCGTCCGGCAGTTCCACGTCGCCAGCCTGTGTTATCGGAAGAGGCGCCGTTTGGCTGGACGGCTTCTCGTCGCGCTCTTTTTGCAGCGGCAGTTGAAACGCCGGGGTCATTCCCGGCTTCCTTGAAAAGATCTTGTGCTTCTTGTCTACCTGCTCGAAGAGGTCGGTGAAGCCACCGACGGATTCTGAGGCGCCGAGGACCAGAAACCCTCCGGCCTTGAGCGAATAGTGAAACGTGGGTATCGCCTTCTTTTGCAGGCTCGGTTCGAGATAGATGAGCAGGTTGCGGCAACTGACGAGGTCCATCCGCGAGAACGGCGGATCTGCGACGAGGTTCTGCCGTGCGAAGACAACCATCTCGCGCAGCGTTCTCGAGACACGGTAGCCACCTCCCTCTTCGACAAAGAACCGCCGCAGCCGCTCTGGCGTGATGTCCTCGGTAAGACTCTTGCCGTAGAGGCCGAGGCGAGCCTTGTCGAGGTGCGTGTTGTTGAGATCAGTCGCGAAGATCTGGAGCTCGCGCGCGTGGGGCGCCTTCTCTGCCGCTTCGACGAAGGCAATGGCGATGGAATACGCCTCTTGCCCGGTGGAGCAGCCGAGCACCCAGCAGCGCAGAGGACCGTCACCGCGCTGCTTGAGCAGCTCGGGCAGGACCTTGTGCTGGAGAACGTCGAACGATTCGGGGTTGCGAAAGAAGCTCGTCACGTTTATCAGCACGTCCGAGTACAGAGCGTCGAGCTCGTTCGCGTTGCCGCGCAGAAAGCCCGCGTATTCCTCGAGCGTGCTCTGCTGATTGAGCACCATGCGCCGGGTGATGCGCCGAAGGATGGTCGTGGGTTTATAGAGCGAGAAATCAACGCGGGAATGGTTGCGCAGAAGCAGCAGGATTTTCTTGTAGCCGTCGTCTTTGGGGACGACCTGTCCTTTCCGGGGCTCGGCGCCCTCACGAGAGGCCTCTGGCTCGGCAGTCAAGCTGCCGGATCCGTCGTCTTCCATCAGCCTGGGCGAAGGTTGTCCGACAACAAGAGGGTGCTGTGCAATCCGCGCGAGCTCCTTCGCAATCTCTACCGGAGAAAGAATAAAATCCACGCAGCCCGCGGCCACTGCGCTGCGGGGCATCCCGTCGTATTTCGCTGAATCATCCTGGGCAAACGTGATCCCGGCCTCGGCTTTGATTGCCTCGAGGCCCAGTGTTCCGTCGTTGGCAGTGCCCGAGAGCACCACCCCAATGGCTCTTTCGCGCCGGTCCTGCGCCAGCGACTCAAAAAAAGAATCAATTGGTCTCTGTGGCAAGCGCGTCGATTTGCGCGGCTCAAGCTTCAAGATGCCTTTGGAGATGCTCAACCCTGCGTTCGGCGGAATGACGTAGATGTGATCGGGAAGCACCCGCTCGCCGTTTGTGATCTCGCTTACTGGTAGCGAAGTGACACGAGAGAGAATCTGCGTCAGCGCGCTTTCATGGTCCGGATCAAGATGCTGCACGAAAACGAACCCCATGCCGGTGTCGGCCGGAAGGCCCTCGAGCATTTGCGTGAACGCCTCGAGCCCTCCAGCCGACGCTCCCACACCGACGATCGGGAATGACTCGCCTGTGTGAGGGGCGTGACGTTCTTCCTCGGCAGCGCCCCTTGCCGGCGGCGTTTCAGCGGCTTGAACGTGGCTCGCCCCTTTCTTTTTTCCCATCGAAATTCTAGGCCTCAGACGGTTGTTTACGCGCGCTTTCTGGAACGGGTCAACCGCAAACAAGGTCGAAGATGGGCGTCTCCGGGCGTCTACGGCGATGTGGGTCGCAAGCGACTACTGCGCGGGCGCAGTGAGGGTCGCCTTCTGCAGCGCGACCTGGGTCTGAGAGAGCACCCGGCCATTCATCGTGGCACCGGTCTGCAGGGTGACGGCCGTCTTGCAGAGAATCACCCCTTCGAAGTGCGCGCCCGCACCCACCGTGACCTGGCCGGCGACCTGCCAGAAGATGTTCTTGGCCTGGGCTCCGCCGCTGAGGATCACGTTTTTGGCAGCGGCGACGTTCACATCGCCGCTGGTCTGGAAAATCCACACGTCATTGGCGCCACCCGCGATGGTCACGTCGGTCGGGACGTTGACCGTGCTGGTCCACTTGTAGAGGCCGGGTGCGAGGGTGAGGCCTCCGATCGTTCCAGTGCCCAGCTCGAGAAAGCCAGGGGTGGGCCGGCCCGCCGCGTCGGTGTAGGCGCTTTCCATGTTGCTGACGGCAGTGGTGAGGTTCGAAGGAGTGGGGACGGCGTAGTTGGCCGCGTAGACCTTGCCCACCACCTGGGTCGAAGTGGAGAAGACGTTGGTCGCGTCGGCGACCAGCGAGAACCCGGTCACGAAGCTTGCCGCCGAAGGGCTGAGGCCGAGGTTCCCGGTGATGACCGACGCGGGAACGCTCGAGATGCTCGTCTTGGCGAGGACCACGTAGTTGCCGGCGGTGCCGAGGCTGACGGCTGCCGGCCCCTGGGCGGTGGTGGTCCCGGTGACGAAGCTCCAGGTGTACGCAGCGGCGAGTGCTTTGCCAGCGAGGTCTTTGGCGCCCGTGCTGAGGGTGACGGTGTAGCTGGTGCTGGCGGTGAGGTTCGCCGCGGGAACGAAGGTCGCGGTGGACCCCACGTAGGCGACGGCACCGGCCACCGCGGTGGTGCCCTGCTTCACGGTGAACGTGGTGGCGTTGAGCGTGGCGGGATCCATCGCGGCGCTGAAGGTTGCAGCCACCCTCACGTTGAGGGCCACGCCCGTGCTGGTGTCAGAAGGGAATGCCGAGGTGACGGTGGGAGCGGTGGCCGCAGTCCCGCCGCCACTGCCTCCTCCGGCGGCGCCTCCACTGCCGCCGCCCGAGCCACCGTCGGTGCCGTTGCCTCCACCGGTGCCGCCGCCCGAACCACTGCAGGCGGAGATCAAAGACAACACAACGAAGAATACGGCTGTTTTGAGGAAGCTCATGGGTAGACCTGTCATTGCGTCTTGCGATTGCTCGAAAGACGAAAAGTGAAAAAAGGACAACGGCTGAACAGCAAGTCAATCGCTAACATCCGGCGCCGCCAGACGGCTGCTGGCGGGCGACGGTCCGGCTTTTGATTACGGTGCGGGCTGGGTAATGGTCGCTTGCTGAAGCGCGACCTGGGACTGGGCGAGAACCCGGCCATTCATTGTTGCGCCCGTTTGGAGAGTCACTTCGGTCTTGCACAGGAGGATGCCTTCGAAGTGCGCGCCCGCGCCGATCACGACCTTGCCGGCGACCTGCCAGAAGATGTTCTTGGCCTGCGCGCCGCCGCTGAGGGTGATGCTCTTCGCCGCGGCCATGGTGAGATCGCCGGTGGTCTGAAAGATCCAGACGTCGTTGGCGTTACCCGCGATGGTCACATTGGCGGGGAGGGTGACGGTGCTGGTCCACTTGTAGAGGCCGGGGGCCAGAGTGAGACCTCCGATGTTCCCAGTGCCGAGTTCGAGGAAGTCCGGCGTCGGACGACTGGCGGCGTCGGTGTACGCGCTTTCCATGTTGCCCACGGCGGTCGTGAGGTTGATGGGCGTGGGCACCGCGTAGTTGGCCGCGTAGACCTTTCCAATCACCTGAGTGGAGGTGGAGAATACGTTGGTCGAATCGGCAACGAGCGAGAAGCCGGTGATGAAGGAGGCCGCGGCGGGGCTGACCGCGATGTTTCCGGTGAGCGTCGAACCCGGGACGCTGGAGATCGCCGTCTTAGCGAGGACCACGTAGTTGCCGGCGGTGCCCAGACCGACGGGCGCGGGGCCCAGGGCTGCGGCGGTTCCGGTGGTGAAGTTCCAGGTGTAGGGCGCGGCCAGCGGGACGCCGGCAACGCTTTGGGCTCCGGTGGTGAGGGTCGCTGTGAAGGGCGTGTTGGGCGCCAGAGCGGAGGCGGGCGTGAATGTCGCGGTGGATCCGGCGTAAACCACGGCGCCAGAAACGGCCGTGTTGCCTTGCTTCACGGTGAACGTCGTGGCGCTGAGGGTGGTGGCGTTCATCGCGATGCTGAAGGTCGCTGCGGGCTTGACGTTCAGCGGGACGTTGGTCGCATTGCTCTGCGGGTGGGTCGAGGCGACTGTCGGAGTGACGATCGCTGATCCTCCTCCGGTGCCTGTCCCGCCGCCGGTGCCTGTCCCGCCGCCGGTGCCCGTGCCGCCGCCGGTGCCTGTCCCGCCGCCGGTGCCAGTCCCGCCGCCGGTGCCAGTCCCGCCGCCGGTGCCCGTGCCGCCGCCTTTGCCGCCGTCAGCCACGAAGGTGGGCTCACCGCAGGCAGAAATCAGAGACAGCATAACGAGGAACACAGACGTCTGGAGAAGCTTCATTGGGGGACCTGTCAGTCTCGAGAAAAACGTGAATTGAAGTTTGCCGGCCGGAAAAGTGAGAGCTGCACCACTTCGGTTCGCCCCGAGAACGCGTTGTACGGGACTGTGGGTGGCGGTAGGTTGCTGAGCTGTAGACCGTCGGGGAGAGCGACGGGCTGGCTGTTCAACCTTTTGCTTAGCGTGATCGAGGGCCTCGCCCCCGATGTGGTGCGCGACGTTGCTTGAGCAGCCCTCGTGCCAGCCGCAACCTCGCCACATTCCGTAGGTAGCGCTGAACGCGAATGCATTTGCGCCACGCTTTAAGGCAAACGTCATCGGAAGTCGGCTCTCGGTGTCCAGAGGTCGCGGGGTTGCCAAAGGCCGATGTGATTGAGCTTGTTGGTGCGTAAAGCCCCACCGTCGCGAATCGCGCCGGACGACACCGCCACACCTTCCACTGCGATCCGACCTACGGAGCCGTCGCGACCGGGCAGGGCGAGATGGCCCCAGGCGCCTTCGCGAGGTCGCCGACCACCCGATTCGAGACCTCATAGATGGCGTCCCGCAGAGCCTCACCCATGGCCTGAGCCACTGCGGAGGCTTCGGTAGACGCGTTCTTGGGCGACTGCTCGATGATCGGGCGATCGACGGTGATGGTCTGTTGCAGCGAGACCACCCGTTCGTCACTGAGCGCAAAGGAAAGCTTTACCCGGCCAATGTGCTGGGGCGCTTTGACTTCTTCAAAGGAAATCAGCTCGACGTCGAGAGTTGGCCCCGCGCCGCGCACCACGCTGCGCAGACCTTGTTCCTCGAACAGAACCCGGCCGAGCCCGCGTCGCAGGTAGGCCTCGGGCTTCTCGGTCCAAATGCGATCGTCGTAGAAGCCGACCTCGTAGGCCGACTCCCGAAACATGATTCGTTCCGAGATGTAGACGCCAGCCGTCACCCGACCCAAACGAAGCTCCGAGCTCGAGTGCGCCTGAGACGGCCTGATCGCCGACAGCTCGGGGGTGTAGTAGCGACGCATCGTCACTTCACCCTTCGAAAACAACGCGCAGCCTTGCAGCGCGAACACCGAGCAGATCAGCACGACAATTCTGGAATGACTCATTTGGCGACCCTCTTGGCGCGGCCTTTAATCAACATGTCCGGGTCGAGCTCGAGCGCGTCTGCGAGCCGCTGGACCGACTGAGCGGCGCCCTGCACGTCTCGCAGCGCGTCTTCCATCGCCGGCCCGACATGGGTTGCGTTCTGCGCCATGTTCCCCATTGCCTCTGAGGTGCGGTGAACGCTGCCCACAATCTGGTTGATGCCGGTGACTGCGACGTTCAAATTCTTGAGCGTCTGCTGCGCGTCTTTCGAAAGAGTCCCGGTGTCGAGCGCGACGAGCGCGGTGTTGACCTGGTTCAAGACCTTGTTGAGCAGGGCGAGGGTGTCGGACAGTTTTTCCGGAAGGCGGATGCCCTCGATCTCCCCGAGAATGGTGCTCACCCGGGTAAGCACCATCAGCAACTGTTTGGCGACCTCAGGAAATCGGTCGACCGCGTTCACCACCGAGTCTTCGAGGTTCTTCATCATCGAAGCGGTGGCGGGGATGTAGTTGTCGGGGACCTCGAACGGGAGCTCGATGGGGGGGTTGAACTTCACGTCGAAGAAGTCCATTTGAATGAATTTCACGCCGGTGATCCCGGACGACGCGAGCTGAACCCGCAGATCGGGCGGAATGACGAGCTTGGTCTTGGTTCCCTTCGTTTTGTCTTCGGCCAACCCCAACGAGTTGAGCACTTTGACCCCGAGCTCGTAGGTGACTCCGACGTGGCGCTTGTCGCCGGCGAGGTTGATGTCCGAGACGTTGCCGATGCTCACGCCGCGGAACTTAACCGGCGAACCGAGCTCGAGTCCCTGAACGGATTCGTCGAAGTAGGTCTTGTAGGCGACGGTCTCTTTCTTCAACGACCGGCCGCCGAAGAAAATGACGGTCGCGACGCAGGCACAGATGCCGACGACGACGAAGAGACCAAGCTTCCAATGATTGGTGGGAGTGCTCATGACGGGCGTCCTTCAGGGAGCAGAGGGATTGGGAGCGGGTACCGGGGGGCCCGCGCTGCGGTTGAAAAAGGAGCTCACCCGGGGATCTTGAGAAGAGTCGCGCAGCTCGCGGGGGTCGCCGCGCGCGATGATGCTCTTGCTCGCCTTGTCCAACATGATGCAGTTCTTGGCGATGCCGAAGATGCTCTGCAGCTCGTGCGAGACGAGCACGACGGTCAGCCCCAACGCCTTGTTGAGCGAGAGGATCAGCTCGTCGAGCTCGAAGGAGCTGACGGGGTCGAGCCCGGCGGACGGCTCGTCGAGGAAGATGAGCTCAGGCTCGAGCACCATCGCGCGGGCGATCGCCGCGCGTTTTTTCATTCCGCCCGACAGCTCGGACGGAAACTTGTTCTCGGCGTCTTGAAGTCCGACCAGCCGCAGCTTGGCTCGAACGATCGCGTTGATCGCATCGACCGGAAGGTCCGTCCACTGGCCCAGGGGCAGCGAGAGGTTCTCGCCGACCGTCATCGAGCCGAAGAGCGCTCCCGATTGAAACATCACTCCGTAAGGAGGGCGGCCGACCTCGAGGTACGACTCTTTGACTCCGTCGACACAGATCGTCCCGTTGAGCGGGGTTTCAAGCCCAATCAGGTAGCGCAGCAGGGTCGACTTGACGCAGCCGCTGCCTCCCAGGATCACGAAGATGTCGCCGCGCGGGACTTCGAAGCTGGCGTTCTGCAGCAGCACCGTGGTGTCCCAGCCCATCGACAGGTCGGTGACTTTGATCAGGGGGCTCATAGGTTGAAGGCGTAGAAAAAAATGGTGAACCCGGCGTCGACGAGAATCAGCGCGAAGAGAATCGAAACCACTGACGAGGTGGTGCGCTTCCCGACTCCCGCCGCGCCACCGGTGGTCGCCAGCCCCTGCTGACAAGAGATGAGGGCGATCACCATCGCGAAGACCACGCTTTTGATCATCCCCGAGTAGATGTCCCACATCGAGAGCGCCTTCTGCGTCTCGTTGAGGTACCCGACAACCGTCAAATCGAGGCTCAAGATTCCGACGACCAGTCCGCCGAGAACGCCGACTGCGTCTCCCAAGAGCGTGAGCAACGGCAGCACCAACACCAGGGCCAGGGTCCGCGGAAGAACGAGGAATCGCATCGGGCCGAAGCCCATCGTGCGCAGCGCGTCGATTTCTTCCGAGACCTTCATCGACCCGATCTCGGCGGCGAACGCAGCACCCGATCGGCCGCAGAGAATGATCGCCGTCATCAGCGGGCCCAGCTCGCGGCAGATCGACAGGCCCACCAGATCGGCGACGAAGATGTTGGCGCCGAATTGCTTGAGCTGAACGGCGCCCTGGAAGGCCATCACGAAGCCGACGAGGAAGTTGATCAGCACCACGATGGGTACGGCGTCGGCGCCTGTCCTTTCCATCGTCGGGGTTACGTCCTTCCAGTTCGCCGTCCTTGGCTTGGCGATCACGCCCACCGTCGCGACGAGGGCCTGACCGAAGAACCCGAAGACCTGCTTGAACTCACCGAAGAGCGCCACGGTGCTGGCGCCGATCTGCTCGATCATTCCCTGGGCGCGCCGTTTTTTGCGTGCTCCGACGAGAACATCGCCCCGGTACAGATGGATGATCTCTTGAACCTGATCATCTGCGCCGACAAACTCGGCCGAGGCTCCCCGCCGATGGAGGTCCGCGCGAAGTTGGACCAGCAGAGCCATCGAGCCACCGTCGACCCGTTCAACTTTAGACATGTCGAAGTCGATGCGCTGGCCCTTGTCTACCTCTCCGACGTTCTGCAGCAGATCGGCCCAGAGGAAGCCAGCCTCGGCGAACGTCAGCTGCCCTTCAATATGAAGCGCCGAAGCTCCTTTTTGCCCCTCGATGCGGGTGAGAGCGTAGGCGTGTTCGGGCATCGCGCGAAGGCTTAGCAAAGGCCGAGCCGGCCAAGTTGTGGCGGTTTTGCTGGGGCTTTTACGGTCGGCCCAAATCCGGCCCTGAGGCGAATCGCCACAGGTGTGGAATTCCGGCGGGCACGAGGTGCGGACCGCGAGCGACCCTCTTCTGCGTGGTGGGCAAGGAGGCGTTTCGACGTCCTTCGCGGGCGACGGACACTCTGACTGCCACCAAGCTCAAATTTGGCTTCAATCCGGTTCGAGCCGTTCTCGGGTTGCTTCGACGCGGTCCTGCGTCATCGATCGCGCGCGCGTGGCCTTTCAAGATGCGCACGTTCACCCCGATGTTCGATGTCAAAGAAGGTCACGACGGGTGCGCGGTGTGAGCCGATCTTCCCGGCGCAAGTCAGCGAGCGCGGCTCTACTGGCAGGTGTCGGTGGCACGGTTGCACCCGCGCCCGGTGAGGCAAGTGTCTCCGTTGCAGCACTTCTGGCCGAGATCTCCACACCCGGTGCACGTGTTGCCCTTGCTGCAGTCGGTAAAAGGAGCGGTGCAATCGATGCCGCTTCCACAGCACGGCTGACCGGCCTTGCCGCAGGTACCTCCCTGGCAGCCGCCTCCACTGCACAGGCCCTGGTTTCCGGGACAGCTGCTGGCGGGGGCCAGACAGGTGGGGCCGTTTTGATCGCAACACCCGCCGCCGGTACAGACGCTGCCCGGACAGCAGACCTGCCCCGGACCGCCACACTGCGCGCAGATCCCCCGGTTGCAGGCGAGTGCACTGTCGCCGCAGGTGCTGTTGAAGCAACAAGGTTGCCCCGCGCCCCCGCACTGGGCGCAGGTGTTGTTGGCCGCGCAGCCGAGGTTCGAGCCAGTGCAGGCCCCGTTGGCGCAACAGGGTTGTCCTGCTCCACCACAGGTGAGGCAGATCAACGAACCGGCGACCGCGCCCGAGCAGCCCACGTTCGGGGCGGTGCAACGGCCGCCGCAGCACGCCTCTCCGGCTGCGCCGCAACCTCCACAGCTGCCCGCATTGCACACGCCAAAGCCTGAGCAGGCCGAGCCGACGGCGATGCACGTGTTGTTCGCGCAGCAGCCTCCATTCGTACAGGTGGTGGCGGCACAGCACGGTTGACCGGGGCCGCCGCACTGTGCGCAGACTCCGACGCGACAAACCGCGTTGCTCGAGCATTCGATCGCGCCCGAACAGCAGCTTTGACCCAGCGACCCACAACTCATGGGGGGGGCGCCGCACTGACAAGCCCACAGGGTGAGCGAGGCGGTGGCCAGCCCGATCAATGCGCAGATGATTTTCATGATTCCCCTGAGGCGGTCATCTTTCAATCCTAAGGGCGGGCGGCGGGTCTGTAGAAAAATTATCTTTTCGAAAAGGTCCAAAACTTCTGGGGGGGAGTCGAAGTTTCTTCGGCCCACACGGAACAGGGTGGACCTCGGAACGTTCGGCGGGCGTGCTCGCCGGCACGACGAGCTCGAGGGTCGGCCGGACTTCCACCGTCCCGGGGACGGAAGGAGAAAGGGTTTGCGTCGGGACGGGAACTTCGCGGGTGGCTTCAGCCTTCGGTTCCTGGCGAACCTTGTTACAGGGGCCTGAAGCGAACAGCGCAGCTCCGAAGGCAATTGTGATGAGCTTCCTCTCGAGCATGAGCTTGACTAAAGACGCTCAAATCTCGAAGCCAGTCAGATCCGCTCGCGCGCGAATTCTTCAGAACAGTCTGGTTTGTGCGTGCCGCGAACTTCAGTCTTTCACCGCCGTTGGTGGTTTGAACGTCTGCAGCAACGCACGTTTTCCATGCGCTTCGCTGCTGATGAACAAGGTTCCATCGGGACCAAAAGCAATTCCTTCGGGCTGGGGATGCACCGCGGGGTCGAGCGCATAGGCGCGGACCAGGCCGCCCTGGGTGTCGAGCACCACGACCATCTTTGCGCGGGTCGACAGAATGTAGATCTCGCCCGTTTCGGGATGAACGGCGACTCCGGAAGGAGCGAAGTTGTTTCCCTTCGCCTTCTTGAACTGGGTCATGTCGGGGTGCGCTGCGATGTAGGCATCGATTTGCTGCTCGGTGAGAACGTAGACGGCCTCGCGGTGGATTTTCCTGGACTCGAGATCCATCGCGAAGATCTCGAAAGACTTGTTCGACCGGCGACTCTTCGAGCCCTCGTTCTTGCAAGTGAGCAAGAGCCGTTTTTGTTTCGGCTCGTAGGCCAGGCCTTCGAGATCGCAGGCCAGGCCGAGCTGCTTTTGAAAATTCAGTCGGGTCGGTTCGCCGCCCGCCTTGGGGTCGACGACCAACAAGATTCCTTCGCTGCGGGCGACGTAGACGATGTCTCCGACTTCCTCGACGCCTTCGTAGTCTCCCTTCTTTCCCAAAGAGACTTCCTGAAGCACCGACCCGTCTTTGACCGAAATGCGAAACAGCGTTCCGCGCTCGTCGTGCACCGCCCACAGACTGTCCGGTTCCTTCGAGGGCGAGAGTCCCGAAATTTCATTCAAGATCGGTGACAACACGGCGGTCGCGTCCGGCGCGTTGAGTCGATACCCGGGGGCTTCTGACTGCGATGCAGGGGCCAGGACTTCAGCCGGGCCCGCATCGACCGGCGCCACGACCCGGGTGCCCTCGACAGGTACCGGGCCCGGGGTGGGGGAATCCCCGCCAGGGGACACGACCCGGAGGCCGATCACCACGCACACCCCCACCACGGCGGACATGGACAGCCAGGTGCCCCAGTCGGCGCTCTTCTTCAAAAGGTTCCCGCAAGGCCAAACGCAGTCTGGCCGGTGGACGGATTGAGGCTGGCGGTGGGAATGAGAGGGATTTTATTTCGGTGAAGATAGGGAACTGCGAAGCCGGCGAACCCTCCGATCAAAACTCCGACCGCAACGTCGGTGGGAAAGTGTTGACCCGATTCGACGCGAGAGGCGGCGGTGAGGACGCTGAGCAAGATGCCACCTCCCAGCACGAGGTAGCGCACCTGAGAATGCGGGTGACGCAAAAAGATGGTGGTGGTCAGCGCGGTGGTTGCAGCGGTGACTATCGCGGTGTGTCCCGAAGGAAAGGACAGCTCTTGATCGAAGCTGCTCAGCGGAGCATCGACCTCGATGTACCGCACCGGCCGTGGGCGTCTGAACGCAAACTTCATCAGCGTCTGCATCGCCCCCGTCAAGGCCATCGCTTCGCTCACCACCATCAGGTCGTTTGCAAAGTCGCGCAGCGGCTCGGCGGTGGGCAGCGCCAGGCTTTCGAGGCCCAGGTAGATCACCGGGGCAATGATGCTCGCATACAGCGCCACGTCGCCGAACGTGGACCAGGGCTTCGACTGCCTGCCGACGGCATAACGGTCGATGGTGGTGAGGTCGGCCGGGTTGCACCGCATGTTCCCGACCGGCCGTCGACACGAAATGTCGCCTTCCAGCGTCGGCTTGATCAGCAGGTCGACGATCAAGAACAGCGCCAGAGATCCCCCGGTCACCGTCGCTTCGACCGGCAGATCGACGCTGTAGACCGACAAGGTGGGGCGGGTGACGATCGGGGCGGTTCCTCCGTCGGCGACGAACTCAGGAGCCAGAATCGGGGCAAAAGAAGGAGTCAGCCCGGGTGCGACGGTGGGCAAAGATCCACCATCGGGTTTGACCGCCTGATGATCCGGGCGATCAACCTCTGAGGCAGGAAGGGAAAAGAGAAGCGGCAGTGCGGCAATTAGAGCAATCATTGTCAGAACCCGGTCCCCGAAAAGAGGGAGCCCACTGCAAGGGTGAACCGGGACCCACCATCGAGGCCCCGGTAGTAATTCGCCGAAATGCCAAACAAGTCGACGATCGACCACCAGAGGCCGCCGCCGTAGTTCAAATGGTAGTCATTGGTGGAGATTGCAGCGCCAAACACCCGGCCGTGATCGACCGAGAGGTTCAGGCCCACTGTCCCGGGCACCACCGAATAGAACCGCAAGAGGTCGACTCGAAGGTCGGTGGTATGGGCAAACGCAAGATCTCCGGCCAGCTGTTGCTTGTGGTACGCGCGCAGCTGGGTGTCGCCGAGGGTGGGCGCAAAATAGAACGGGTGATTTCCGACGATCGCTTCGACGCTGGCCCGGGTCAGCAAGACCAGGCGCTGGTTTCGGTCGAAAGGAATCGCGAATGCCCCCGCCGCTTTGAAGTTGGTCGAGACTTGATTGGCGCGCGTCAGGTCGTAGCGGGTCTCGATCGAGCCGTGGAGCGCGATGCCCCTCCGGGGCAAGGTCAGGCTGTCGAAGGTGTTGGTTTGAGCAAACACCCGAGCGCCTCCGAAGTACCTCGGGCCCAGAGTGTCCCCAGTGACATCAGGAGAGACGCTGACGAACCTTCCTGCGGTCGGCTCGGTGACAATGGCCTGGGCCAGCAGCTGCGCGCCGATGCGGGTCCGATCGCCGCCGAAGCCGTAGGACAAGCCGTAGCGCGCCTCGTACTGCGCCTGGCGTACCCGGTAGTAGTTGGGTGACGCGTCGTCGACGTAGGTGTTGGTGTAGCCGTAGAAATTGCGGGTGTAGCTGGGGGTCTTCAGCGTCAGGTCCAGCTGCTGATCGAGCAGCGAGGCGCTCTGGGGGAACAGGGCGCGGAAGTCGATCGCTGCGCCCAGAGTGGCGGTCGCGAAGTAGGCGGTCAGGCTGTAGCGAGCGGCGAAGGGGCTCTTCTAACCCGTGGACGACGTGGGTGTATTGGCCGCCCAGGTACGCCCCGTCGTCGGGGTTGACGACCAGGCCCGGCATGAACGACCCGTAGTCGGGCTCATGGTTTTCGGTCGAGTCGTATTGGTTGAGCGAAGCGATGCTCGATCGTTCGTCGCGAACCTTGATCGAGGGGTCGATTTCGGCGCCCTTCTCACTGTCGTAGAGCTGAATGTTGCGCGCGTCGACGGGCTCACCGCCGCCCGCCGCGGACAACGAGTCCTTGCCTTCGCCCCCGACGAAACGAATCGTGAACTGCGGGTTGGGGTTCCCGTGCACGGACAGCACGTCATCGCCCTCGAGCCCGTACAGGCTCAGTTCCTGGGTGTCGTTGGGCTCGAAGACCCGGTCGAAGTAGGGGGTCGACCCTTCCTTGCGGGTTCGAACCGAAATGCGAACGGCGCCGCCTGGTTCAAACCAGACATCGAATTGATCGGAGTGGGCCGACCCCAATACGTCGACCCGGGTGCTGAGCAGGGCGTAATAGTCTTCGGCAGCGCTGAGCAGTTTGTCGCGGCGCATCTTCAGGGCCTGGGCGATTCGAGCTCCGTCGAGCGCAAACGTCTCGGGGTGCCAGCTCGCGAAGGCCTCGTCGATCACCGTGTCGGTGAGCGCTTTTTGCACTTCAGCCGCAATCTCCATCCACCGTGCGTGGGTGAGTTGGTTGAGCGCAAACGCGTCGACGTTGCGGGCGTTGTAGTTGAGCCACCCCAGTCTTCCGTAATTGCCGGTGAACGGCTGCAGCGCGCGCGAGGCGGGAACCACCAGCCGGGCGAAGACCAGCCCCAGTCCGTCGTAGTTGCCGAACATCTGATCGCGGTCCATCGGAATCGGAGCGTAGGTCTTGGTTCCGTCTGGCCCGACGGTCACCGCGAAGCGCCATTGACCCTTGTGGCGATCCCAATCGCCGATGAAGACGTCGAGCAGCCGCGCCCTCAGCATCGCTTCCTGATCGATTCGATGCTTGGCCGGCTTGTCCATAATCTTCTCGACCATGTCGTCGTAGCTCTTGGTCTTCGCCTTTCCCTCGGTGCGCTGCTCGAGCATCACCACTTCATCGGTGATGAAGCCCCGGTATTGCCCCAGACCTTCCTGGTCGGGCAGGTACATCAAGCGGGGATTGAGATGCAGCATTCCCACCGCTTCGGCCAGACGCGGGAAGGACAGCGCCGCCTCGGGGTGGGTGGCGGTAAAGCCGTGCTCCAGCAATCGGCTGGCAACGGTGAATTGGCTCAAGGGGTAGGGCAGCAGGCGGCTCGAGTCTTTGGTGGTGGCCCGAATCGCCCAATCGCCGCCGTCGGGGTCGCGCAGCCGAATGCTGTTGGTTTGAAGGCCGCCGCCCACCTTGTAGGGTTTGAGTCCTCCCTGCTCGATCTTCAAATCGAGGACGTCGTAGGGCAGCTTCAAAGAGTAGGCATCGCTGTAATAGGACCCGACGAAGAGTTTCACGAAGCCGGGCAGCTTCCAGACCCCATGCTTCGAGTAGCCGGCCACCACCGGACTGGGCGGCAGGGCGTGCGGCGGCTCGGACAGCGCCGGGGCGAGAATCGGGACCGCCGGCAGCTCTTTTTCGAACAGCGGCTCGCCGAGGCTCGAGAAGTAGCGGGCTTGTCCTTGTCCCGAAGGGTCGAACGTCAGCTCGACCCAGCCGGGCGAGGCCGAAGCGAAGTCTCCCGGGTCGGCAGTCACCGTACGAGCGGGGACGAGCCCTGAGGTGCCAGAGACAATCTGCGCCTGTCGGTGCAACGAAACGAACTGCAGGTTCGCGTCGTGACCGGACGCAAAGACATACGAGCCCGTTCGTTCGGCTTCTCCGATCACCATCTCGACGTACGAGCGATACAGCGGGTGATTCTTGTACTGCGGCACCAGGCCCGCCTGCCGGGCCCAGACCCAGGCGGTCCCAATCAACGGAACCGGACTCAAGTGGGCGCGCGCCGTAAATTGGCCGCCGCCCTCGCCATAGCTGCGCAGCGGGTGATGGCTCGCCACCACCAGTCGCCGGTTGCGGTAGGTGCGCAGGGCGTCGATCAAGGTTTCCTGAAACGACTGGCGGGTCTTCACTTCGCAGCCTTCGTTGAACGAAGGGTCGGCGACCCAGTCCTGCATCCACCATTGAGAATTGACCAGCAGCAGCCCGAGATTCGCAGTGAGATCAAGCTGGGTGGGGGTGCCACAGGCGGCCTGGGGCATCACGTCGAGATCCTCTTTGTCGTCGGAGTCCGGGTCGCCCGCCACGGCGGCGAAGGACCGGTTGAGAAATTTTCGCAGCCTGCGAACGGCCTTCGTCCCCCCCTCGGCGAAGTCCTGCTGCCCGGCCAGAAAGTAGACCTTGCCGCCGCGCCGCACGAAGTCTTCGGTGGCGGTGACGTGAGCCAGAATTTCTGCTTCCGCCTGGGCGCGGCCTTCCTCAGCTTCGGTCGGAAGCTCTTCGCGGCTGTAATTGCCGGTGAAGAGCACCACTGCGCTCGAGGGGTCCGCCGACTGCAGCCGTTCTTTGAGCTGGCTCAAGGTGGGAGTGGTCCCGTCGCCCGCCGAGCCGCCGACGACCAGCACGGTGAAGTCGCGCGCCGTCTTGTCGGACTTGGCGGCGTGCGCCGGAAGCGGAAGACAAAGGACCGCCAGGCCCACCATGAGTTGCTTCATTGACTGGGACAATTTTTCAGCCCCTCGTCCCTGCCGCGATGCAGACCACGAACAAGCAGGTCGACAGCGCGACCCCGCCCAGCAGCACGTTGTACCCGGTGCGCAGGTGCCTATGCCGCTTGCTCAGGTCAGCGCCGAGAACGCGAAGGTCGGTGTTGAGATCTGCGTAGACGCGCTGCTTGTCCTGCAGCCGCGCTGCGACCGCGGGCTCGTACTCGTCCGAGGGCATCGCCCAGAGCTCTTCGAGCGCGGTGGGCTGAAGGCGGAACTGCGCGGCGAAGACTGCAAACGCCAAAGACAGGACGTTGGTCAGCGCGAGGGGAAGCAACGCCCACTGCAGCGGGCTGAACTCGAAGTCGCGGTAGATCGAATGGGCGGCGATCGACAACATGAGGCAGTTGATCGCGATCAGGAAATTCGACTTCTGGGCGGTGACGACCCGATCAGACTCGAGCCCCTGCGACACCGCCTTGAGCCAGGTCTGCAGCCGCATCTGGGGGGGCGCCTGCTGAGGTTCGGGTGCGGGCTCGGCTGCTGCGTCGATGCCGGGCTGTGCCGCCTCGAGGCGATGCTCGTGTTTCTCTTTCTTCTTTCTCTTCTTCCTTTCTTTCTTCGATTCGGATTCAGACGGGCCCAGCCCTAGCGCGGCCACGGCTTCGGTGGCCAGCGCGCTGTTGGTCGAATGATTGAGGGCGGTCATCGCGCGCCACCCTGGGCCGCGGCTTTGAGCGGCGGACCATGGGGAGGCGTCTTCTTCCCCCCGGATTCCACGTCCAGCAATTCCTGAGCGGCGGCCGCGTCATCGGCTTCTTCCAGGGGCACCCGCAGAGAATTGATCTCGAGGACGGCATTCAACCGACTGCGGCGGGTCACCACGCTCAGCATTCCCACTGCGACGAACAGCAGCCCAACCGTGACGGCGGCCAATGGAAAATTTCGATTCGCCAAATACAGCATCGCCAACGAAGCGCAGAAGAGCTGAAGGCCGACGAAGTAGGTCTTCGTTCTCAAGAACAGCCCGAGCATCAAGCTCATCAGGCCCAGCTCTGCGGCCGTGAGCAAAGTGATCTTCACCAGCGGAAACGAAATCTTCGCCTGGGGAGCCACCATCCCTGCCATCAGCGCCAGTCCGGCAATCGCGAGGAAGCGCGTCACCAGATCTCCTCCCCCGACGTTCCGCGGAGGACGCTCAGTCAGACGCTGCATCACCGTTCGCAGGCTCATTCTTTCCTCTCCCGAGCTTTCATTTCCTTGCCGCTGTGAACCTTGGAACTCACTCCATTGAGAGCGGCCGCTGCGTTGGGGCCCGACGCCCTGGGCTCACCGGCGGTCGCTTTGTCCGCCACCATTTTTCGCAGCGAACGGAACGCGACATGGTGGACGCCGGGGTCGGCCACCCGAAGCCGTTCGAGGAAGTTCATCGGCGGCGATCGTTTGCGGGACAGCCGTCCGAGATATTCGAGGGTGGTCACTCCATCTTTTTCTTCGGTGCCGAGCAGTCGCCACTTTCCGCGGTGGTCTTCCATCTGGGCGTTGACGCTGTTCCGGGCCGAGCCTGAGCCCGAGGTCCGAACGGTGATCACCGCGTTGGGCGACTTGCCCTTCTTGTTGGTGAACATGCTCGCCATGGTGATGTACCGGCTCTGCGTTTCGAGGTCGGCCTCGAGACGCTCGCGGGCCTCGGGCGTCAGCCACGCCAGCGCCTGGGCCGGAGTTCGCTGGCCCTTGTTCTCGCTGTCCTTGAGCGTCTGCAGCAGGTTTGCTTCGCCCGGAGCGGGAGCGCCCGCCTGGTAGAGCCACAGCATCAGCAAGATCGCGCACTCGAACAGGCTGAGGAAAAGAGCGACGTGGTAGCTCTGGAGCCCACAGGCCATCCCGATGCCCAGCGAGAGAAACACGTAGACCGCGTCCTTCGGATCTTTGAGGGTGTTGCGGTACCGCACTGCCGCCACGACGCCGACGAGACTGAACGACCTGGCCAGGTTGTCGTCCAGCAGCAGCATCACCCCGGCGACGATGACGCTCAGCACGATCAACGTCTGCGTCAGCGAAGGATCGCTCTCGTCGCCCTTGGTGATGGTGTGAACCCAGGAGATGGGGAGGATCAGCAAGAAGGTGATCGTCAGCGCAAAGAAGGTGACGATCAGGTCGTCGAGGTTCTTGTTCACGTCGAGCAGCGACGCGGCCATTCCACTGACCCGGCTGAGCTCGTCGGCGTATTGGGTCTTCGAGATTTCCCGGAGGATCTCTTCGAGCAGGCGCACCCCGAGCACCAACATCGCGAAGTACGCGAGCATCTTCGCGACTTGCATGGCCCTCTTCGGGACTGGAGCGGAAGAGGCCGGTTCGCTCGCAACGATGGGTTGGGTCATGGGACCTGCCGAGGCTCCGCTTGCGTGGGGTAAATCGTTGGACTTGCGCACAGCAACTCTCAGGCCGTCATCGAACCGTGACTTTCAGGCGCGCTTCGGCCCGGAATTGGCGCTGGGGTGTGGCGAATTGGAAAGGGAGCAGTACAAAACCGCCTCAACCGGGGCGATTCAGGACGCCGCGCGAAACCCGTGCTGGCTGGGGGTCCGAGTCGAACGCACCACGGGATCCGGAATGCAGGCGACGGACATCGGAGCCAGGGCGAGCACCTCGTGAGACACCGACCACTGTTGACCCACCGGCCCGCGGTGAGGGTGAGTCCCGAGGACGAAGACGTCGGCGTGGTTGGCCTTCGCCAGCGCCAGCAACTGGGGGCCAATCTTGGGGCAGCCCACTTCGAGGCGAATTCGGGCCTTCACGTTCGAAGGCAGCCCGGCAAAGGCCGCTTCGGCCTCGAGCCGCTGAGCCACCAGGGCCCAGGCGCGGGGTTGGCGTTCGTCTTTCGGCCACCACAGGTAGGAGGCCACGAGGTCGATCGGGCCAAAGGCGGAAAGACGAATGATCCACTCTCGTGCTGCGGCCGACTTCCAGGTGCCGTCCATCGCGAGCATCACTTTCAGCGGGCCCGTTCCGGCCGACCAGGCGGCGAAGGGCGTCGCGTCGCGAACGATCAGCGAGGGCACTCCGATGCTGTCGGCGAAACGGTCGAGCGGGCCCACAATCAGCGGGCCCAGAGTCTGGTGAGAATCGCCCACCACCAGCAGGCTCGCCCGGTTGACAGCGCACGCCTGGCGAACGGCGCTCGCGAGCGGGCCGCAGACGGTGGTGGTGTTGATGACAATTCCTTCCGAGGCCAGCTGGGAAATGGTGCCGTTGACCGCGCTGATTTCAACGTCTTTTTCCGAACCGGAAGAGCTCTGGGCGGGGGGGACCACGTTGAGCACGCACAGCCGCTCGCGATGGGTCCGCGCCAGTTGGGCGGCCACCTTGATCGCAGCCAACGAGGAATCGGTGAAGTGGGTCGCGCAGACGATGGTCATACGGCTCAGCTCCTTACCCAAGGCAGTGAGCAGTAACCGTGCCGGCCTCTGTACGAGGGAGCAGGCGGAAGTGACCGCGGCGGGTTTGCGTGTTTGCTCGCCAAATTTTCGCAGGTGAGCTGTTTTGCCTCACCCGGCCCGCCTTCAGGACACCGCGGTCTGGACCTTGGCGTTGATCGACCGGGCGCCCGTCGCGTGCACCCGCCGCATCATCACTTCCAGCTGGGCGGGAAGATCGGCCGGGGTTTCCATCGGCAGGCCCACCAGGTTGCCCACCATCTTTACGATCCGGTCGAAGGGAGGGACGAACGGGGGCTCGCCGGCGGCAGGCAGCAAGGCCCTCATCCGCTCGACCGCTTCGTTCACCGGGTGACTCACCGTCTGGGCCGCGTGAATCCAGAAGTGGAGCACCTTCATCGCGGCCAGCCTTTCCCGATCGGGCTCGGCCGAGCGTGCGATCGCCCGGCGCGCGTAGGTGAAGAAGCTGGCTCCGTGGCGGGCTTCGTCAGCACCGATGCGCTGGGCCAGCAAGGCGAGCACCGGCTCGGTGACGCGAACGAAGCCGACGTAAGCCTCGGCGGCGACCATCTCTGAGATGACGTTGGTGACCAGGGTGCCGGTGATCGACTTCATGAACGGAACCGAGACCCGGCCTTTGAGCGCGAAGCCGGGCTCCTGCGTTTCCCCGGCCAGCTCGAGCCACTTCAACAAGACCATCGGGTGCCGGGTCTCTTCGTAGAACCAGACCGAGATCCATTGCGAGAAGTCGGTGTCGGTCGAGAACGTTTCCATGAAGCGCTGGGTGGCTGAAAAGGTCGTGTATTCCGAATAGGCCATCTCGCGGACCATCGCCTTCAGCGGCGCGGTGGCTCGGGCCAGGTCGAAGCTGTCCCACGGGACGTCGGTGAGCTTCCAACGAACTCCTTCGGCGATGCCCGAGACGCGGGGGTAGAGCTCGTTGAAAATCTCAGGGGGAGCCAGCGGGTCGGGGTGCACGGCCGGCTGGGTTTTGATTGCCTGAGTAGGACAGATGATCGTCGCCGATTCGCAGGCGGACCTCTCGCGAGCGTCGACGGGAGCGCGCAGCATTCTGGCGGGTCCGGCTCCGATGCTGAAGTGCGCGGGGGCCACGGTGGCGCAAGCGGCGCAGCGAACACAGGCACGGGCATCAATGGCGTAAGCCGCGGGGGAATGAGACACAGGACACCTCGAATCGAGTACGGCCGTTTGCGAATGGACCGCCAACAATCCTGGGCGACACTGGAAGGCCGTTTCGCGGCAATATGTAGCTCAACCAGTGGCCGAGTACAGAGCAGGAAAGCGGGAGTAGAAAAGCATGCCGTTTGTCACTCAACGCAGTTTGAGCGCCCTGTTCCTTTCCGTGCTGCTCGCAGGCTGCTCGGGAACAGGCCTCGACGAGCCCGACGCCGCGGTTCCCCTCGATGCCGGCCCGTCGATGGACGCCGGCGTTCCGGATGCGGGAACGCAGGACGCAGGGTGGATGGACTCGGGCACCTTCGACGCCGGGGACGATGCAGGAACACCAGACGCCGGCGAGGTCGACGCGGGCCCAGGCGACGCGGGCGGGGATGCTGACGCAGGGAAGACCGATGCCGGCTCTTCAGACGCCGGGCTGCCCAACGTCGACCGCTCGAACCCGCAGCTGTACCAATTCAGCTTCACCGCCGCCCAGGCCGACCCCGCTGCAACCCAGGCGCTGGGCAGTCAGTTGGCCGCGCTCGACACCCGGGTCGCGCCGATCGGAAAGCTGGTCGTCTATCTGCACGGAGCGGGCGTCCCGACCACCTGTGGCGGCACCGGGCACAACGCCTTCCTCGCATCGCGCGGCTTTCACGTGATCAGCCCTTGCTACGTCGCAGGCTACGGAATCGCCATCTGCGGCAACGACATCGGAGGCTGCCGTCGCGAGGCGTTTGACGGCATCGACCATTCGAGCGTGATTCAAGTCGGCCCGCCCGACAGCATCGAGACCCGCGTGGTGCGAATGCTCCAGCGGCTGCAGACGCTCAACCCCAAGGGCGACTGGCAGTGGTTCATCGAGAACGGCAAGCCGCGGTGGAACGCGATCGTGATCTCGGGAATTTCCCATGGCGGCAGCAGCGCCGGGCTGGTGGCCTTCTATCGGCCCGTCTCGCGGGCGGTGATGCTCTCGGGTCCGCTCGACGCCAATCAGCCGTGGCTCGCGCTGCCGCCGGTCACGCCGATCGAAAGGTTCTGGGGCTTCACCCACACCGGGGATCCCCAGCATCCAGGTCACCTCACAGCCTTCGCGACGATGATGGTGCCGGGCGTTCCGCGGTCGATCGACGACGCGGGTACTCCGTGGGGCGGCTCGCACCGGCTCTACACCTCGGCCCCCACCGCGGACCCTCACGGCTCGCTGCAGCTGGGGGGCAATTCTCCCAAACTTTCCGATGGAGGCTACGCGTACCGCGCCGCGTGGGAGCTGATGTACGGGCAGTGAGCGCGTTGGCTGCGATGAAGATCACCACCTGGAACGTCAACGGAATCCGCGCCCGCGAGGGCCAGGTCTTCGACTGGGTGCGCCTCGAGCAACCCGACGTTCTATGCCTGCAGGAAATCAAGGCGTCGCTGCACCAGGTGCCGGTGAGCTTGTCGGGGCTCGAGGGCTATTGGGCGTTCTGGCACGGGAACAAGGGCTACTCGGGAGTGGCGCTGCTGGTGAGCAAAGCCCTTTGCACCGTTCCGCCCCGCTTCTTTCATCCCCCGTTCGACCACGAGAACCGAATCGTGGCGGTCGAGCTGGCGGACCTGATCGTCGCGTCGATCTACGTGCCGAACGGCGGCAAAGATTTTCCGGCCAAACTCAGGTTCCTCGAAGCCTTCGAGGCGTTCGTGGGCACCTCGCTGCGGGCCGGGCGGAAGCTCATCTTGTGTGGAGATCTCAACGTCGCGCGAACGGTCACAGACGTTCACCCCGACCTGGTGCAGCCCGAGCAAATCGGCCAGACAGAGGGGGAACGCGCGCTGCTGGAGAAGATCATCGGGCACGGGTTGGTGGACCTGCTGCGCAGCTTCGCCCCCGAAGATGATCGGCTGTTCACCTGGTGGGCGCCCTGGCGAAACAACCGCGAACGAAACATCGGCTGGCGGTTGGACTACGTGCTCGCCAGCCAGGCGCTGGAAGGTCAGGCGCGCAGCTGCACGGTGGACCGCGATTTCGGCACCAGCGATCACGGCCCGGTGACCGCGCGCTTCGACGGGCCGCTGTTCGATTCGACGGCGGTGGTGGCGTCGGCTGCTGCTGTTGCGGCGCCAGAGCCCACCCCGATTCCTCAGTTGGATCTGTTCGGGCCCAAACGCTAGCGAAGGGCGAGCTTGGCGATGAACAACAAGATGCACGAGCCGACCAGCGCCACTCCGAAGCTGTAGAGATTGAGGCCGGTGACCCCATGGTTGCCGAAGTAGCTGAAGACCCAGCCGCCGATCACCGAGAACGCCAGAATTGCATTGTCTCTGCTTGACCCAAAGGGGCGAAGTGTCACGCCGCCCCGCGTGCGGCCCGAGGGACGGGTCGTGGTTCATCGATTGCAGCCACCGGGTCCGAACGCCACAACCGCGAGGAACACCCATGGATGCCATCACCCTGCTCAAGAGTCAGCATGACGAAGTCGAATCTTTGTTCAGCAAGTACGAGAAGGCGAAGGACGTACATGCCAAGCAGGCGACCTTCAA
Source organism: Archangiaceae bacterium (assembly GCA_043750125.1). Classification (GTDB taxonomy): domain Bacteria; phylum Myxococcota; class Myxococcia; order Myxococcales; family Myxococcaceae; genus JAGSPQ01. The sequence goes on along the minus strand of JAYVCD010000384.1, from coordinate 139 downwards.
TGTGATTGCGGACAACCTGGCTGCGCACGCCACGATTGAAGAGAAACTGTTTTATCCGGCTGTCTACATCGGGGAAATCAAGGACGAGCTGAAAGAGGCGGTCGAGGAACACCTGGCGGCCAAGCGGGTGATCGCCGAC
>JAYVCD010000383.1:0-2841 GCA_043750125.1 Archangiaceae bacterium | reverse complement strand
CTGAGCTCGAGCGCCGATCGTCGCGAAGATATCGGCCTGGTGCGGGCGGCAGCGGGCGGGGTCAATGTCGGTCGCGGTCAGCGAGGGAAGAAACCCGGTCTTGATCAGGGGGATCGCAAGAAAGGCACCCATTTGTCGGGCCACGACTGCCGCGGGCCCGTGAAGCTGCGAGCGCTGCGAGACGCTGGCGTCCTGGCTGCCCATGGTGAGGCTGGCCCCGAAAGCGACGAGCTTCGAGAACCGCGCGTCCAGCGGGGGCGCATACCGAACTGTTCCCACGTCTACCGTCACGCGTCGGGCAGTGACGAGGACGGGTTGGGGGCCTGGGGTGGAGTGACCCTGGACGGTGAATTTCACTGTTCGCTCATCGACGCGGGTCAGATCGTAGGCGGCGATTCCTCCGACGCTTGCGGTCCATGGGGCGGTGGGGTCGAGCGACGCAAGCGCCTCGGAATGGGCGGTGACCTCGAAGTGTCCGAACGAAGCTCCTTCGGCCAGGGCCGCCACCGGGGCGGGCCCACAGGCCGCCACCGCACACAGCATCGACACCAGTTCGGTTCTCATTGGCCCCCCGATCTGCTCTCAATTGATTCCGAAATCAATCCGCCCAGGCCGGTCTGGCCTCCACAAGGAGCAGTCGGGGTGAGTGTCAGGGTCGAGCCTCGATCGGAAGATCGGGTGACGTTCTGGGTTGAAACTTGCTAGGCCGCCTGCCGTCTGCCTTCTGTCCGGAGCTCGATCAACATGAACATGCTGGCTCTCATTTTCAGTGCCGCCCTTGCCGCGGTGACTCCTTCGCCCACCGCGAAAATTGCGCTCGAGCGCGGAGACAAAGCCCTCGAAAGCAACCAACTGGACACGGCGATCGCCGCCTACAAAGACGCGCTCGCCGCGACTCCGAACTGGGCCGCAGCGCTCAACGGTCTGGGCACCGCGCTGTTCAAGCAGGAAAAGCGGGATCAGGCGGTGGTCCAATACAAGCTGGCGGTCGAGGCAGATCCGACCTTTGCGACCGGTTGGTACAACCTGGGAAAGGCTTCCCGGAAAATTTCAGATTTCAAGACCGCGGCCAATGCGTATGAAAAGTACAGCAAGCTGGAGCCGAAGGACGCCGACGGCTTTTACGGCCTGGGTGAAAGCTACCGCCTGATGGGTGGCGAGAACGCGAAGGCCATTGCTGCTTACGAAAAGTTCCTGAAGATGGAGACCCGGGCGTCCGAGCAGAAGTGGATCGACAAAGCCAAAGAAGCGTTGGCTTCTTTGAAGGCTCCGGCTGCAGCTCCTGAGGCCGCTCCCGCTCCCGCTGCTGCCACTGCGAGCCCCACCCCGGCGCCTGCGGCGGCTCCGGCCGAGTCGATCGCCAGCGCAGCGGCGAAGAAGGTCACTGAAGGCGACCGGTTCATGGGTGAGAAAAAATACCGAGAGGCGAGCTTCGCCTATCAGGACGCGGTGAACGCCGACCCGAAGAATGTGGAAGCGCTCTTCAAGCTGGGCAACGCCTACGCAGTGCTCGGGTACTACAGCCAGGCGATCGAGCGCTGGAACGTGGTGGCGCAGGTGTCGCTGGACCCGACGATCAAGAAGAGCGCACAGGACAACATCATCAAAGCGCAGGCCAAGATGGCCTCGACGGGCGGAGGCTCTCCGCAGGCGCAAGGCAAGCCGCCAGGCTCTGGCCCCGTGGCGGACACCACCCGCGCCCAGGCCCGCGCGTACTACGAGCAGGGCGTCAAACAGATCGTTTCACGGGACTACGGCAATGCGCTGGCGAGCCTCTCGGCGTGCCTTCAGCTCGAACCGGCGCTGTCTGTCGGGTACGTCGCTCGGGGGTCTGCGTTGATCGGATTGCGTCGTTTCGCTGAGGCGGCGGTGGACTACCAGTACGCGCTGCGCCTGGACCCGAACCTCGGCTCACCGCTGTACGGCCTGGCCGAGTCGTACCGGGGAATGAACCGCCCGTCGGATGCGCGCACCTATTACGAGCGGTACGTCGCATCGACGGCCGGTGATGTGAGGCCCGAGCTGCAGACCGATTCACGCACCAAGCTTGATCAGCTGCGCGGCCAGTGAACGCTCCGGCGATGAACACGACGGACATCAAAGAGCTGACGGAGCACGTGCAGCGTGAGAGTGCGTTCGTCGAGACGTTGCTGGTCGAGACCGGCAAGGTCATCGTGGGCCAGAAGTACATGCTCGAGCGGGTGCTGATTGGCCTGCTCTGCAATGGTCACGTGCTGCTCGAAGGGGTGCCGGGCCTGGCGAAGACGCTCACGGTTCGAACCTTTGCGGATGCTCTGAGCGCGGCATTCCAGCGAATTCAATTCACGCCCGATCTCTTACCCGCCGACTTGATCGGAACGGTCATCTACAACCAGCAGACGAGCAGCTTCGCGGTCCGAAAGGGCCCGATCTTCGCGAACATCATTCTCGCCGACGAAATCAACCGGGCTCCGGCGAAGGTGCAGTCGGCCTTGCTCGAGGCGATGCAGGAACGGCAGGTCACGATCGGCAACAACACGTTCCCGCTGCCTTCGCCCTTCATCGTGTTGGCGACCCAGAACCCGATCGAGCAGGAAGGCACGTACCCGCTGCCCGAGGCACAGGTCGACCGCTTCATGCTGAAGGTGAAGGTCGGCTACCCGACGCGCGACGAAGAAAAGACGATCATGGATCGCATGTCGGGCGAGGCCGCTCCGAAGGCGCTCAAGGTCATCACCCCCGAGCACATCTCGAATGCGCGCGCGGTGATGCACAAGATCTACATCGACGAGAAAGTGAAGGACTACATCCTCAACATCGTGTTCGCGACCCGCGAGCCGGCCAAGTACGGCCTGAAGGATC
>JAYVCD010000382.1:0-35985 GCA_043750125.1 Archangiaceae bacterium | reverse complement strand
AAGTGGTTCCCGCGATTGCCGCCGTCACCCCGTCGGCGGTGGTGGTCGGTCAGAGCCTGGACGTAGCGTTCACCGGCGCAAACACCGAGTGGACCAATGGCGCGATCATCACCTTTGGCGAAGGCGTCGCGGTCAGCAAGATCACCTCGCCCAGCCCGTTGGCGCTGATCGCGACCCTCACCGTCGACAAGGCTGCAATGCCGGGCACGCGGGACATCAACGTCACCCAAAACGGAAAAACGGTCAGCTGGAAAAATGCGTTCAAGATCCTTCCTCTCTACCGCGCCGAAGTGCTCGGCAAACCCGGTCGCGGAGCGGTGGCCCTGGTCCGAATCATTTCCAATGATCCGAACTTCAGCTTCGACACCTCGTGGAACGGGCTGACCTACCTCGGCGTCCGGGCGACTTCTTCACCCAGCTCGGTGGTGGTGGTGCAGGACGTGAAGCCCCGCCAGGTCGACCTGCTGGTCACCGGAGACATCGACTCGCCGCTGGGAATGCGCGACCTGCGGGTGGTGAATCAATTCGGCCGTCCCAGCGAGCGCAGCTTCGTCTTCCCGCAGCTCTACGACTTCGCCGACCTGGCCGAGCAGACGCTGGACGCAGGCACCGCGGTCACCGGCACGTTCTCCCAGCCGTTTTCCTCGACCGAATTCAAGTTCCAGAGCGGCGGCACCAGCGGAGAAGTCCTCGCGTCGGTCACCAGCACCAGCGGAGCCGGAGCTCCCGTCGGCAACCCGATGCTCGCGGTCATGACCGGCGCCGGGAAGTTCGTCGGCACCGTGGCTTTGACCAACAACTACACCTTCACTCCCCTGGGGACCCCGTTCTATTTCGTCGCCTTCGATCCCACCGGCACCAGCGGCTTCAACTACACCTTCAGCGTCGCGCCGCTCAGCCGCCTGAGCGAGGTCGAGCCGAACGACACCAAGGAGACCGCGCCCGTGCTGGTGCTGCCCTCGCTGCAAGTCGCCTCGTTCACTTCGGGAACTGATGTCGATTTCTTCCGGGTGGTCGTGACCGACGCCGAGCTGGGACGGCACCTGCGTGTCCGGACCCGCGTCACTATGAGCTCGGGTTACAACACCGACACGAAGCTCGAAGTGTTCCGACCCGATGGGGCGCTCTACTCCGCTTCCCTCGACAACAGCTACCACGAGGACCTTCGCACCGACTCGCTCAACGTCACCGGCGAGTGGTTGGTCAAGGTCTCCTACGGCACCTTCTACCCGCCGTGGTCCATCTACAAGAGCGCCTACGAGCTGCTGGTCAACTGGGAATAGCCGCGCTCACTGGGCCTGAACCGGAATCTGTCCAATCAGAATCCGGTTCTGCCCGTCGTGCCGAATCGCATCGACGTTCTTCAACGGCAGTCGCGCGTCGGTCTTCGGATCCCAGAAGCCCATCAACAGGTTGAGCCCGCGCACGTTCATCGTGGGCGGCACGAACACCTGGAAATCGTCTCGAATCGTCTCGCCCTTCTTCCACTTGCTGGTGGGAACGGTTCCGCCTGCCGCGGGGTGGTCGGCATTGAGGCGCTCGACTTTTCCGTCGACGTCCTCGACGTGGACGAAGACCAGGTAGTCGGTGTCCATGTCCGCGAGGACTTTGTAGAACGCGCTGACCTTCACCGCTTCACCCGGTGACGCCACGCCGGGCTGAATGGTCAACGAGGTGATCTCGATCTTGTCCCCGAGGTTCGCTCCGCTGGGCAACTGCAGCGCAGGCGCGTTCGCTACCACCGTTTTTTGTCGCTCGGGAGCCGACTCGGTCGAAGGGGCCGGCACGATGCAGGCGCTGCAGCACAGAACGCAGGAAAGAAGTAGGGGGCGCATTGAGGCGGCTTATAGCCTAAGCGCCTTCGACCAATGCGACTGAGCCTGCTGGCCCAACTGACCGTCCCTCCTGTGAACGAGGTGAAGACCGGACTTGGGGGGCTGGACACCACGGTGATCGCGATTGTCGCTGCCGTCTTTCTGCTCGTGCTGTTGGTGTTGCTCGCGCGGCAGCTGTTCTTCAAGCCGAAGTCTTCTGCGCTACCGGCCCCGAAGGCCCTCGCCGGTGAGACCGCGACCGCGCCGCTGACCGAGATCGCGAAGGTCGTCCTTCCTGCCAGCCCGGCCGAGATCTCGCGGCTCGCCGAGGTCGAAGCGGCCCGCAAGCAGGCCGAGGACGCGCGGCGCAAGCGGGACGCGCTGGCAGCGGAAGGCAAAGGCGCCGACGAAGCGACGAAGAGCGCGCTCACCGCCCAGGAAAAGGCGCTCAAAGAGCTCGAAGAGACGGCGAAGAAGCAGGCCTACCAGGCGCAGAAGGGCGCCGACGCCGAAGAGAAGAAGCGCCACGAGGCCGAGCGCGAAGAGAGCAAACGGCTCGCGTCTTTGATGTTGGCGAAGGCGCGCGCGGAAGAAGAGGCCGTGAAGGCGATCGCCACCGCCGAAGAGCGGGTGCGCATCGACGCCCAGGCCGGGCAGACCCTGTTCGCCGGCCTGCAGAAGACGAAGAACGAAGGCTTCATGTCGGGCCTCAACCGGCTGTTCGGCGGAGCCCCGAAAGCGATCGACGAGAGCGTGCTCGCCGAGCTCGAAGAGGTGCTCTTCACGGCCGACATCGGGGTGAAGACGGCCCAGAGCCTGGTGACGATCGCGCGGGACAAGGCGCGGAAGAATGAGCTGGCCAGCGCCGACAAGCTCAAAGACGTGATCCGCACCGAGGTCTCGAGAATCGTCGACCTGCGCGCCTCGCACACCCTGGGCGGAGGCGGGCCTCCTCACGTGATCATGGTGGTCGGCGTCAACGGCTCGGGAAAGACGACCACCATCGGCAAGCTCGCCGCCAAGGCCACCGCCGCAGGGAAGAAGGTGGTGTTGGCCGCGGGAGACACGTTCCGAGCCGCGGCCGCCGAGCAGCTCGATGTCTGGGCCGTTCGCGCCAATGCGAAGCTGGTGAAGGGAAAGGAAGACTCAGATCCGGGGGCGGTGATCTTCGAGGCGATCAAGCTCGCGCGCGAAACGGGCGCCGACCTGGTGCTCGCCGATACCGCCGGCCGGCTTCACACCCAGACCCCGCTGATGGAAGAGCTGAAGAAGGTGAAGCGGGTGATCGACAAGGCCCTGCCCGGAGCGCCCCACGAGGTGCTGCTGGTGCTCGATTCGACCAATGGCCAGAACGCGATCATGCAGGCCCGCCAGTTCCACGACGCGGTCGGGATTACCGCGATCGCGCTGACCAAGCTCGATGGCACCGCGAAGGGAGGGGTGATCATCGGCATCTGCGATGAGCTCAAGCTGCCGGTCGCGTGGGCGGGCGTTGGAGAAAAGGTCGCCGACCTGCGCCCGTTCGAGCCCAAAGAGTTCGTGCAGGCGCTGTTCGATTAGCCGGCTGGTTCGGGGCTCAAGGGTCGCTGCCCCCCAGCGCGCGCATCGCCTCTTCGAGCACTTTGAGCGTGTTGGAATCGAGGGCGCCGTCCGGAAGCGCGCCCGCGAAGATCGCGCTCAAATCGGGATTGCCCAGATCCTCATCCCCGTGCGCTTCGTCCCACCAGCGCTTGCGCAGCTTTTCCAGGGCGCGGGCCTGACTGCCCGACGCCTTGCTCAACATCGCAGTCAGGCTGTCGGGGCGCGCCAGGCCCCAGCGGTAGGTGTCGGCGTAGGCGCGCAGGGTCTTGAAATACTTCTCGTCGCCGAGGAGCTTGCGCGCGTGATCGTAAAACTGCGGCGCCTTCCCGTAGATCAACGCCGCGTACACATGGGTGCCCTCGAAGTCCCCGGTCGGCCGATTCGCCGGGCCGTCTTCGCCGCCCATCACCCGCATCATCTGGTACGCGCCCGTCAGCTGAGCTTTTCGCATCGCATCCGCGACCGGCTTTCCCCGGCGGGCCTCGAGGTAGAGCAGCCCCGAATGCTGGGCCAGCGGCTCATCGACCACCGGCTCGTTGATCGCATCGTTGCCGACCATCATCGCAAACCACTGGTGCGCCACCTCATGAGCGACCGTGAATTCCAGGGTCCCTTCGATCATCGGCTTCAAGGCTCCCAGCAGTCCGCGCAGCTCGGGAATGGTCGAGACCCCGGGCATTCCCAAAGCGGCCAGCGGGTCCGAGGCCCCCCGGTAGAGCGCGGTGCTGATGGTGACCAGGCCGGGGAATTCCATTCCTCCCGCGCCGCCGTGCAGCCGCGCCTCGAGGATCCGGAAGGTGGTGTACGGGTAGGGGCCAAACCGCTTTTGGTACTCGGCCAGGGCGTCGACGGCGTATTTGTAGACGCGTTTCCCCGCGTCCTTGTCGGCGAGCATGAACCGGCTTTCGACGGTGATGTCGTCGACCTTTCCGCAGGTCAGCTCGTAGCCGCGGGTGGCGAAGAGCGCGAAGTCGCGCGCCGCGGCGATCGCGTAGGTGTAGCGGGTCTTGCCTCCGGGCTCGGGGACATCGCCCAGCCCCAGTCCGGGGGCCACCACCACCCAGGCGTCGGGAACGCTGACGCTGACCAGCCACTGACCCAGCTCGAAGTCCCCCAGGTCTCCGATTCCGGTCGGGCCGGGCGAGGGCTCTGCGTCGGAATTGAGCGCGGCGATTCCGGGCAGCATTCCGGCGAGGCTCACGATTTCGGGCGCGACCGAGAACGCTCCGTAGTCGTGCCCTTTGTCGTCGGCCAGGCCCGAGGCGGCCAGCGAATCGCTGTTCGACATCGCGGGGGGCACGTTCGCCACCAGCCGCACTTCAATCACTGCCGAGGATCCCTGTGGAACCGGAGGATCGAGCCGAACCCGGTACAGCGTCGGCTCGGGCTGCTCGAGGACCGCCGGCCTCCCATCGAGGGTGGCGTGCGACAGCTTCACCCGGCGCTCTTGTTGGTTGGCGTTGATGCGCAGGTACAGCACTTCCAGCGGCGCCTTCCGGGCGAAGGGGGTGAACAACACCTTTCCGGTGACCTCGCGCTTCGCCGGGTTGAGCTCGAGCTGCGCGCGGTACAGCGGCATCTCGTCGACCGGGCCGACCGCTTTTTCCACCCGCGCCCGCTCGCCATTTCGAAGCGACAGCAGCGTCAACTGGACTTCTGCAGAAGGCTCACCGCGGGAGCTTGTTCCAAGCACCAACAGCACCAGAATCAGAGTTCGCACGCGAGGCCCCAAGTCTAGCCGCGTCCGTTCTGGGACAGTGTGTCTCGCGGTGTCCCACGTGCCTGCTGTACCCGCCGCGTTACGTTCTCCGGGCAATGACCAACCGCGATCCGATTCTCGAAGTGGCGCCTCTGGGTTTTCCCTGGAAGACGCTCGACCCCTTCCTCTTTTGCGTTCACCACGACGACGCCTACCCCGCCGGCAACGAAGTAATGGGGCCGGCCACTTCGTTGGCGGGTCGGGCAATCGGCAGCGACTTCGAAGGCAAAGACGGCTGGCGCATGTACCACGGCGATGTGGTGCCCGGTTTCCCCCAGCACCCCCACCGAGGGTTCGAGACGGTGACGATTGCGCGGCGGGGGTTCATCGACCACTCCGATTCACTCGGAGCGACCGCGCGCTTCGGCCACGGCGATGTGCAGTGGATGACCGCGGGAAAGGGCATCGTCCATTCCGAGATGTTTCCGCTGCTCGACCCCAAGCAGGGGAACCCGGTCGAGCTGTTTCAGATCTGGCTCAACCTTCCCCACGCCGACAAGCTCGTCGAGCCCCACTTCTCGATGTTTTGGAACGAGAATGTTCCCGTGGTGTCGACCGGCAGCCGCGGGAAGGTCGAGGTGACGGTGATCGCCGGGCAGGTCGGACAGACGGTCGCGCCGAAGCCTCCGCCGCATTCGTGGGCCGCGCGCGGCGCCTCTGAAGTGGCCATCTGGTCGATCAAGATGAGCGCCGGCTCGAGCTATCAGCTGCCCGCGGGGCTGTCGGGGTTGAACCGCACCCTCTACTTCTTTCGCGGGCAGGGGTTGACCCTCGGCAAACGGGCCATCGCCTCGAACAGCTCGGTCACCGTGCAATCCGATGCCGGGCTCGAGCTTGTCGCCACCACCGACAGCGAGCTGCTTTTGCTGCAGGGTCGGCCGATTGGCGAGAAGGTCGCCCACTACGGACCGTTCGTGATGAACACCCGCGAAGAGCTGGAACAGGCGTTCGCCGATTACGAGCGCACCCGCTTCGGCGGCTGGCCCTGGCCCAGTCAGGGTCCGGTCCACTCGCGCGAGACCGGCCGATACGCGAGGCACGCCGACGGAAGGGTCGAGAAGGCGAGCTAAAGCTGCGACTTCGGCAGCTCGTTCAGAAACTTGAGGTAGCTCACCGCGCAGCCCTTCGGATCTTCGAGCATCGGCAGGTGTCCCAGCCCGGGCATCACTTCCAGCCGGGCATGCGGCAACAGCTTCACCAGCACCTGGCCTCCCGACACATCGAGCACCCGGTCATCGTCGCCCCAGACAATCAGAGTCGGCGTCGCGATGTTCGGGGCCGACGCGTTCACCGGCTCGGACGCGCGCACCGCTTTGTAGATCTGCTGATGGAGCGACTCGTCGCGCACCATCTGCTCGGTGTGGGTCTGCTTCACCGACCACGGCAAAAATGGCGGGTGCGAGAAGACGAGCGTGAAGATCGCCTCGACGTCTTCGGGGTTTCGCGCGAACAACGCCGAACGCCCGGTGACCGCCGCGTCTGCCACCACCGGCGTCACCTTCACCCCGTCCACCCCCGCCGGGTCGAGCAACCACAGGCTGAGCACGTCGTGCGGGTGGGCTTCGGCATACCTCAGGGCGATGAAGCCACCCATCGAGCTGCCGCCCAGATGAAAGCGGGTCAGCCCGAGCGTGGTGACGATTCGATTGAGCCGCGCGGTCTGCGCCGGAATGTCCCACGGCAAGTTCGTTCGCGTGCTGTCTCCGAACCCCGGAAGGTCGATGCTGATCACCCGGTACCGCTCGGTCAGCGGGGCTGAGACCCGGGTGAAGTGGTCCTTGTCGGCGCCGATGCCGTGCAACATCACGATCGTCTCGCGATTCGCCCACGGGCCGCTGTCGAGGTACGCCACCTCATAGCCGTCGACCTGGACCCGTTCGAGATTCAGCCCGGCCCGACTGCGCTCGAGCCCCAGCAGCAGGTCGGACGAGCCTTTGGGGTCGAGGCGTTGCACCGCCGTCAGCCCCCCCACGAGAACGAAGGGTACCGCGGCCACCATCCACCATCGACTGCGCTTCATTTGGACTCCGGTGCGACCGCTAAGAAAATTCGCGCCGAGCTCTCGAGCACCGCCCGCTGGGGCGAACGGTACCCTCCCAACATCCACTGGGTCGCGATGTTCACCGCCGCGCCCACCAGGCCGGTGGCCACCAGCGTCGCGTGAGGCAGCCGCAGCCTGGTCTGCAGCAGCTGGGCGAACTGGGACATCACTTCCCGGTAGATCGCATCGATCGCCGCGCTCACCCCGAGCACCTCGAGCAGAATCACCCGGGCGGCCAGGCGGTGGGTCTTGATGAACCCGAAGTACGCCCCCAGCCCCGCGTGGATCTGTTCGGTGAGCGTTCCCGAAGCGTCGATCGCCTCTTGAATTCCCGCGGTCAGCTGTCCCACCGAGTCGAGGTACACCGCGGCCAGCAGCTCTTCCCGGTTGGCGAAGGACTCGTAGAAGTAACGCTCGGTGAGCCGCGCTTCGGCACACACCCCCCGAACACTGACCGCAGCGTAGCCGTCGGCTCCGAAGCGCATTTGGCCGGCCTCGATCAGCTGAGCTCGCCGCAGGCGGGTGCGCTCGGCCCCGAGGCTGCCGCGATAGCTGCGATCTTTCTTCACCGCCGAATGCGCGCTTTTCATTGCCTGTTTGCCTTCTGACACGATGTGTTGTCAGAGTTACGCAGTTGGACAACAGAGCGTGTCAGATGACAATTGAACAGTACGAAACGGTAATTGTCGGGGCAGGGTTCTCGGGCCTGGGAATGGCGATTCGTCTCAAAGAGGCCGGCCGCACCGATTTTGTCGTGGTCGATCGCGCTTCCGAGGTCGGAGGCACCTGGCATCAGAACACCTACCCGGGCTGCGCCTGCGACGTGCCTTCCCGGCTGTACTCGTTCTCTTTCGCGCAGAACCCCAACTGGTCGCGGGCCTACTCACCGCAACCCGAAATCTTCGCCTACTTGAACGCGCTGACGGACAGGTACGGGCTGCGACCGTTCCTCAAACTGAACACCGAACTCGTCGCAGCGAGCTGGGATGAGGAACAGGCGCGGTGGAACATCGAGCTGGGGGAAGGGCGCAGCCTGCAGGCGCGGTTTCTCATTTCCGCGGTCGGAGGCCTTTCGCGCCCCGCCCTGCCAGCGCTGCCGGGACTTCAGAATTTCGAAGGCAAGAGCTTCCATTCCCAGCAGTGGGCCCACGACTATCCGCTCGAGGGAAAGAGGGTGGCCGTGATCGGCACCGGGGCGAGCGCGATTCAGTTTGTTCCGCAGATCGCCCCGACGGTCACGCACCTGAAGCTGTTTCAGCGGACGCCTCCGTGGATCGTGCCCCGGCCGGACCGCCCGATTGGACAGCCCGAGCAGCGGCTGATGCGCGCCTTGCCGGTGCTGCAGTGGGTGGCCCGCCTCGTCCTCTACTGGTGGATGGAAATCCGGGTGGTCGCCTTTGGCTTCTACCCAAGGTTGTTGAAAATCGCCCAGCGCCTGGCACTCAATCACCTGGCCGCTCAGGTTCCCGACCCCGCGCTGCGCCAGACGCTCACGCCCGCGTACACCATGGGCTGCAAGCGGGTGTTGCTCTCCAACGACTACTACCCGGCGCTGACCCGCTCGAACGTCGAGGTGGTCACGTCGGGAATTGCCCGGATCAAGGCGCACAGCATCGTTACTGCCGACGGCTTCGACCACCCGGTCGACTGCCTCATCTTCGCCACCGGCTTTCAGGCCACAAATCCGTTCGGCGAAGTCCAGATCCGCGGCCGCGGCGGCTTGTCCCTCGCCGAGGCCTGGAAGAATGGAATGGAAGCCTATCTGGGCACCACCGTCGCAGGCTTTCCCAACTTCTTCCTCCTCACCGGGCCGAACACCGGCATCGGCCACACGTCGCTGCTGGTGATGATCGAATCGCAGCTGGCGTACGTGCTCGACGCCCTGCAGCGGGTCGAGCAGCGCGGATTGCGAACGGTCGAAGTCAAGCCCGAGGTCCAGCGCGCCTTCATCGAAGACCTCGATCAGCGGTCGCGGCGCACCGTCTGGGAAAGCGGTTGCATGAGCTGGTACCTCGACCAGGCGGGCCGCAACCGAACCCTCTGGCCCGACTTCACGTTCAAGTTCCGGCTCAGGACCCGGCGCTTCGACTTCGCCAACTACACCTGCGTACCGCTGAGCAACGCGCTTGCACTTGCAGTTTCCGACCCGGCCCTGGGCTGAGCTGGAAAATGGGCGAACGACAACGGGGTCTCGAGCGCCGATGGCGATAGTCTGGCGTCCTTCATTCGCTGGAGGCGGCTCGATGCTGTGCAGAGAAGTGATGACCAAGAAGGTGATCTGGGTCGCGTCTACCGATTCCGCAGGTGTCGCCGCCCGGGTGATGCGGGACGCCGACGTGGGGTTCCTGGCCGTCTGCGACTTCGACACTTCGAGTGTGATTGGGGTGATTACCGATCGCGACATCGCGATTCGCCTGGTCGCGGACGACCGCCCGGCCAGCACGCCCGTGACCGACGTGATGACCCGCGGGTTTCTGTCTTGCAAACCCGACGAGGACGTCGTCACCGCCGAACGGCTGATGGGAAAGCATCAGAAGGCGCGCATTCTCTGCATCGACGGCGATCAGAATCTGGTCGGGGTCATCAGCCTGGCGGACCTCACGCGCCGTGAAGAAGTTGCGCGGGTGACTGAAACCCTGACAAGGGAAGGCAATGGCAGCTCATCCATGTGAAGTCTGTGGCAATGATCAACGACTCGACAATGCTTGTTTATGAGTCGGTTCGAGTGCGCGATTGAAGTGGGCGCCGCGGTTGTTCTCATCAACTCGCCACACAACCAGACGGCCCGAGGGGTAGAGGCTTCCTTTTTGAGTGACCTTGTCCCTTTGACCACACCCTGATGTGGTTGGAAGGCCAACGTCGCCAGCGCCGCAATGAATTCAGCCGCCGCACTGGGGTGAGGAAATGGAAGATGCGGGCGGTTTGGACCCCGGGGTGAAGCGTACCCAGTGAGTCGATGTGGGTAGAGAATCGCGAGAGTTCGACAAACTTTGCCGCTGGGAAAAGATGCTGCGCGGGTAGAATTTTCATATCGCGTGCTCGATTCCTGAACGGAGTCGAACGGGGGCAACTTGAGACTGACTGCAACTCTGTTTTCTGCGGCCGTTGTGTTGGTAACGGGTTGTTCCTCGCCTGGCGCCGCAGGTCCCGAAGGCCCACAAGGGGCGGTGGGTGCGCTCGGTCCGCAAGGTCCCGCGGGAGAGAAAGGCGCCGCGGGAATGCCCGGAATGGTCGGAACAGCCGGAACGGCCGGAGCGCCCGGAATGGCGGGCCCCGTCGGTGCGACGGGCCCTGCAGGCCCAGCGGGGTCCCCAAGGCCGGTGATCGCGACGGCGTTGCCGGTGGGAGATTTGAATTGCGCCCGCGGGGGCACGAAGTTCGATGTAGACGGCGGCATCACCTACGCCTGCAACGGTGCCCTGGGGCCGCAAGGACTCGCGGGCGCGCAGGGACTCGCGGGAGATCCCGGCGCCCCCGGGGCCACGGGACCGCAGGGCGCGATGGGAGCCAGTGGGCCGACGGGCATTACCGGGGTCGCAGGACCGCAGGGACCTGCCGGAGCAGATGGAACCGGGCCGGCCGGGCCGTCGGGTCCTCAAGGTCCGACCGGAGCCGTCGGTTCTGCCGGTGCGACTGGACCTGCCGGGACCAATGGAGCGCTCGGCCCGGCTGGACCGGCGGGTCCTCAGGGTCCAACCGGAATTCCGGGCTCTGCGGGCGCGACTGGACCTGCGGGCGCCGATGGAGCAGTGGGGCCCGCGGGGTCAGCAGGTCCTCAAGGTCCGACCGGATCTATCGGAGCGACGGGCGCCGCCGGACCCGCAGGACCTGATGGCGCGATCGGAGCCGCTGGCCCGACAGGTCCTCAAGGGCCAACCGGAACCGTGGGCCCGGCGGGTGTGACCGGCCCGGCAGGGACCACCGGAAACACAGGCGCGACCGGAGCCGCTGGGCCCGTCGGGCCGAATGGGCCCAATGGGTCGACCGGCGCCACTGGCACGACCGGAGCCGCGGGCCCCATCGGGCCGATTGGACCCAATGGGACGACGGGGGCCACCGGGCCCATCGGCGCCACTGGAGTCGCGGGCCCCACCGGAACGATGGGCCCAACTGGGGCGACCGGTGCCACTGGGGCGACCGGAGCGCAAGGGCCGCAGGGCGTGGTGGCCGCGGTCTTTGCCTCGGGGCTCGGGTCCAGCTCGAGCCTCCCGATTTCGCTGAGCCCCACGTTCATCGGCCCGACGGTGACCCTGAGCGTCACCAGCACCACTCAGACGGTCTTCGTCACGGCCAGCCGCGCGATGGGCAGCAGCGTCGCCGGAGGAGCCAGTGCGCTCAACCTCTACGTCTGCCGGCAATTGGGAGTCGCCGCACCGGTCGCGCTGGGAGCGGGTTCGTTTGGTCAGACCTGCCTTCAGAACACCCGCACCCCGATGGGGTTGAACGCGGTGTTCACCGGCCTCGCCGCCGGCTCATACCTGTTCGGGCTGTGCGCGACCGTGTCCAACGCGAACTGGGACAACAACGAGTTCGGGTATACCTCGGCGATCTTGATGAACTAGGGAGCCCGGTCTTCGGCTGTGAGACAAAGCACCGCGTTGTTCTTCTCGATTGTGATCGGCTGCGCGATGATCTCGCTCGGCCTTTATTTTGGCCTGCGCGGTCACCGGGCCGAGCCTGTGCCGGCGAAAATCCAGGCCCAGCCCCTGAGCCAGACCGAAGCAAACGCCCTCGCCGCGCTGCAGGTCCGGCACGCGGACATGGTCGCAGCCTGCTGGTCCTTCGATGCGGGCCTTCCTCCTCTGGCCTTCATTTTTTCCATGGCGTTCGATGCGACGGGACACGAAGTGGGCCGCGGGCTGTCGGAAGACCACAGCGCGCCGTTCAACCAGGTCGGCACCTGCCTGACCCGACGCTTTCCTCCCGAGCTGCGAATTCCCGCACCGGGAGCTCCGGTTTCATTGCAGGTCCAATTGGTCCTTCCGTGAGCCTGCGCCCGCTGTGGATTGGGCTGGGGGTTGCGACCTTCGCCGGCGGGGTGGGGGTGAGCCTGGGGGTGCATCGGCTCGGACAGATTCCCATTGTCCCGTCCGTTCCTTCCGAGCCGGTCGTTGCGGCGCCGCGCCCGATTCCGGTGGGCTTTGCTCCGCGGGTGCTTCCTCCCGTCGCGCTCGCCCGGGTTCCGGCACCCGCAGCTCTTCCCGCGCCGGCGTCAGATGAACCCAGGCTTCGGGCCGCGCGCTCGAAAGTCGAGGCGGCGCTCGGCGCGGAATTGGAACGACTGCGGCCCCAGTGGGTGGCGTTGTGCTTTCCGGCCTCCGGGTCTGCCGCGGTCAGCCTCACCTACCAATTCGTGATCGACGCAGAGGGAAACGAAGTCGGGCGCGGGGTGCAGGAAGCCCGCGACGCCTCTGCCGAAGTGGCGCAATGCATCCGCGCCCACGCGCCGCCGACGATGCACATTGCTCCGCCCGGTCAGTCATTCACCGTCGACGTGTTCGTCTCGTATCCCTGAGCTTTACGACGGCTTCGACTTCGCCTGCGCCGCGCGTGACCGCTGCTTTTCGAGAAACGCCGCTCGTCGCAGGTGGGCCCGCACCAGGCCGATCAGCTCGGGCGGGTGATACGGCTTGACGATGAAGTCGTCGCCCCCCGCGGCCAGGCCTTCCAGCCGCTGCTCGAACGAGCTGACCGAAGTGAGGAACAGAATCGGAAGAAAAGGCCGTTGGGTGCAGCGCTCGCGCAACATTCGGCACAGCTCGAAGCCGTTGATCCCCGGCATCACCACGTCGAGCAGAATCAAGTCAGGCAGGCGCTCTTCAATCAGCACCAGCGCTTCTTTCGCCGAGCCGCAGTGCAGCACCGGAAACCCCGAGCTCTCGAGGTGCGCCTCGATGAAGTCCCGGCTGATCTCCGAGTCGTCGACCGACAGCACGGTCGCCCCTTCCACCGCCCGCTCGGGCCCTTCGGGCACGGCCCGCTTTTCCTCTTCTTCCTCGAGTCGAATCACCCCGGTGGGCAGCGGCCCGTAGACGTTCGTCCCTCCATGGCGGGGAACGCCGAGATCGCGGGTCGAGTCTTTGAGCAGCGCGACGCTGCCCCGCTGGGTCGACAGCAGCGCTTCGGTCTGCAGCAGCTCGTCAGCGAACAGCTCGCGCATGAAGGCCGCGGCGTCTTCGGCAGTCGAAATCAGCGCGGGAATGGCGGCCGAAATCGCGCGCGACATTTCCCGGGCGTTCGGAAACCGCGTTCCCACGCTGCGGTTCAACGCGATCGCAATCACGTCCGACAGCGGGCGCGGCACGCCGGGGTTGATCGAAATCGCGGTGGGAATGTCATCGCGCAGCACTCCGCGAAAGGTCAGCAATTCAGAATCGCGCAGGAACAGCGGGCGCCCGGTGAGCAGCTCGTGCAGCACGATGCCCGCGGCGAAAATGTCCGACCGGGGATCCAGCGGAGCCCCCCGCGCCTGCTCGGGCGACATGTAGCCCCGGCTGCCCTTGATGTTCCCCGAGGCGGTGCGCGACAGGCTGCCCGCCGCCTTCGCCACCCCGAAGTCGATCACCTTCACCTGCCCGTCGTAGGTGACCATCACGTTGGTGGGCGAAACGTCGCGGTGAATGATCGGAGCCACCTCCCCCGAGCGCTGAACGAAGTTGTGCGCGCAGTCGAGCGCCAGGCACAGGTCCCGCCCCACCATCGCGGTGAAGCCCACCGGCATCGGCCGCCGCAGTCGTTTGCACCGCCTCAAGATCGACGCCAGGCTTTGGCCGGCGATGAACTCCATCGCGATGAACAGCTCGTCGCGCTCGTGCCCCAGCTCGTAGACCTGCGCGATGTTCTGGTGCGCCAGCGACGCGCTGATTCGCGCTTCGTCGAGGAACATGTGCACGAACTCTTCGCGCTCGCGCAGCTCGGGCAAGATCCGCTTCACCGTGACCAGCCGCTGCTCTCCGCTGGGCCCCGGGCCGAAGGCGAGGAAGATCTCGGCCATTCCCCCCACCGACAGCCGGGTGAGGATCCGGTATTTGCCCAGCTGACCCGCCTGCAGCTCGTCTTTAGGGGCCATCGCGCCGGGCAGGGTTCGAATTCATTGCCCCCACAAAACGACCGCCGCCGCGCCCTGTCAAATTCCGCGGGGTCAAAGCTGTCTTGTCCCCAACTGGATTTCCCGCGCTGTGGCGGCTAGAGCATCGGCCATGGCTGTAACTTCGCTGGGCCCCCTCGACGTCACCGCAATTCTCACTGGCAAACGCGTGCTCTTCGCAGGCGCAACGGGCTTCGTCGGCAAGGTGTCTTTGTCGATGCTGCTGCACCGCTATGGCGAGCAGCTGAAGAAGGTCTACGTCCTCGTCCGCAAAGGCAGCAGCAAGAACGCCGAAGTCCGCTTCTACGACAAGGTCGTTCCCAGCGAGCCCTTCTTGCCCATTCGCGAGAAGTACGGGGAAGAAGGCGCGGTCACCTGGCTGAAGAACAAGTGCACCATTCTCGACGGCGACATCACCGACCCGTGGATGGGAATGGAAGAAGTCCCCGCCCGAGCGTTGAAAGGCGAGCTGGACGTAGTCATCAACTGCGCGGGACTGGTGAGCTTCAACCCCTCGCTCGAGGTCGGCCTCAACGTCAACACCCACGGGCTCAAGCACCTCGTCGACGCCTGCCTTCACTACGACGTGCCGTTGGTCCACATGTCGACCTCGTTCGTGGCCGGCAATCGCTCGGGGCTGATCTTCGAAGACGAAGAAGTCCTCGGCTACTTCCCCCGGAAAGAAGAGCTCGGGGGCCGCGACTTTTCTCTCGAGCAAGAACTCAAGGACTGCGGAAAAATCGTCGCCCGGCTGCGCGAGCAGTCTGACGACAAGGCGCTGGGCTCGATCTTTCGCGAGAAGGCCCTCACCCGGCTCAAAGAAGAAGGCCGCGACTTCAACGACGAAAAGACGCTGCGCCTGGCCGTCGGTCGCGAACGCAAGCTGTGGACCACGCTCAAGCTCACCGAGGCCGGAATGGAACGGGCCAAGCACTGGGGCTGGCCCAACACGTACACGTACACCAAGGCGCTCGGCGAACAGGTCATCGCCTCGACCCCGGGCCTGCGCTACGCGATCGTCCGACCGTCGATCGTCGAGAGCGCGCTCCACTACCCGTTCCCCGGGTGGAACGAGGGCTTCACCACGTCGGCCCCCATCTGCTTTGCCTGCCTCAAAGGTCAGCGCGCACTGCCGGCCAGCGACAAGGCGGTGCTCGACATGATCCCGGTCGACATGGTCGCCGGCTCGTTGATCGCGATCACCGCCCAGCAGCTGCGAACGTCCGAGCGCCGCGTCTATGCCCAGGCTTCGGGCGACACCAACCCGTTCATGGCCCCCCGCAGCGTCGAGCTGGTCGGCCTCTACCGCCGCAAGTATTACCGCACCAAGAAGACCGGCAACGGCTACCTCAACGAATTGCTGGCGCGAATCGAGCCCCAGGCGGTCAGCAAGAGCGCTTTCAACGCCCGCAGCGCGCCGCTGTTCACCGAAGGCACCAAGTGGCTGAAGTCGAAGATTGAAGAGCTCAAGCCGACCTGGGGCGCTCCGAAGTTGACCGCGATGCTCACCCACGCCAGCCAGAAGCTCGACGATGTCGGCGAGCAGGCGGGCGGGGTGAAGATGATCGTCGACCTGTTCTTGCCCTTCCTCTGGGAAAACCGGTTCCTCTTCCGCTGCGACAACACCCGGTCGCTGTACGCCGACATGCCCGCGCACGACCGGGCGAAGATTCCCTGGAACCCCGAAGACATCGACTGGCGCGACTACTTCCTCAACGTCCACATGCCTGGACTCGAGAAGTGGGTCTTCCCCGGCCTCGAGGAAGAGACCGAAAAGCGCCGGGTGATCGCCTCGCACCGAGACCTGCTCGAGATGTTCGAAGCATCGGTTCACGCCTGGCGGCAGCGGGTCGCGTTCCGGATGTTCGAAGGCGACAAGCAGACCCGCTTTACCTACGGCGAAGTTCACCGCTACGCCGCGCGCGTCGGCAGCTTCCTCATTCGCTCGGGCGTCAAGCCGGGCGACAAGGTGATGCTCGTCTCTGAGAACCGGCCCGAGTGGGGCATCGCGTTCTTCGGAATTCTGCGCGCCGGGGCCACCGTCGTTCCGATCGACCCCGAGCTGTCGGAAGCCGAAGTCGTCAACGTCGCGCGCCGCTGCCGCGCTTCCGTCTGCCTGCTGTCCGAGAAGGCCGCCGAAGAGCTGCCCGCACTGCACCGGCAGCTGGCCGAGGCCACCCTCTCGATTCAGGTTCATTCCCTGGCCCAGGCGATGGCCGGGGACGACGCGCAGCCCGACGGCATCGGCCCGGTGAAGAAGAGCGCCGGCCCGGACGATGTCGCTTCCCTCATCTTCACCAGCGGCACCACCGGGAATCCCAAGGGGGTGATGCTGACGCACCGGAACTTCAGCTCTCTGATTTCCAAGCTCGCTGGCAGCTTCGAAATGGGAGTCGGCGACGGGGTGCTGTCGGTGCTTCCGCTTCACCACACGTTCGAGTTCTCGGCCGGCTTCCTCACTCCGTTCTCTCGCGGCGCCGAAATTTCCTACATCGACGAGCTCACGACCGACCGCATCGGCGACGTGCTCGAGACCGGGCGGATCACCGGGATGATCGGCGTGCCCGCGCTGTGGCAACTGTTCCACCGGAAGATGACCCAGGAGCTCGCCAGCAAGCCTCGCTTCATCGAAGAAGCGATGAAGGGGCTGATGGCGATCAACGGCGAGCTGCGCAATCGCTCGAGCCTGAACCTCGGCAAGCTGCTGTTCTGGCCGGTGCACCGGAAGTTCGGGGGGAACATCAAGTACCTCGTCTCGGGCGGCTCGGCGCTTCCCGATGACGTCCACAAAGCGTTTCACGCGCTCGGCTTCAGCCTCACCGAAGGGTACGGGCTGACCGAATCGGCTCCGGTGCTCACCGTGACCGAGAACAGCAACAAGCGGTTGCCCGGAACCGTCGGGCGCGCGCTGCCGGGAATCGAGCTGAAGATCTCCAGCCCCGACGGAGAAGGAATCGGCGAGGTGATCGCCCGCGGCCCCAACGTGATGGCCGGCTACTTCGAGGATCGCGAGAGCACCGACGTCGTCTTGAAAGACGGCTGGCTGCACACCGGAGACCTCGGACGCATCGACGACGAAGGCCGCCTCTACCTCGCGGGTCGGCAGAAGGACGTCATCATCGACGCCAACGGGAAGAACGTTTACCCCGACGAGCTCGAGGAGCTCTACGGGAAGCACAAGCACGTCAAAGAGCTGTCGATCGTCGGGTTCGCCGATGAAGCGGGCGCGGAAAAAGTCGCCTGCCTCTGCGTGCCCGACTACTTCGAGCGGCCGCGGGAAGAAGTGCGCAGAGAGCTCGAAGAGCACTTCCGGCTGGTGTCCGCCGAGATGCCGTTCTACCGCCGGGTGAAGCTGCTGCGGCTGTGGGACGCCGAGCTGCCGCGCACCTCGACCCGCAAGGTCAAGCGCAAGCAGGTGGTCGAAGAGCTGAAGCGCCTCGAACGCGCAGCCCACAGTGGGGAAAAAGCCCGCTCGGCCGCCAAGGATTCCGCCGTCAACACCGACTGGCTGATTCCGATTCTCGCCGAAGTGCTGCAGCGGCCCGCGACCGACATCCGGTCGGACTCGCGCCTGACCGCCGACCTGGGCTTCGACTCGCTGATGCTCACCGAGCTGTCGGTCGCCCTCGAGCAGGCCGGAGTGGCGACCAGCGCGGTCGGAGATCTGACCAAGATCAACACCGTCGAAGACCTGCGCCGGGTGATCATGGCGTCCGGCAAACTGCCCGCAACTGAGACCCGCGCCAAAGACGTCACCCGCGAGCTCACCCAGAAGTCGACCGATCTCGAGATCTCGATGCCCGAGCCGATCGCGCGCCTGGGCAAGGCGTTGTTGTCCGCCGGGCAGCGCGCGCTCTACGGCGGCATCTTCGACGTTCAGACCACCGGCAAATCGTTCATTCCCCAGAACCGGAACTTCCTCGTCATCGCCAACCACTCGAGTCATCTCGACATGGGCCTGGTCAAGGTGGTGCTCGGCTCGCAAGGCGAACGGCTGACCGCGCTCGCGGCCCGCGACTACTTCTTCAACACCCCGCTCAAGCGCGCCTACTTCGAGAACTTCACCAACCTCATTCCGATGGAACGCCAGGGCTCGCTGCGCGAATCGCTGCGCATGGCGGGCGAAGCGCTCAACCAGGGCTTCAACCTGCTCATCTTTCCTGAAGGGACCCGCTCGCCGACCGGTGAGATTCAGGAATTCTTCCCCACCTTGGGCTACCTCGCGCTCAGCTACGAGGTCGACATTCTGCCGATGTACCTGGGGGGCACGTTCGAAGCCCTGCCCAAGGGCGGGCTGTTCCCCAAGCAGACCGACTTGAAAGTTCGCATCGGGCCTCCGCTGTTGTTGTCCGAGATGCGGCGCAGAACGAAGGGCATGGCGCGCAGCGAGAGCTATCGCAGCGTCACCAAGCTGGCCGAAGAGTCGATTCGGGCCCTGGCCGCCGGGAAGGTCTATTCGCCCGGCAAGCTCGTCGCCGAAGCCGTGGCGCGCACCTCCAATGACCCGACGAGGAAGTCGTCATGAAGATCCTCGTCACCGGCGGCACCGGTTTTCTCGGCAGTCACCTGGTTCCCCGGCTGCTCGCGCAAGGTCACCAGGTCCGCGTCCTGGGCCGCAACCGCCCCGCCGCTTCGGTGTGGACTCCGCTCGCTCCCAAAGCGGGCTTCGGAAAAGCCGAAGGGGCGCCGATCGCCGAATTCATTCAAGGCGACCTCAAAGACCGCGAGGCCGTGCGCAAGGCAATCGACGGGGTCGAGGCGATCATCCACCTCGCCGGGCGGGTCAGCTTTCGCCCCGAAGACGGCCGCAAGATGTACGAGCTGCACGTCGACTGCACCCGCGCGTTGCTCAGAGACGTTCAAGCGCTGGGGACCCGACCGCGGATCATTTTGATGTCCACCTCGGGAGCCATCGCCGTCTCGAAGACCGAGCGCATCGGCACCGAGGACGACGACTACCCGATTGAGGTCGTTGGGCGCTGGCCGTACTACCTGTCGAAAATCTTCGAAGAGAAGCTGACGCTCGAGTACTGCCGCAAGCACCAGATCCCTGCAGTCGTGCTCAACCCTTCGCTGTTGATGGGGCCCGGGGACGATAGGCTGAGCTCGACGTGGATGGTGGTGAAGTTCCTGCAGCGCGACATTCCCGCGATGCCCAACGGAGGCATCAGCATCGCCGACGCCCGCGATGTCGCCGACGCGACGCTCGCAGCGCTCACCCGGGGAGAGCTTTACGGTCGCCACCTGATCGGCGTGAACCTGACGATGGACGATTTTTTCGGGCGGCTCGAGCGGCTGACCGGAGTTCCCGCTCCGAAGCTGCGGCTGCCTAAAGCGGCCAACGTGCTCGGGGCCTACGCGCTCGAGGCCTTCGCGAAATGGCGAGGCACCACCGCCAAGCTCGACCCCCACGAGGTCGAAATCGGCGAGCATTATTTCTGGCTCGACAGCTCGAAGGCCGAGCGCGAGCTGGGCTATCAGCCGCGCGATCTGTTTCAGACCCTCAACGACACGGTGCAGTACACCCTGTCGAAGTCTGCCCCGGGAAGCCTGCCGGGGACCAAGGGCCGCCTGGCTGACCTCCGGGGCGCGTGACTGTCGTCATGACCCTGCCGTCCATCGATTGCCCCGGCTGTACCCACCCGATGCAGGCCGAGCTGTTCAGCGCGCTGTACGGCGGGGAAGTCGAGATCGACGCCTGTCACCACTGCAACGGCCTGTGGTTCGACGGGCGCGAGAGCCTGCAGCTGTCTCCTGGCGCGACGCTGAAGCTCTTCGCTTCGATGTACGAGCGCAAGGCCAGCGCGCTGCAGCCGCTGGTTCCGGTGAAGAGCTGCCCATGCTGCAGCCAGGTTCTGATCGAGACCTTCGACATGCAGCGCGCCACAAGGTTTAGCTACTTTCGCTGCGAGGACCACGGCCGCTACACCACCTTCTTTCATTTCCTGCGCGAGAAGAACCTGGTGCGCGCGCCGACTCCGAAGCAGCTGGCCGAGCTGAAGGCGAACGTGAAGCAGGTCGACTGTTCAAATTGCGGAGCGCCGATCGTCCTCGCCCAGAGCGTCACCTGTGGCTATTGCGCTGCGCCGGTCAGCATCTTGAGCGAAGACTCGATCAACCAGACCCTCGAGCAGCTGCAGCGCCAAGAAGCAAAACGGACCACCGTTGATCCCAATCTGGCCGCCCGGTTGGTGATGGATAAGCTGCAGGCGTCCCGGGATTACGACGCGGTGGCCCCCCGACCGACCTACCGCTGGTCGTCCGCCGGTGCGAGCACCATCAGTGGAGATTTGCTCGTCCTGGGCGCCCGCGCACTGGTGGGAATCCTCTCTGGGCTGCTGGGGTAGACCCCTTCAACTTTGAACCCCGGCGCGATACTCGGGAAGGCCGGCCAAGAAACGAAGTGGAATTCTTTTGGCGGGAGAGCTAGCAAGCCGCTCATGGATTTCTCCTTTTCCCACCTGTGGTCGAGCATGGGGCTCTTTGCCAAGACGATTGTCTTCGTCATGGCGATCATGTCGCTTGCTTCCTTGTTGGTCATGTTCGAGCGGCTGGTGGTGTTCAACCGCAGCAGCAGCCAGTCGCGATCCTTCGCCGAAAAAATGAGCAAGCTGCTCTCGAACGGCGACCTGGCAGGAGCCGCGTCGTCCAACCTCGGCAAGACGAATGGCGGCCATCTGGGGCGGGTGATCGACGCCGGTTTGACCGCGTTCCGAATCGCTCCGAAAAATCACGATGCCGCGGTGGAATCGGTGGCCCGAGCGCTCGAACGTCAGGGCCAGCGGGAAGTGCAGACCTTCAAGCGCGGGCTGGGCCTGCTGGCCACTGTCGGCTCGACCGCTCCGTTCGTCGGTCTGCTCGGCACCGTGATGGGCATCGTCAACTCGTTTCAATCGATGGCCGCCACGGGCTCAGGCGGCCTCGGCACCGTGTCTGCCGGTATTTCCGAGGCGCTGATCACCACCGCCTTCGGTCTGTTGGTCGCGATCCCTGCGGTGATGGCGTACAACTTTCTTCAAGGCTGGGTAGACGATCGCACCGTCGACATTTCGGAATCGGCGAACGAGTTTCTCGACGTCGTCGCCAAGCACTACTCGGCACAGGGCTAAAGCGACATGGCGATGGGTGGCGGTGGTGGGCGCGGCAGCATCAAGGCTGATATCAACGTCACCCCCCTGGTCGACGTGTGCCTCGTGCTGTTGATCATCTTCATGGTGATCACCCCGATGCTGCAGCGGGGCAAAGACGTTCAGCTGCCCAAAGCGACGAAGATCGAAAAAGAAAAGAAGGACGCTGACCCGATCATCCTTTCGATCACCACCGACAAGAAGATCTACATCGAGACCGATGCCGTCAGCGAAGGCGACTTCGAAGACCAGCTGAAAGCGAAGCTGGTCGCGACTCCCGGAAAGAAGATCCTGCTCAAGGGCGACAACTCGCTCTCGTTCGAAGACGTCCGCAAGGTGATGCACCTGGCGCGTGCTGCCGGAGCCAAGGGGATCTCACTCGGCGTCGAAGAGACCAAACCCTGATGTCCGGAAAAAAGAAATTTCGGAAGTTCGCGGTGAAGGTCGGCGCTCCGATGAACTCGGAGATCAACGTCACCCCGTTGGTCGACGTAGTCCTGGTGCTGTTGATCATCTTCATGGTCGTCACGCCGCTGTTGGAAAAAGACATCGAAGTGCGGGTCCCCGATTCCGACGAGATTCAGGAAAACGTCGAAGTTCCGCCGGATCAATTGGTCGTATCAATCGACGCGGACGGGTCGTTGAAGATCAACTCCGACCCCACCACGGCGGTCGAGTACGTCGCCAAGCTCGGCCGAATGGTGGCCGCAAAGAAGAAAGGCGATCGCCTGGTGTTCTTCATGGCCGACGATCGCGCCAACTACGGGAAGCTGGTGACTGCGCTCGACGGAGCCCGCGTCGCGGGCGCCGAAACGCTGGGGATGATGACCGAAGCGGTCACTCCGCCTGAAACCCCGCCCACGCCGTAACTTCAGGCGCTGGCGTCAGCAACCGAAGGGGAGCTCTGTTAAGGGCTTCAGCCACCACCCGCATGGACGCCCGCTACACACAGATCGACGCACTGAAGCGGTTGCTGGCCGATGAACAGGGCACCTTGTTCAAGCAGGCCCCGCTGAAAGTCGCGCTCTGCTACCCCAGCCCGTACCACGTCGGAATGAGCTCGCTCGGGTTCCAGACCATCTATCGGTTGATTCACGAGCACACCGGCGCGTCTGCCGAACGGTCGTTTCTTCCCGATGATGTCGATGCCTGGAAAAAAGCTCGGCTGCCGCCGTTGACGATCGAGACCCAGTCGCCGATTTCGGCCTTCGACGTGCTGGCGTTCTCGGTGGCCTACGAGCTCGAAATCACCGGGCTGTTCACGATGCTCGAGCTGGCCGGTTTTCCCGTGCTGCGCGAAGAGCGCGGGCCCGATGCTCCGCTGATTGTCGCCGGAGGTCCGATCACCTTCTCGAACCCCGAGCCGCTCGAGCCGTTCGTCGACGTGTTGGTTCAGGGGGAAGCCGAAGAGCTGATTCCCGTTTTGCTGGCCGCGACGCTCGAAGGCGGAGGACGCGAGGCCATTCGCCACCGGCTCAAAGACGTTCCCGGCTTTCGCTGCCCCGGGCTGTCGGGGGAAGGCACCCGCTTTCTGGTGTCGAAGGCGACCGACGCGCTGCTGCCGGCGCGCAGCCAGGTGCTGACGGCGCACACCGAGTTGCGATCGATGTTTTTGATCGAACCCGAGCGGGGCTGCAGCCGGGGCTGTCACTACTGCGTGATGCGGCGCACCACCAACGGCGGAATGCGCACCGTCAGCCCTGAACGGGTGCTCGAGCTGATTCCGGACCACGCGCGCCGGGTCGGGCTGGTGGGCGCAGCGGTCACCGATCACCCCCGTATCGCCGAGCTGATCGAGACGCTGGCGAGCTCGGGCCGAGAGGTCGGCATCTCGTCGCTGCGCGCAGACCGGTTGACGCCTCGACTGGTCGCCGCCCTGCGCGCCGGAGGGGCCAAGGTGCTCACCGTCGCGTCCGATGGCGCCTCGCAGCGCATGCGCGAGCTGGTCGATCGGAAGCATTCGGAAGAACAGCTGCTCAACGCGGCCCGGCTGGCGCGCGAACATGAGTTCGAGCGGCTGAAGGTCTACAACCTGGTCGGGCTTCCACTCGAGACCGACGCGGACATCGATGAGCTGGTGCGCTTCACCACCGAGCTTTCGAAGATTCTCAAGGTGGTGCTGGGGGTTGCTCCTTTTGCGGCCAAGCGAAACACTCCCCTCGACGGCTCGCCGTTCGCGGGAATCTCGGAAATCGAAGACAAGCTCGAGCGGCTGCGCAAAGGGCTGCGGGGCAAGGTCGTGGTGCGTCCGACCAGCGCGCGCTGGGCGTGGGTCGAATACATGCTCGCGCAGTGCGGCCCCGAAGGTGGGCTCGCCGCCTACGACGCGCACCGGGCGGGTGGGGCGTTCGCGGCGTGGAAGCGGGCCTTCGCCGACCGCGGGTGTGTTCCGTTCGTCGCCCGCCGCACCGTCGACGGTCGACGCAAGGCCACCGAATGGCCGACGGTCGGAGCTGCAGGATGACCCAGGTCGAAACGTTGGTGGTGGGAGCGGGGATTTCCGGCCTCGCGACGGCTGCCGCCCTCGGCCCGGACGCAGACGTAATCGTCCTCGAAGCCGACGGCCAGGTCGGGGGCTATTGCAAGACGGTGAAGAAGGAAGGCTTCACCTGGGACTACTCGGGCCACTTCTTCCACTTCAAGCACCCCGACGTCGAAGCCTGGCTGCGCGCGCGAATGCCCGGTCAGGACGTCCGCACGGTGAACAAGCGATCGTTCGTCTCTTATGGGGGCCAACAGATCGACTTTCCGTTTCAGAAGAACATCCACCAGCTTCCCCAGGGAGAGTTCATCGACTG
This sequence comes from Archangiaceae bacterium, assembly GCA_043750125.1. GTDB lineage: Bacteria > Myxococcota > Myxococcia > Myxococcales > Myxococcaceae > JAGSPQ01. The sequence continues at coordinate 11,778 of JAYVCD010000382.1, read as the reverse complement.
CCTCTACGACCTCTACCTGGCACTCACCCCGGGCGCGTCCACGCCCCCGCCGGAAGAGAACTTCAAGCAGATGCTGTACGCGCGCTTCGGCCGGTCCATCGCCGAAAAGTTTCTCATTCCCTACAACGAGAAGTTGTACGCGACCGACCTGGCCACGCTGGACAAGGACGCGATGGGGCGGTTCTTCCCCCACGCGGATCTGACCGAGATCATCCGCAACATGAAGCAGGCCGACAACGCGACCTACAACGCGAAGTTCACCTACCCCGAAGGGGGTGCGATCGAATACGTGCACGCGCTGTTGTCGGCGGTGCGGCCCGAAGCGGTTCATCTTTCCGAGCCGCTGCTGAACCTCGATGTCCAGCGGAAGGTGGCCACCACCCCTCAAGGCCAGTACCGCTATCAACGGCTCGTTTCGTCCGCCCCGTTTCCACGCCTGCTGCAATTGGCGTCGGTGCCCCACGACCCGGCGGTGTTCACCTGGAACCAGGTGCTGGTCTTCAACCTCGGGTTCGATTCGAAGGGGCCCCGAGACGTCCACTGGGTCTATTACCCGTCGCGGGACGTGGCGTTTTACCGGGTCGGTTTCTACGACAACATCTTCGAAGGCCCGCGAATGAGCCTGTATGTCGAGCTCGGCTTTTCCAGAGACGCGGCGCCTGATGTCGGGGCGGCTCGGGAAAAGGTGCTGGCGGGTTTGCGTGCGGAAGGAGTGCTGACGACTCAGAAGTTGATCGCCGAACACTCGGTCTTGATGAACCCGGCGTACGTGCACATCACCCGGGGCTCGCTGGCGGCCCACGGCAAGCTGTCTGCACAGCTGCGCGAGGCGGGGATTTTCAGCGTCGGGCGCTACGGCGGTTGGACCTATTGCAGCATCGAGGACAACATTCTTGAGGCCCGCGCGTTGGTGCGCAGCTGGACCGGAAAGCCTACTTTTCTCGGCTAGTCCCTCGGTGAGGGGCCCTGCCCACGGGCTGCTCCCTCAAAATTCCGATGCGCCCGCAGGTGATCCGGAAGGCTTGACACCTGTGATCGGTGGCAATACACGGTGCGCGGCTAAAGTACGAAGTGTCAGTTGGGTGAGGGGCTGTGACGTCCGAAAACGAAACAACACAGGGCAACTGGAAATTCATGACAAACAAGCGCGCTGCGTGGTCCTCCGCACTGTTGATTGGACAACTTCTCTTCGCAGGAACGGGTCTGGCTCAGGAACCCGCGGCGACTGATCCAGCGCCTCCAGCCGACGCTCCGATCGCACCGAGCCAGGCCGCAGAGCCGGTTCTGACTCCGCCCAGCGCAGATACAGCGCCCCTTCCGGATGAGCAGGAAAACGTCACCAAGAAGAAACGAAGCGCGGAAGAAACGATTACCGTCACCGGATCACGAATTCGTCGAAAGGACCTCACCTCCTCGGCGCCGATCACCCTGATCGGCCGCGAGCAGATGCGCCAGAGCGGTCGCGTCTCGGTGGGCGACTTCCTCCAGACGTTGCCTGAGCAGGGCAACGCGACCAACACCTCGGTCAACAACGGCGGCGATGGTTCGACGCGTGTTGACCTCCGTGGCCTGGGGGCAAGCCGCACCCTGGTGCTGGTCAACGGCCGACGCTGGGTGCCCGGAGGTCTGGGCGCTGACGACTCGGTCGACGTGAACTCGATTCCTGCCAGCGCGATCGAGCGAATTGAAGTTTTGAAAGACGGAGCTTCAGCGGTCTACGGCTCAGACGCCATCGCAGGCGTGATCAACATCATCACCAAGAAGCGCTTTGAAGGCGGCGAGCTGAACGTCTTTGCAGGCTCGACCACCCACGGCGACGGCACCCAGTACAGCGTCGACGGCACGGCCGGCACGTCCGGTGACCGCGGCAGCATCCTCTTCTCGACCGGTTATTTTCAGGCCTATCCGATTCTGGCCGGCAACCGAAGGTACGCCTCCCCGCAGGTGTTCTACGACGCGTCCCCGGGCGGCGTCGGATTCAAGCCTTCCGGCAGCAGCACGATTCCAGCCGGTCGAATTCTCGGCCTGAAGAGAGGCGTGCGCGATCCCGCGGCCACCTCGCTCTACAACGACCTGGTCACCAACAACAAAACGGCCGGCTCTTTCATTCGCGACCCCGACGCTCCGTTGGGCTGGCGACCGTTCAAGGGCTCCGCTCTTGCGCCAATAGGCGACGGGTACAACTACCAGGACGTGAACTACCTCACGACGCCGCAGAAGCGCTTCTCGCTCTTCGCGACCGGCGACGTGAAGCTCGGAAACAGCGCTCGTGCCTACTTCGAGGCTGCATTCGTTCAGCGAAATTCTGACCAGCAGTTGGCCCCTGAACCCCTGGTTCTCGACCCGGGTGGTTCAGACATCCTCACCTCCAAAGACAACATCTACAATCCGTTCGGCAAAGACGTCTACGTGCGCCGTCGTCTGCTCGAGTTCGGGCCTCGTAGCTTCAAGCAGGACCTCAACAACTACCGCCTGGTTGCGGGCCTCGACGGTTCGCTTCCCGAAGGCGCTGGCCCGCTGAAGGGCTGGTTCTGGGATCTGTCGTTGAACTACGCACGCTTCCAGGGCACCAACGAGAGCGCGGGTTCGCTTCGCAAGACGAAGATCGCCAACGCGGTCGGGCCGAGCTTCCGAGATGCGGCCGGCGTCGCTCACTGTGGGGCTCCCGGTGCCGAGATTGAGGGCTGCGTGCCCCTGGACCTCTTCCATGGAGCCGGGTCGATTGCGTCGGATCAGGTCGGCGGCCTGACCTTCACCGGGATTCAGAAGGTGATGAACGCGTTGACCTCGGTTCAGGCCAACACCAGCGGCGAATTGTTCAAGTTGTTTGCGGCTCGCCCGGTCGGTCTGGCCCTCGGTTACGAGTACCGGTTCCAGGCCGGTCAATCGACTCCCGACCCGATTCAGGCGTCAGGCGAGAGCTCGGGCAACAACCAGAACCCGACCGCCGGTCACTTCTATTCGAACGAGGCGTACGCGGAAATCAGCATTCCGATCGTGAGCGATGTCAAAGCCTTCGACCTGCTTGAGGTCACCGGCGCACTGCGGTACTTCAACTACAATACGTTCGGCAGCGGCGTGACCGGGAAGATCGGCGGGATCTACCGCCCGATTCAAGGTCTCAGCGTTCGTGGCACGTATTCGACCGCCTTCCGCGCTCCGTCCATCTCTGACCTCTTTACCGGCCAGGTGGACAGCTTTGAGAACATTGCCGACCCGTGCTCGGGCGTGAATGGTCCGTCTCCTGCCAACTGTGGCGCTGCGAAGGACAACGGCGACGTGTCGACCCAGCTCAAGGCGAAGGTCGGTGGCAACCCCACGCTCACCCCTGAGACCGCCGTCACCATCACCGGTGGCGTGGTCCTCGAGCCGGGCGTTCTGTTCGGGGTCAGCGCGCTCAAGCGCCTGTCGCTGACGGTCGACTACTACCAAATCTCGATTTCGAACGCGATTCAGGCCCTGGGCGGGAACACGATTCTTGCCGGCTGCTACCCGACCGCCGGGGAGCCGAACAAGGACTACTGCGGGCAGATCACCCGCGATCCGGGGACGCAAATCATCACCCGCATCGACGACTTCAACCTCAACGCGGGCTCCCAGTTCACCAACGGCATCGACTTCGCCGCCCGTTACGGGGTCACCACCCCCGCAGGCGAATTCAACCTCGCAGCGACGGTCACCTGGCTCAAAGAGAACAACGTGATTCTCGGCACCGGCGACAACGCGCAGCTGATTCGCGGCGCAGGCAACTGGGACCTCAACGGCGCTGGCGTCGGCGGGACCTACCCCCACGTGAAGTGGCTGGGCGCGGTGAACTGGAACCTGGGCGGGTTGGGCATTGGCGTCTCTGGCCACTACATCGGCGCGTTCAAGGAATGCGGCGATCCAGGCGGTGGCGGCTCGTTCTCGGGTGGCGGTCTTTGCTACCAGGACAGCACCTACCAGCGTCAGGTTGCCCCCTACTTCGCGTCGGACGTTTTCGTCAGCTACCGGCTCGAGACGGGCATCGGCAAGACGGTTCTGATGGTCGGAATGAACAACATCTTCGACCAGACCCCTCCGTTCATCGGCAACGCCTTCCAGGCGAACACCGACCCGGCCGGTGGTTACGACATCAGTGGTCGCTTCCTGTACGTCCGGATGTCACATGCTTTCTAAGCCCACTTCGTTGCGGAAATTCTTGAGAGGAGCACCACACATGTTTCCAGTACAGCGGGCAGCGACAATTCTGGCATCACTGTGCGTGTTCTACGCAATGCCTGTCACCGCTCAGGTGGCTGATCTGTCGGTGAGGGTGGGTGCATTCGATGGCGGCGCCAGTCCTCAGTTGTCCATCGGAGGCTCCGGTCTGTTCGGAGTGACGGTGACCAACACGGGCCCCGGCACTGCCAGCAACGTGCAGGTGAACGCGGTGCTCCCGACCGGGACCAAGTTCGTTCGTGACCCCGATGCGCCCGACGGAGGCCGTCCGCGCTGTGACAACCCCGACGGTGGCGGCCTTCCCTGCACCATTCGCGACGGCCTCGCCAGTGGTGCCAATGCCAAGTTCACCTTCAAGCTGAGCTGGCCGGCCCCGGACGTTCTGCCGGCGGTTTGCCCCACCAACCTTTCTCTGGCGGCCACTGTTTCCGCGACCGAGACGGATCCCAACCCGGCCAACAACACGTCGACGCTGGCCGACGTGACGGTTCCCCTCGCCGACGTCACGGGCACGGCTTCCGGGCCGGCCACGCCACTGAGCGATGGCGGTCAGCCGACGGACCTGCTCCTTCCCGGAGCCACCGCCACCTACCAGGGCACCGTGACCAACAATGGTCCCTGTGCCGTACCGGCCGACAGTCTGAACCTCGATACCAGCCCGGGCGCGGGTCTGGAGTTCGTCAGTGGCGCGGGCGACTGCACTCCGTGGATGGACGGAGCGTGCGTGCTGTCGACGGTGTTGCCCGTCGGCAAGACGATCACCTTCACAGCGTCGGAGAAAGTCCTCGAGCTGACGGGCGGGGCTGTCATTCCGGACGGTGGCACTGCGAAAACCGGCAAGGAATCCATCATCCAGTCGGCGGTGGTCTTCAATTACAACATTGAGTACGGCGGGAACCCGGGCATCCGTGCCGGCGACAACCTTTCACCCGCAACCACCAGCCTCGTGAAGGGTCCTGCCAATGCCAGCTCGTGTTCGGCCGTCGGTGGCGAGGGGCTCGCGGCATTGCCCCTGCTGCTCAGCGGTCTGGCCCTCTGGCTGCGGCGGCGTTCGTCCCGCTAGGCAGGACAAGGCAATGAAGACGCTGGGGTTGGGTCTGACTTTGCTGCTGGTTGCAGGCTGTGCACAGCTCAAAGCGAGCCAGGGTTCGCCTGGGAAAATCAGCTCTGATTCATTCACCCCGGAACGGGCCCCCTCAGAGATGTTTGGGCCCAACCCGGTGTTTGAATGTCGCTCTCCGGGGCTGATTCGCCTGCTCCTCAATGATCTCGCCGAGCAGCGTCCCGCTGGGGCGCTGCCGGTGGTTGCAGACGGTCAGCTTTGTGCGGCAGCGGAATCGCTGCTCGGTTGGGAAAAGCCTGAGACCTTGTCTGCGAACGTCGTCGACTTTGTCGCCTGGCATTTCGGGTTGCCCTCGCCTCCAAAGCCGCGGGCGGTCATCCTGAACTTGCCGACCGAAGAGCTCGCCGAGATGGCTCCGTTGTTGAACGAGGTTTTGGGAGCCTTCGCGAAGAAGGCGACTCAGCCCCGTTTTGGAGTGGCCACCCTTCGGCTGGGCAAGAAGTCGACGAAGGTCGTGCTGTTCATGCAGGAAGTGCTGACCGAGTTTGCCCCCGTTCCCCAACATCTGGCACTGGCCGCGGTAGCGCCGCTGAAGGGTCGCGTGCTGTCGAAGGGGACAGGCCAGGTTCTGGTTTCAGATGCTCAAGGTCGCCTCGAGCAATCGCCGATCGCGCCCGGTGGGGAATTTCACGCCGACCTGCACTGCGGCGACAAGCCGGGGCGAATTCAGGTCGAGGTTCGAAGCGACCAGGACGGTCAAAACCGCACCGTGCTGGGTTTCCCGGTGCAGTGCGGTGCGCCCGTCCCGCTCGCGCTGGCTTTGCCGGTGGCAGGTCAGTGGCCGGCCCAGCTTGCTGAGCACGGAAAGAAAGTGCTCGAGCAAATCAACGCAGAACGCGTCGCGGTGGGTCTGGCCCCGCTTCAGTGGGAAGAGGCGCTGGCAGCAGTGGCTCGGACCGTTGCCGAAGGTCTGCGCGACGATTCGCTCAAGGGCGGCGTCACCACCCCTCTGGACCCGCTGCCGCTGCTGCAGAAAGCCGAGCTGATGTCTCCGCTGGTTCTGGTGAACCCGGGACAGGCGCTGACCACCGAGGACGCTCAGCGAGAATTTTCGATGAGTCCTCCTTTGAGGGCGAACTTCATGAATCCTGAAGTCACCCATGTCGGCATCGGGGTGGTTCAAGGGAAGGACCCCGGCGAACGTTCGAGCGTGTTTGTGGTTGAGCTCTTCATCCGACAGCTGACCGCTCTGGACCCCGTCGCCGTTCAGCGCGACCTGAGCCAACGCATTGTGGACAAGCGTCTGGCCGCTCACCTGCCGGCGTTTGCGAAGGACCCTTCGCTCGAGGCCGCTGCCACCCAATATGCCGCTGCGCTGGCCGCGTCGGGCGGCACTTTGAGCAATGAGAAAAGCAATGCGTTCCTCACCCCGCTCTACAAGACGTTTCTGTCGGTCAACGTTCTGTCCGGAGTCAGGTTGGATCCACTGACCATTGCCGACGAATCTGCAGTGACGGGGAAGGGTCAGCGGGTCGGGGTGGGTGTCGCCCAGGGTGTGCATCCCGCTTTCGGGAAGAATGCCGTGTACGCAGTTGTCTTGATTGGCGTGCACCGCTAGCCAAGACAGTCTCTTTGCGCAGCTCGAGGGTCGTGGATGTTTAATGCGGTTCTCCATCGCGAACAGGTCCCGACGCGCTGGCGCGCAGGTGTCGCGCTGTCTGTGTTGGTTCATGCGGCGGTGTTGCTGGTGGTCTGGCGGCTGACCGAGCTGAAGAAGACGGTCGAGAAAGACCAGGTGGCGGTGGTGTTCGTGAAGGCGCCGCCTCCGCCCCCTCCGCCACCGCCTCCTCCTCCGGCTTCGCACAAGACCGAGACCCACACGGTCAAGCGCGAGACGCAGAAGAACGTCATCATCCCGCCGAAAGAGATTCCCAAAGAGACGCCCAAAGAAGAGCCCGCTGCCGACGAACCCGAAGACAACGGAGTCGAAGGTGGAGTGGAAGGCGGCGTGGTGGGGGGAGTCGTCGGTGGGCAGGTCGGCGGGGTGGTCGGTGGGACGGGCACCGTGTTGGGTGGGCAGGTGCAGCCCCGAGTGGCCTTCAACGACAAGATGACGCCCCCCCGTAAACTCTCGGGCCCTGACCCCGAGTACTCGCAGCAGGCGATCGACCGCGAAATTCAAGGGACGATGCTGGTGAAGTGCGTGGTAACGGTCGAAGGGCAGGTGAAGGAATGCCGGGTCCTCAAGACGTTGCCCTTTCTCGAACGCACCGTGCTCGAGGCGCTGGTTCGAAGGCGCTACACCCCCGCGCTGCTCGACGGGAAGCCGATCGAAGTCGAATATATTTTCAAGATTCCGTTTGCCCTTCCGTCCGAGTAGCGGCCACTCTTCGAGCAGACGATCGAAGGGTTGTTCCTGCGTGGGCTCCACAACAAGGTCTCCCCCCACGGCAGGATGCGGTTGAGAGAGGCGGGGCTGGATCTCGATCGCAAGCTGCTGCCGGCGTACCCGTTTGCGACGTGGATGAGCTGCCTGAAAAATCGCGGGCGAGGAAGTGTTCTCGGCTTCCCCTCCGAACGAAGGCCAGTTCCGGCTCGGCGAGCTGATGATCGACGTCTACAAGGAAACGTTCCTCGGGCGGGCCGTGCTCGGAATGGTGCGGGTGCTCGGCCCGCGGCGCACACTGCTGCGCTCGACGCAGAACTTCAGATCCGGAAACAACTACACCGAGTCGCGAATCGTCGAAAAGTCGCCGACCCACATCGAGCTGTGGATGAACGAGGTGGGCGCCTTTCCGGACTTCACCGCGGGCATCGTCTTCGCGGCGATTCGCGCGGCGGGCGCACCGAATGTGAAGGTCGACGTGGTCGATTACGACGGGCACGAGTGCACCTACCGCGTCGTCTGGGGTCCCACCCCGCAGCCGGTTTAATCCGAATCAGGAAGTCCGCTTCGCTCGAGGGGATTTTCGGCGTTCTGGGGCAGGGGGGACTCGAGCGCGGCAACGAGATCAGGATCCATCAGCTCTCGGTAGACGCGCTCGACCAGAAGTCCGGTCGCGCACCAGAGGGGAGCAATCAACAGCGAGGTCATTCCGACGATGTTCCAGGCATCGTCGTAGAACCAGATTTTGTAGCCGGTGGTCCAGAACAGCAGCCAGCCGGTGACGGCCTCCCAGAATAGAATTGCTGCTCCGTAGAAGAGCGCACGCACCGCGACGTTCAGGCGCGGGGTGTTGCGGTAGATGGGCTCGATGAAGAACATCGAAGCCCCCGCGTAGACCAGCGCCATCCACAAGCTGCGCTGCCCGAAGAGAGTTCTCAAAGGAACATCCCAGACCGCGTCGAGGTGAAGGTGGGGGTCGACCTTCCAGCTGAACAAGAAGAGCGTGCCCACTCCGGGGATTCTGCGGCCGAGCTTGACCAGGTTGTAGAAGCCGACCTCGGCGGCGAATCCCAACCCCGCGTAGAGGAAAAAGCGAAAGAGCCCGAACAGGAACCGGCGTTTGAAATCGCGTTTGTGGTCGGCGTGACGGACGGTGATCGGCTTTCGCGGTTTTGGGCTGGGCAGCGGGCGAGCGAGGGTAGGCGGCGAGGGGGCGGAGTCCAAAAAAGGTGGAGCACGTGGACTCCAGTCTGCGTCTCGCCGGGTGCAGCAGCGGCCTCGAGGGTTGAGGTTCTCCTCTGAGAGCACGCGCTTTGGGCGGCGGGGCACGGGGGTTGCTCAAGAGCTTCGCGTCGAACAACACGGGGGAGCAGACAGATGTTGGCGAGGGTGAGGTCGGGGGCGCTGATCGGCGTGCAGGCGGTGGTGGTCGAGGTCGAAGTCGACATGTCTTTGGGAATGCCCTTCACCAACGTGGTGGGCCTGGCCGAAGGAGCCGCCAGCGAGAGCAAAGTGAGGGTGGCGAGCGCGCTGCGCAACTGTGGCTTCACTCTGCCGCAGAAGCGGGTGACGGTGAACCTGGCCCCCGCGGACATCAGAAAAGACGGGGCGGTCTTCGAGCTGCCCCTGGCCCTGGGAATTCTGGCAGCGGCGCAGCTGATTCCGTCCGAGCCTCTCGAGCACTACCTGTTCGGCGGAGAGCTGTCGCTGGACGGCAGTGTCCGCCCGATTCGCGGAGTGCTTCCGTTGGCCCTGGCGGCCCGAGACAAGGGCTTTCGGGGGGTGATGGTTCCGCTGGCGAACGCCGCCGAGGCCGCGCTGGTCGACCGGGTCGAGGTCATCGCGGTGAGGGACATTCGGGAAGCGGTGATGCATTTGACGGGGGAAAAGCTGATCGCTCCCTATTCGGCGATTTCCCAGACCCAGAGCTTCATTCCGGAAGGTCAGAGCATCGACATGAAGGAAGTGCGGGGGCAGGCAGAGGTGAAGGACGCCGTCGAGCTCGCCGCGGCGGGGGGCCACAACATCCTGCTGTGTGGTCCTCCAGGCTCGGGCAAGACGATGCTCGCCCGCAGGCTGCCGACCATTCTTCCTCGGCTGGAATTTCAGGAAGCGCTCGAGGTGACGAAGATCTACTCGGTGCTGGGGCTGCTGAAAGAAGGGCAGCTGGTCAGTGACCGGCCTTTTCGTTCGCCGCATCATACGATTTCAGACGCTGGGCTGGTCGGAGGAGGACCGCTGTCGAGGCCGGGCGAGCTGTCGATGGCGCACCATGGGGTGCTCTTTCTCGACGAGCTGCCCGAGTTTCGCAAGAACGTGCTCGAGGTGCTGCGACAGCCGCTGGAAGAAGGGGTGGTCCGTCTGGCGCGGGCGAACCTGAACGTCGAATACCCCTGCCAGTTGATGATGGTGGCGGCGATGAACCCGTGTCCGTGCGGATACCACAACGTGCCGGATCGGGTTTGCGTGTGCCTTCCTCAACGGGTCGCCGAGTACCACGCGCGGATCAGCGGGCCGCTGCTGGACCGCATCGACATCACGCTCGAGACGCGGCCGGTCGAAGTGAAGGCGCTCTCTGCCGCCGACGGTCTGGAACGGCCCTCGTCCTGGTTCCGCGACCGGGTCGAGGCTGCGCGCGAACGACAGCGCCAGCGGTTTCGCGCTCACCCCACGGTGCGGTGCAACGCGCAGATGACCCATGCCCACCTGATCCTGCATTGCGGAATGAGCGCGGGTGCGCAGGCGCAGCTCGAGCGGGCGGTCACCCTGTTCGGGCTGTCGGCGCGGGCCCACGACAAGATCCGGAAGCTGGCGCGCACCCGCGCCGACCTTCAGGAGCACGAGCGGATCACCGACGAGGACATGCAGTTCGCAATCAACTGCCGGGTCGTCGACCGGCGGGCGTGGGTCGCGACCGGCAAGGTTTCGAAGACAGTCACTGATCAAAAATTGAACAAACTCATTCTTCCGCAGGCAATGCCAGGGGGTGGCAAATGAACCGAAAGGAACTGAAGTCAGATTTCGCCGTGGACAAGGTCGAACGCGAGTTGCTCCACGGGATTCTCAGCGGACGCTATCGGGCCAATGAGCAGCTGCCGTCGGTCGACAGGCTCTGCGCGAGCTTTGGCGTCGCGTATCAAACGGTGCGCAGCGCGGTGGGGCGGTTGGTTGTGCGCGGACTGCTGGCGGTGGTCGCCGGTGAAGGCAAGCGGTTCGTCGAGCTGCAGTCGTCGATGGATTTGAAGGTGCTTCTGAATGTGATCGACGAGGCGTGCGACGAACCGATGCGCAAATGGAACCTCGTGGCCCAGGTCTGCGGTTTCCTCAGGTTCATGCTGAAGGAAACGGTGGATCGCGCCGCGCGCCACCGGGACGAGACGCAGCTCGAGTGGCTGCGCCACCTGGTGCGGTTGTTGGCCGACCGGGTGGTGATGAAGACGTCTAGGAAGGAGGTGGGTGAATGCGAGCTGCAGGTGACTCGGATCCTGGCCGCGGCCTCAGGCTGCATCACTCACACTGCAATCATCAACTCGATGAGCTCACTGTTTGTTTCTGAGCTGTTGTTTGCGGGTTGCGACCCGTTGATGGGGGTCGACGAATACTGGGCCCTGTTGGAAGCGGTAACGAATCAAGACTCGGCTCTCGCCAGTGAGATTGTCGACGCCGCGTGGTGGCGACTCGAAGAGCACTGCCTCGAGGAATTGAAGAAGTTGGGTTGGACGGAAACTCCGACCGGAGCCACTCCTGCTGTTCCGTAAGCGGGCGCAGGTCACGGCCGGCCTTGGGTCGACGGGCCGCTCGTTCGCAACGGCCCAAGCACCCGGTGCCTGAAGCACGCCGTGCTGGGAGCACCAGGTGCTTGGGGGGGGGCCGCGCCGAAGTGGCTGCCTGGGAATGCGGGCAAGCAAAGGGGGCGGGGTCCAGTGGGGCAGACGTCTTTTCGGACCGCGTGAAGGCGACGGACATGAGCTTGAAGTGCGGGCGTGAGCGCACCGTTGGAAGGGGGAGGGCGCGGGGGAGGGCGCGAGGGGTCGGGACTCACGCAACGCGTGACCGGGGGGACGCGCGGACGGTTTGAGGAGGAAGGGTGGCGGAGCGGCGGCCACGCGGGCTGCCGCTTCGCCGCTCT
>JAYVCD010000381.1:0-4248 GCA_043750125.1 Archangiaceae bacterium | reverse complement strand
GGTTCGAGAATCACGAAAGCAGGGGCAATTTCCCCGAAGCCGCCTGCTCTCGTCGGCCGCTGCCACTGCGGCAGGCCTGTTTGCATTTCTGGCCTTCGCGAACACCAGCGCGGACCGACTCAAGGCGTGGACCACCCAATTGTTCAGCGACCCGACGCACTCTGCAGGTGCGGCGCTTTACGAAGGCCTGACGATCCTCGCGCTTTTTGCCGCGCCCGCGATGATCGGGGCCTGCCTCGGAGCGCTGGTGACTTCGGTCGGGATGGCGGGTCTGCAGTTCAACCCCGAGCCGCTGGCTCCCAGGCTCGAGCGCATTGACCCGATCGCGGGTTTCAAGAAGCTCTTCAGCCTGAAGCAAGCGGCCGAAGTCGGTAAAGGGCTGGTGATCGCCGCAATCATGGCCTGGGTCCTGTGGATGGCAGTCGAACGGGCGGGCGGCACTGCGCTGCGGGCGGTGAGCGCAGACGGCGCTTCAGCTTTCCCCGCGCTGGTCTCGGTGCTGCTGCCGACGCTGAAGCACGGGCTGCTGCTGCTGTTGGCCTTTGGCCTGATCGACTTTGCCTGGGCGCGGCGCCGACACGTTCGCGACCTGATGATGACGAAGCACGAGGTGAAGCAAGAGCACAAACAGAGCGAAGGAGACCCGCACCAAAAGGCAAAGCGCAAAGCGATCGGGCGACAACTGGCGGCAGGCGGCTCGGCACGTGGGGTGCAATCGGCCACCGCGGTAGTCGTGAATCCAACCCATATCGCGGTGGCGCTCCGGTACGACGAAACGGAATGCGAAGCGCCGTACATCGTGGCCAAAGGCCAGGAGGCAGACGCCTTGAGGCTCAAGCAAGCCGCAAAACATCTAGGGATCCCCGTGGTGAGAGACATTTCGCTCGCGCGAAGCCTGGTGCATTTCGATGTCGGCGAAGAAGTGCCGGAAGAGCTGTACCAGGCAGCCGCCGCTCTCTTGAAGGTGGCGCTCGAGAAGAAAGACCATCTCGATTTGGAGACCCGATGAACATCTTCCTGGACCTCATCTCGAGAGTGCTCGCGCGGGCGAAGAGCTCTTCGGACGTCGTGTTGGCCGTGGTGATGGCGGCGATCGTGGGGGCGCTGATCGTCCCCCTTCCTGAATGGCTGCTGGACGTGGGGATCGCGATCAACCTCGCGGCCGCCTTGTCCCTGCTGGTCGCGGCGCTCTACGCCAAGGACGCGCTGAAGGTCGCCGCCTTCCCGACGTTGTTGCTCTTGACCACTCTGTTTCGGCTGGCGATGAACGTCTCTTCCACCCGACTTGCACTCTCAGAAGGCCACGCCGGAGAAATCATCGAAGCGTTCGGCGAGTTCGTCGTTCGGGGGGACTACGTCGTCGGAGCGGTGATCTTCGCCATTCTGACCCTGGTCCAGTTTCTCGTCGTGACCAAGGGCGCTGAGCGGGTGGCTGAAGTCTCTGCGCGCTTCACGCTCGACGCGATGCCCGGAAAGCAGATGTCGATCGATGCGGATCTTCGCGCCGGGGCCATCACCCAGGAACAAGCGCGCAATCGACGACGGCACCTCGAGCGCGAATCGCAGATGTTCGGGTCGATGGACGGCGCGATGAAGTTCATCAAAGGGGACGTCATTGCCGGGCTGATCATCGTCTTCATCAACTTGCTGGGCGGAGTGGCGATCGGAACGCTCCAGAACGGAATGACGGTTTCCGACGCCGCCTCGACTTACGCGCTGATCGCCATTGGTGACGGGCTGGTCTCGCAGATCCCCTCGCTGTGCATCGCTGTTGCGGCGGGGCTCGTCGTGACGCGGGTCGCAGCCGAGAACGAAGAGGCTTCCCTCGGCTCGGAAATCGGCTCGCAATTCTTCGGGCAGTGGAAGGCGCTGTTCGTAGTCGCGGCGCTGTGCCTGGCCCTTGCGGCAATGCCGGGAATGCCGCACCTGACCTTCATCGCGATCGCCGGCACTCTGGCCGCACTGGGCTACGGCTTGAAGAAAGCGAAGCAGGCTTCTGCGGTGGCGCAGGCCGTCGCGGGCACGGTCCTCGACCCGAAGACCGACCCGGCGACCGAGCCCACCGACGCGACCGCCGGAGTCTCTGCGTTGATCCTCGACTTGTCTGCCGAGCTCAGCGGCCTCACCCTCGAGGAAGGAGGAAAGTTCGTGCACGACGATCTGACCCAGGTCCGCGAGCGCGTCTTTTACGAGTTGGGAGTACGCATACCGGGGGTGCGGGTTCGCACCGGCGCTCCGGTCGCGAGCAATTCGTACCTGATCCTGGTGGACGAGGTGCCCTGTGGCCGAGGTCAGGTGAACCCGGCGAAGGCGTTTGCCCTCGCGGCTCCGGTCGACATCGGTTTTCTGGGGTTCGGGGTCGAGCCGGCCACCGAGCCTGCGACCGGACGTGCGATCTCGGCCGTCGACCCGAAGGTGCGGGCGCAGCTCGAGCTGGCGCAGATTCAAGTTCGCACTGCGCGTCAGCTGATCTGCGATCATGTGCTGGCGCTGCTGCGAAAACGAGCCAGCACGTTTCTTGGCATTCAAGAAGTGCAGGCGCTGATCGACGGCCTCGAGCTGCAGTCTCCGGCGCTGGCCAAAGAAGCGTTGAGCAAGGTGCCCCTGCCCCTGCTGACCGAAGTGCTGAAGAAGCTGCTGCACGAGCAGGTCAGCATTCGAAACCTGCGGGCGATTCTCGAAGCGCTGGTTGCGCCTTCGACCGAAGGCGACGCAAACGCGCTGGCCGAGAAGTGCCGCCAGGCGCTCCACCGGCAGATCAGTCACCAATACGCGCCTGGGGGGCCGCTTTACGCATTTCTCGTCGACCCGGCGATCGAAGAGACGCTGCGCGGTGCCGGGCCCCAGACGGCAATCGAGCCGCAGGAAGCGCGGGCGATCCTCGAAGGACTGAAGAGGATCGCGGCCCATGGCCGAGCGATTCTGCTCGCGTCGCCCGACGTGCGGCGGGTACTGCGCCGGCTGGTCGAGGGGTCTTTTCCCGAAGTGGCCGTGCTGACGTTTGCCGAGCTCGACTCAGACCTTCAGGTCCGACCGGTGGGCCGGCTGGTTCCGGCGGCCCGTTGACTACTGGTTTCCGTCGGGCGGGACCGTCGTTCCGCCCGCGGCATCTTCCGGACGGTTGACGCGATCTTTCAGCTCTTTTCCCGCTCGGAACAAAAGGCCGCGCTTGGGCTTGACCGGGATGACCTCACCCGTCTTTGGATTGCGGCCCTGGTACCCGGGGTAGTGCTTGACGTGAAAGGCGCCAAGTCCGCGGATCTCGATGTTCTCGCCGCGAACGAGTGCTTCTTTCATCGCCTCGAAAATGGTTTCGATCGTGGCTTCCGCTTGCTTTTGCGTCACGCCCCGCTTCGTCACCAACACATTGACCAGATCGGATTTGAGCATCATGACCCCCCGAACAGTTGGATACGACTCGGGTTTTGCAGCAATCCTATCCATAGATCGTGCAACCTCCAAGAATCGCACACCTTTTAGCTGACATGAGAACCATCGGCAAGGCTGACCCAAGAAATCTGGCTGAGTTTCTCGACACTTGCATCATCGCCGACTGAGAAGATCTTCTCCACTTCATCGTAGCCCTGACTGTTCGAAACTGTGTCGTCGCGCCGAACCAGCATCGCGACTCCGCCCACGGCGGCCGAAACATCGGCCAGGGTCAGCTGGGACGGATCTCGTGCCGGCGCTACTTCGCCTCTGCGGCTGATGGTCAGCAGAGAAGCAGACTCGAGCTGATGGACGAGCTCGCCGACGAGTTGGGCTGGGACTCCCAACTTCTTGGCAAGCCTGGACGCGGTGGGAGCGGGCTGCTTTTCGAGGAACGCGCGGGTGGTGAGCTGCGCAATCCGGCTGGCGAGCAGCTCGCGCGCGCGGGGGTGGTGCTGCAGATCGAGGAAGACGCCGCGATGGGCGGCGTGCTCGACCGCGTACGCCAGTCGCGCGCCGAACAAGACCAGGCACCACGACAAGTACAGCCACATCAAGAACAACGGAGCGATTCCCAGCGCGCCGTACACCGGGTTCGCGCTCAAGAAAAGGCGGGCAATGCCGGCGTAGGCGTTTCGGGCAATTTCCCAACCCAACCCCGCCACCAACCCACCCGCGAGCGCGGATCTCCATCGCACGGGAGCGTGGGGGGCCAACTTGTAGAGCAGCGTGACGACGATCACCGCAGACGAGGCGCTGCCCAGCACCAACAGCTGCGAGTAGAACGGAAGGTTGACCGCCTGAAGCAGCTTGCGCATG
>JAYVCD010000380.1:0-24592 GCA_043750125.1 Archangiaceae bacterium | reverse complement strand
TCGAGGGCCGCGCGGCCAGTGCGCTGCGAAAGGGAAAACGGGCCGAAGCGGCTTTGGCGCGCGCAGATGCGTTGATGCCCGAGGATCCGGCCGCGAACCTGGCTCTGGCGTCTTTGCGCGAGGCGCAGGGCGATGCGTCCGGGGCGCTCGAAGCGCTCACCCGCGCGATCAAGAAGAAGTCTTCGACTTCGCTGCTGATCCGCCAGGGCTACTTGTTTTCGCAGGCCGGACGCCTCGAGGAAGCGGCGAAGGCGCTCACCGCGGTGCTGAGCCGAGAATTCGATTCCACCGCAGCCGCCGAGCTGGCGTTTGTTCGCTACCGCCAAAAGAACTTCGAGGAAGCCGCGACATTGCTGAAGCGGGCGCTGAAGAAATCGCCCGGGCTGATGGTGGGCCACTACTACCTGGGCACGGTGCAGTACCAACAGGGCGAGGTGAAGAACGCCCGCGAGTCGTACCTCGAGGCCGACCGGCTCGCCGCCGCCGATGATCCGCGGGCGTTGATCGCGCTGTGCGAGCTGGAAGCGCAGACCCAGGCGGTGACGCTCAGCGAGACGCGCAAGAAGATCAGCACCCGTTTTGTCAAAGACTCCCCCGCCCTGCTCAGCCGCTGCACCCCCAAGCCATGACCGCGACCCTGATCATCAACGCCGATGATCTCGGCTACGACCCGGCCGTCACGCGGGGAATTCTCGAGGCGATGAACCTGGGCATCGTCAGCTCGACGACGATGATCGTCAACGGCCCTCACAGCGAAGACGCGGGGAAGAAGGTGCTGGGGACCGCGCTCGGAATCGGACTTCACGTCAATCTGGCGCGCTGGCCCCCGGTCTCGAAGGTCCCCAAATGCCTGCTCGGCCCCGACGGCGGTTGGCTCGAAGGGCGGGTGATCGAGCTTCCGACCGAGGTGATCGAGGCCGAAGCCCAGGCGCAGCTCGACCGGCTGAAGCTGCTCACCGGTCGCGGCGCTTCCCACCTCGATGTCCACAAGCACCTTCACAAACACCCGAACGTGCTCGAGGCGCTGATTCGCCTCGCGCTGCGCCACAAGCTGCCGCTGCGAAGCATCGAGCCCGGAATGCGGCGCGCCCTCAAGGGGCGTGGGGTGGTGACGAACGACGAATTCATCGGCGAGGCGGGCGAGCAGCCGTACTGGACCTCCGAACGGCTGCGCACCCATTTGTGGGCGCTGCCCGCGCAAGGAACGGTCGAGCTGATGTGCCACCCCGGCTACGCCCCGATTACCTTGAAGAGCGGCTACTCGGCCCAGCGCGAAATCGAGCTCGAAGCCTTCGTGTCGCCCAAAGCAAAAGAATGGCTCGACGCGCGCGACCTGGCCCCGACCAGCTGGTGGGCGATGCACCCCCCCGCCTGACCCGCAACGATTCGCACCCCCGAGTGTTCATCGGAGATGAAACGATTTCCCCTGCTTGCGATCGCTGTGCTGACGATGTTGGGGGCCAGCGGCTGTCTGGTCCGCACTCGCCCCGTGATGCCCTGGGTGCCCAGGGCCCACATCCACTTTCATGGCTGTGGGCACCCCTGGCGCTAACCGACTACCGGCACTGCTGAACGCAGATGCCCCGTTCGCACGTGGAGTTGACGCAATCTGAGTCCTGCTTGCAGGTGGCGCCATCGGGGCGCTGGTCTCCACAGACGCCTTCGATGCAGGCCCCGGCAAAGCAGCTGCCCATCGTCGCGCTGCCCAGGCACGCCTCGCCTTTTCGGCCCGAAGAGATGCAGATGCTGCGCGCGCAGATCAACGGCCCGCGGCAGGGAATCGCCTGGACCATGTCGTTGCTGCAAACCCCGCCGGTGTCGGCCAGCTCGACGCAGATTTGAGCCGCGCCGCGACGGACGCAGGAACCGTTCTCGACGCAGCTGACCTGGGCGCAGCTGCTTCCCAGCGAGGCGCGCGTGACGCACTTGCGATCCGAGACGTGGCAGGCATCGCTCTCGGAGCAGTCATCATCGGCGCCGCACATCGTTCCCCCCGCCGAAGCGGTGCAGGTTCCCGGCTCTCCCACGGTCGCCGGCAGCTGGCAGAAATTTCCCGGAGGGCAGCCCTGAGAAGAGAAGCAGGTGTCGCCCGAAATTCCGATCCCGCACACGCCCGGGGACCCCGCAGCGCCCCCTCGTGCCGGCTTGAGGTTCCGGCAAGTCAGGCCGCCGTAGCAGCGGCTGGTGCTGGTGCACGCCTCTTCGAAGTACGCCCGCTTGGCCGTCTGGCAGGTGAGGGTGACTACGTCGCAGGAAAGCGCGGTCGCGCAATCTGCCGACTGCATGCACGCCGCGCCTTCAGCCGCCAGAGACTGGCAGGTGCCAGCCCGGCAGCTGGTGCCGACGACGCACTGATTGGAGACGACGCACATCGAGCCGACTCCGAGGCGTGCGGAGCAGCTGACCGCCGCGCAGTAGGCGGCCTCGGCGCACTGCGGAAAGCCAAACCGGCACGTCTGCCCCGCGGAAGGAAGCGCCACGCACTTGTCGCTCATCGGCTCGCAGAAGTTGTCGCCGTCGCACGGAAGCAAGGCCGAGCAATCGGCGCCCGTGACCCCGCCCTTCGAGCACTGACCACTCGCGTCGCAGGTGAGGCCCGGGTTGCAGCTGCCGATGCCCGCGGCTGAAGGACGGCAGGGCTGGCCTGCCAGGCCCGCCGCCTGGCAGGTGCGATCACAGCCGACCCCGATGCAGCGGTCGTTGGCGTCGCGGCAATGAGAATCGGTCTCACACTTCCCACCCGCGGCGATCGCCGGCTCGATGGCGGCCAGACACGCACCGTCCAGGTAGGCGCCTTCGCGCGAGCATCCGGTGCTCTTCAGGTCGGCCAGACATTTCGTCGTCAGCTTCTCGTTCAGCTTGAACAGGGCGCGGCTCGACTCGTTGGCGCGCACTCCGCACAGGTTGACCCGAACGCTCTCGATACAGTCTTTGCGGTGCGAGGAAGCGATTTTGCTGCAGCTGATCTGCTGATCGCAGTACCGGGTGGCCAGCTCGGAACAGAAGGCGAGCGGACTGGAGCTCGGGTTGCCACTGCTGCAAGACATGGCCACGGCGGCCAACAACATCGAAAGACGGCGCATCGGATTTCCCCTTAAAAGCTCACCCGGCCAGAACGGCCGGGCACCATAACGTTCCTGCCTCAAAAGAGACAAAAAGCACCACTCGAGAAGGGTGAGCCCACGGGCCCAGGCTCACGGCATCGTTTGTGCTGTGGGATTGAGTCTTATGGAGCCGATCATTCCGCCGTCCCTGTTTCGCGGGTTGCCTGTACTGGTTCGACTGGCGACGGTGGTGCTGATCATCGGCATTCTGTCGGTGGCGCGAGACGTGGTGGTGCCGATCGCAATCGCCTTCATTCTCGCCTTCATCCTCACCGCTCCTCTCAAGGCGCTGATCAAATGGGGAGTGCCCCGGATGGTCGCCCTCGCGCTGGTGATGGTGGTGGCGCTGGGGGCCGTCGGGGGCTTCAGCGCCTTTTTGGTGATCGAGGTCAACGACCTGGCCGACAAGGTCTCGCAGTACACCGATTCGATGCGGAAGCGGGTGTTGGCGCTGGAACTGGGGACCAACGGCCCGCTGGCCAAGCTCGAGACCACCTTCGAGCGGGTCACCGCCGGGTTGGATCGCAGAATCGGCCCTCCGATTGAAACGGTGCGCACGGTTCCGGCCGAGGCCTCGGCGGTCTCGCGTCTGAAAGAAGGGGTCGGCCCCTACGCGTCACCCCTGGCGGGGGTGGGCATCATCTTCGTGCTCACGCTCTTTTTCTTGAGCCATCGAGAGGACTTGAGGAACCGGGTGATTCGACTGGCGGGCCCCCGAAACGTCACCCTCACCACCCGCACCCTGGACGAAGCGGGGCATCGCATCAGTCGGTACCTGGTGGCGCAGCTGTTGATCAACGCCAGCCTCGGCGCGCTGGTCGCTTTCGGGCTGTACGTGATTGGAATTCCCTACCCGGTGCTGTGGGGCTCTTTCGCGGCGGTGCTGCGGTTCGTGCCGTACCTGGGCTCGCTGGCGGCGGCGCTGCTTCCGGCGACGATGGCGTTCGCGCTCTTTCCCAGTTGGACCCAGGTGGGGCTCACCATTCTTCTCTTCGCGGGGCTGGACGTGGTGACCGCCTACTTCATCGAGCCAATTCTGATTGGCCACCGCACCGGCGTGACGGCGATCGCGCTGCTGGTCTCGACGTTGTTCTGGGTCTGGCTGTGGGGGCCGATTGGGCTGGTGCTGTCGACTCCGCTGACGGTGTCGCTGGCCGTGCTCGGGCGCCACCTGTCTTCGCTGCGGTTTCTGGCCGTGGTCCTGGGCGACGAAGAGGTGCTCGGGCCCGAGGTCACCTACTACCAGCGGCTGTTGGCCCACGATGAAGACGAGGCGAGTGAGATTGCGCAGAAGCTGATGCCGACCTTGTCCCCGCTGGGGGTGATGGACCAGGTGATGCTGCCGGCGCTGGTGCTGGCGACCCACGAGCGGGACCGCGCGGAAATCACCGACGAAGACCTCGCCCACCTGGTCGAAGCGACCCGCGAAAACGTTCAGCAGATGCAGGGCGAAGCGCGGGGGCCAGGCCGAACCCAGCTTATTGGCCTCGCGACTGGAACCGAGAGCGAGCTGATGCTGCAGATGTTGAGCGTGGCCTTGCCGCAGCACCTGGGGCCACTGGACATCGTGGGATCCAAAATGGATCTGCGTGAGCTGTCGACCCGGGCCCCGACCGCGGTGGTGCTGGCGGCGCTTCCTCCCAAGGGCGGCACTCCGGCGCGGGAGCTGTGCCGGAAGTTGAAGGAGCGCTACCCGAAGCTGACGGTGATCGTGCTGCGGCCGGACCGGACCCGGGACGAGGCAGCCCGGGCGGCGGTGCGCTTTCGCGCGGCGGGGGCGGACGTGGTGGTGCCGAGCCTGGCCGAAGTGGTCACCGCGTTGTCGAACGTGGCGGTGAAGTCCGCGGCCTGAGCTTCAAGCGGCGTCGATCGCGAGATCAATCGCCTGGGCCGCTTCGGACGACAGGCGCAGAAAACGGATTCCCAGGCCCTGCTCGGCGACGTGGGCCCCGCGCGCGATCCACCGCACCTCGCCCATCGCCTCGACGTGCCCGGTCGGAAGGTCGAACTCGAGGTGCACCATTTGACCTAAGGGAATGAAATGTTTGGTGGCCAGAAAGAGCCCCACCTGCGAGAGATCGGTCACCCGACCGTCGAGGTTGGTCGCTGCTCCGCCCCCGCTGAAGATGACGGAAAGCGAGATCCGCTTGCCCTGCCGTCGAATGTCGCTCACACCTGAGTCCTAGCATGCCAACCAAACCTTCCAAGCAGCTCGACACCTTTCCGAACCCTGCCTCCGACCGCGACTACGAGATTTCGTTCGATTGTCCCGAGTTCACCTGCCTGTGCCCGTTGACCGGACAGCCGGACTTCGCCCGCTTCACCATTCGCTACGTGCCGGACAAGCTGTGCGTCGAGCTCAAGAGCCTGAAGATGTACCTCTGGAGCTACCGCAACGAAGGCGCCTTCCACGAGGCGGTCACCAACAAGATTCTCGATGACGTGGTGAAGGTGACCCACCCCCGACGGGTGCAGGTCGAGGGCGACTGGTTCATTCGCGGAGGCATCGCCACCCGGGTGAACGTCACCTACGAAGCGAAGCAAGCGCGTCGGAAAAAGTAGCTGCGATGGGCCTGCAGAGACTCGAAGTGCGACGGGGGAATCTGCTCGACTCGGCCGGCAGTCGAGTGGCGCTTACTCTTGCTGGGCGACAAGGCGAGCGCTCGGTTTGACGGGAGCGTCGCTCAGGCCTGCCGCCCGAAGTTGGCCAAAACGTCCAAAAATGGGTTGAAGGTGTTGAACCCACCGTGGCGTGCAGAGAGCCTCTCCAATCGAGCGACAAGGTTTTGGTCGCGCTTGAGGGTGCGAGCGTTGCGGAACGTGAAAGCCAAAGTCAGGCCCTCATGCCTTTTGAAATCCCGCTCGAGGGCATCAATGATGAACGGCGCAAACGCAACTGGATGGGCCACGAAAAACTCGGTGGCGTCCTGTCGGAATTCCTCAAGCATGGAGAACACCTCGACACGTTCGCCGTAGGCTCGAAATGCATCCTTGGCACTGAGTTCAGCCAGAGCCTTCTTCGCCTGAACACCGCTATCCCGGATCTCACGCAAAAGTCGTTTGACGACTCGAGCGTTTGAGAACTTCTCGTAGCCACCAATTGTTTGGTTTTTCCACTTGGCCCGGCAAAACCCGACCGCCGTCTCGACGCCGAAGCGCCTTCGCACCTCATCGCCGAATGAAATCCGATCGAGGAGCAGCTCCTCCAGATAAGGAAGTTTCGAACGACCGAGGGATGCCGCAAACCGCCAATGCCGAATGCGCCAACGCAGGCCGAGCTGTTTGGCCAAAGGGCTCTTTCGCAACAACACCGATCGTTTGGCCTCTGCCGCTACTGCCGCCTTCAGACCCGTCTCGGTGCCTGCGCGGAGGACGATTCGGCCCTGTTCACCCAATTGAGCGGCGACGCCGTACACGCTTTCGCGCCTGGTCTTCCTGGCAAGCTGATCGAGTGCTGTTGAGACGTCTGCCTTCAGCTGAGACAGTTCTTCCTTCAGGTGAGGCAGTTCGTCGTTCTGGTCGTCCTCCGGTGCTTGCGTCATCCCCAGGAAGGCATTGAGGACCTCGTAGCCATCAGAAGAAGCAAGCAGCCTGCGCTTGGTGAGCCATTTCTTCAGCCGCGGCTGATCTTCAAACGGTAGCGATTTTCCAAAGCGAATGGTCCAGGCCCCTTCGGAATAGAGAAGAGTGCGCACCTCTCGCCCCTTCTCAAAACAGCTGATCCAGATCTGATCTACCGAAGTTTGAATCGACCATTGAACGAGGAGCGGCCGGGTGGGGAGCTTCCCCAACTCTTTCGAAAGCGCGATGGCGTTGAGTGAGGGTAGCAACAACCATTCGTCGCCATAGGACTCGACCTTTATCTTCAGTCGACGAAGCACCTCGCGGACCGAGGCGTCATTCGCAACAAGAAGCTTGGAATCGGAGCCCATGAGGCACCGCAATACATCTGCGAACTCAGACCCTTCAACAACCAAATTTCAGGGTGCGGGGCTTGCTGCCTCAGGCGCGCGCCCCATGCACCGTCTGCGGTCCGCAGCTACCCTTCCCAGTTTTGCAGCATCGCCCGAGCCCGCTGGTACCGCGCGACGAGCTCGGTGCGGCGGGTGGTGACCAACACCATGAAGCCGACGACGGCCAGGCCCAGGCCCGAGAGGAACAGCGCGCCCATGCGCGGCTCCCGCACCCCGTAGCGGACCAGGTTCGCGACCAGGGTGGTGATCATGAAGGCGGTACCCAGGTACACGTAGCTGCGAACCCGAAGGACGATTCCCAACGCGACGCCGGCGACGCAGAGGGCGACGCAGACCCACAGGGCGAAGGTCGTATCGAAGGTCAGCGGGCGGAACGCTGCCGCTCCGTAGACGAGCGTCACCGCGATCGCACGCAGCTGGGTTCGGGAGCTTTCCGCCAGGTCGGCTTCGAAGACCTTCAGCAGCACCAGCAACGAAAGCCCGAACGGAATCAACAGGTACTCGGCGCTGTGGGACCCGGCGGCGACGAAGGCGAACACCATCGCGGCGTTGAAGGCGACGGTAGACAGCAACGCTGCCGGGCGCTTCATCGCGCCCAGGCGAGCCACTACGGCGAAGTGCGCCGACTGGGCGAGCAGCAACAGGCACAACGTCCACGGCGTATTCCAGGGAGCCGCGACCAACCCCGCCAGCGGCCACCAGAACGCGAACGAGCGCGCGACGAGGGCCGATTTTTTCAGGCTCCGCCCGTCGAGTGCGCGCGCGAGCCCTGCGACCCCCGCGCCTGCCACCAGCGCGACCAGCGACTCGACCGCGTCGGGCCCGGCGCCAAAAGCCAGACGGCGAATGGCGACGAAGCCCAGGGGAAGCAACAGCCCGACGAATGCGGCACAGAGCGCGTCGTCTTCCTCCAGGACCCGCGAGCCCAGCGCCCAGACGGCGAGCCCCACGGCCAACAGCGCGACCCCGGCTTCGCGGCTGTGTCCGCCGTTGAGCGTCATCAGCCCGAGGCAAAGCTCGAACATGCCCAGGCAGAACAGACCGTTCGCCGAGGCCAACCGCTGCGTCACCCGCTGGCTCGACTTCGCCCCTCGAAGCGCGACGGTTCCCAGAATCAACGACGCGCTCGCGACCCACGGCAAGATCAGCTCGCGCGGCGCTCCAGTCGCCAGCGCGAGGCCCAGGTAGAACAGGCCGACGTGCGCCGCAGCAATCAGCCCCAACCACCGGACCCACTCGAGCGCCGGATTGCGGTGGGCCATCACCACCGCACAACCGGCAGCAAAGCCCCAGGCGATCACGGTCGCAGGGTGATGAAGCGAGTGGGCTCCTGCGAGCGCGAGCCCGGACAGCGCCCAACCCGCGTGATGCCAGGTCAACGCCGAGCGGTGTCGACCTTCGAGCAGGGCGCCGCCCAGACAGAGGGTGAAGCCGATCGATCCCAGCACCGCTGCCCCTTCGGGCAGGGGAATGAGCACGAATACCAGCGCCGTTGCGAGCACCGCCGCGGCGATGACTTCGGTCTGATGCGCAGTGAGCAGCAGCAGCGCGCCGGTCGCCAACAGCGGCGCGAGCAACGCGGAATGCGGGCCCGCCACCAGCAGCGCGGTGGACGCCACGATCGCCGAGCCCAACCAGAAGGCAGAGCCGAAGTCCCCATCGAGCGGACAATTCAGCCGGGCAAACGTCGCCCGAACCCGCTCGCGCAGCGACTCGATTCTGAGCATCGCGGCGAGCGCGGCGGCACCGAAGGCGACCCACCCGCAGTGCGCAAGCAGCCCGGGACGAGAGATTTGACAGGCCGCAGCGACCACCGCGGCGGCAACGAGCCAGCGCTGGTTGAGCAGCACTGCGCCGGCCGCCAGCGTCGCGGCGAGCAGCCAGGCCGAAGACGTGGGGTCGGCCGGGGCGCTGGCCGCAACGAAGCCCGCCAGAGCGATCGCCGAGAGGACGGCCGCGGGGACCGTGTGGGGGTGCGGTTTCGCGCCGAGCACTTTCGAGACGAGCCCCGGAATGAAGCGCTCGAGGAAGGCGAGGCCGATCAGCACCGGGGTGAGAATCTGCGCCAGCCCGTGGGCGGACACCGAGAACAGCGCCGCGGCGACGAAGCGGAACGCGAGCAGCTCGCTGGCGGCCAGCAGCATCAACAGCGCCCAGGGCAAACCCAAGCCGCCTTCCAGCACCGACAGCGCGCCGATGATCGCCGCTCCGCCCAGGACCCAGGGCGCGAATTGGGACCTCAGGCGCTGCGCATCTTTTGCCCCGAAGAGCAGTGAGCGCAGCGGGGCCACCCGTTCCACTCCGTGCGTCAGCGCGATCAGCACGCCCGCGACAATCCAGGGATCTCCGGCCACCAGGACCAGGGGAGCCAGGGCGATTGCGAGGATCCCTGAGCGGGTCGCGCGCACCCACAACAAGGGGAGCACCGCCGCGATGATCAGGTAGGGCTGCAGGTGTCCGTCGTACGGGGCCGAGAACCGCAGCAAGATGAAGAACCTGAGCGGGACGACGAGCAGGCCCAGCACGACCAACGACGAGAGGCTCGCCGCCCACGCGACCGAGCGGTTGCCGAGGATGCTGGTCCAGGTGAAGTCCAGGTCTTCGAACAGCGCGAGCACCGACAGCCCGACCGCGAGGGCCAGCAGCGCGGTGTGGTTTCCGTCCGTGGCCCGCAGCGCGAACACCGTGGCGATCGGCACCGAGATTGACGGCAGCAGGGCCCGCATCGTCAGCAGCACGCCGACTGCACAAATGGCCGCCACCCATTCAGGAGAGGCGTGAGTGTCCTGCGCGTAAAGGCAGACCCCCGTGGCGAACAGAATGCTGAGCGTCGCCAGCAACGCCGGGCGCCAACTGCGACCGAAGCGGGCGGCCCAGATCGAAGCGGTCAGGCCCAGCGCCGCGTACGCGAATGCCGCCGACTCGGGGGTCCAGGCGGTCCACGTTTGAAATTCCGGAATGACCGGCAAGAGCGCCAGCGTTCCGAAAACCATTGCCAGTGCGTCGCGCCAGTCGGCGGTCGGCTCAGGCCTGGTGCGGCGAGCTCCCACCGCCAGCGCGGCGGCGGAAGTGAGCAGCACGGCTCCGAGCCAGACCGGTGCGCCGGTCGACAGCTGGCTGACCCCTTGCCACACCGGGCCCACCAGCGCCGCCAACGCCGACGCCGCTTCCGCGTGACGCAGCCGTCCTTTGCTCCGGGCCAGCAGCGCCAGGACCAGCGCGGTGAGTGCAATTGCCGGCGCGGCATACGTCGGCGCCCACAGCGCCATCGCCCGCGCGACGACAATCGCGGGGATGACCCACGAAGCATCTTGCGCGAGCGGAAGGTCGACGTTTCGGCCGATGAGCCAGGCGGCGGCGAACGCGATTCCCAGCGCCAACACCTGCCCCGCGTTTCCCGGCATCACCCACGCCAGGCCGACCGCGAACGCGACGAGGCTGTAGCCGGCCCACGACAAGGGCACCCGGTGCGACTCGAGGGAGAAGATCGACACTCCCGCCAACAGCAGCGCGAGGATCGCCACCGGAAGCGCGCCCGCCTCGGGGCCCGTCCACGCCATCAGCGTCGCGGCAAACGCGATTGCCAGGGCCGAGCCGGTGCGGGTGAACGCCGGGCGATCGAGCCACAAGCCCAACCCAAGGCACAGCGCCATCAGCAACGGGACGCTGATCATCGCCGGCCGGGTGTCGGTGCCGAGCGAGGAAACGGCGAGCGCGACGGTCAGCGCGCTGGTGATCCACGTACAGCGCAGCAGCGGCTCGGCCCACGCGCGCTGATTGCCCTTGAGCCACTTCACCGCCAGCAGCGCGCCGGCGATGACGAACAGCGCGGCGTAGATCGCGTTGTAGGCGAACGGCAGCGCGCCCTGAGGCGGGTAGCCCAGGCTGGTCTTGAGCTGCTGGATGAGCTCTTTAATCGCACCGGGGATCAACTGGCCGCAGGTCTGCCAGGCGAAACAGGTGAAGAAGTAGAGGGCGTAGATCCATCGCGCGGCGCGGGGCGAGCTGCTGCCCCGAAGCAGGCGAAAGCAGGTGTGCGCGCCGATCACACTGGTGACGAAGAAGGCCGAGCCGCTCCGAGCAGGGCCCAGGCCATCAAGCCCAGCTGCCCGCCGACAATCAGAATCGCAATCGGATCAGCGGCGCGTTCCCAGTGGGGCCGACCGTCCGGGCCCAGCGGAGCTCGCAGCTCGAGCGCCGCCGTCAGACAGAGCGCGAGAAACGGGGCCCAGGTGCCCCAGTTGAGCGCGTCGGCGATCAGCGCGTAATGCAGCCGGGTTGCGAAGATCGCCGCCAGGTAGAGCGGAGCGAGGAAGGCGAACAGCCGCGCGTTCGTTCCGTGAGCCCCGCTCCACTGCGCGAATTGGCCCAGAGCAGACCGACGGGAATCACCATCAGCCACAGCGCAGCGCCGTGAAACCCGACGATCATCGGGGCGAGGCCCATCATTGCCGCACACGCCGCCATCGCCAGCGGGACATTTCGCAGCCCGACCTTTTGCAGATCTCGGGTCACTCCCAGGGCGAGCACGGCGGCGACGGCGCTCCACGCCAGCACCAGCGCCGTCACCAACAGCGGGGAGTCCTTCGCCACCGGCCCCACCGCAAAGGGAGCCAGAGGGGCCATCGCGGCGCCAATCAGCTTCAGCACCCGGGCCGCTCCGCGCGTCGCCTCGCGACGCCAGAGGAACTGGGCCCACGCAGAGAAGCCGAGCGTCCACCCCGCCGCCAGCCCGAAGACGACCAGCGCACGCAGGGTCGATGTCAGCCCCGACCACGAGTCGGACACCAGGTAGAACGTGCCCGAGAGAATCAGGAACGCGCCGATGAACCAGCCGATGCTCTGGTTGAGGAAGGGCTTCCAGATTCGGCTCCAGCTCGAGGCTTCGAGGACCACCCGGTCTTCGAGGGAAGGCGCCTCGAGCTCGACCTCGAGCAACGGCCCCGGCCCTGCGGCTCGAGAGGCTTCTTCCCTCGACTGCTCTCGGGATGAACGGGAGGGCTCTGCGGATGAACGGGAGGGCTCTGCGGTTTGGGACGACGGAGCAGCGACGGGGGGCGGCGGTGCACGGACAGGGGGCGGCATTGCGGCGGCGACGTGCGGCACCGCGGGGGTCGGCGAGGGCGGGGCCACTGCTGTTGGGGCCGGTTCATCCGCCGCGAGCGCCCAGAGCAGGACCTTCTCGCGCTGCCGGTACCGCTCGATCACGTACTGCCGGGGCCGAGCGGCGACCAGGCTCGCGTCCCATTCGGGTAGCTCGGCGAGCAACCAGCGCACCCGCGCCAGGTCGGCTTCGATTTGTTCCCTCGGCCGCTGCAGCAGCGTGCTTCCACAGATGACGCAGAATCGCGCTGTTCCCAACCGCTCGACCCGACAGGGCTCGCAGTACATGCACCCACTACACTTCAGCTCGCATGCCCGCGTTCAACTCGTTGAAGGGTCAGGTGCGACAAACGGGCTGCGCGAAGCTGCGCAGTCAATCGACGACGAACAGCCGGGCTCCGCGGGGGCTCACCGACCTGTGCGCCCCATCGGCGTCAGCGACCTGGTAGCTGTGTCCGGCAGGGAGGACGAAGCGTCGGCCGTCGCGCAGCTCGGTGATGAGCTCGCCTGAGAGAACCAACAGCACATGGCCCCGCTCGCACCAGTGGTCCGCTACGTACCCGGGCGAGTAGTCGACCTGCCGCACCCGGATGTTGCCCAGCTCGATCGTTCGCCAGGTGGCGGTTCCCACTTCGCCCGGGTGCTCGCTCGCCGGCACCGTCGACCAATCGGTGGTGTGAAACGGAACGTTCTGGATTTTCATTTGCGCCCGATATCAGGGCCGCGGATTGCCCTGGGTGAAGGAAAGCGGGACCTCGATTTCCTGCTCACTTCCCAGCGGAGGCAGCACCAGCCGCAGTCCGGTGCGAACCAGGCAGTCGACCGATTCGGCTGGAATCGTCGCGTCATCGACCCGCGCCCCAAGCACTTTTCCGTTCGCCGACACCGACAGCGTGAGGGTCACATCGCCCATCGCGACCGGGTTCCCCTTGAGCCATTTCTCGTAGCAGGCCCGAAGCTTCGGCCGCTGATCCTTGAGCGCGTTCTGCAGCTCGGCGATCGC
Organism: Archangiaceae bacterium; assembly: GCA_043750125.1. GTDB lineage: Bacteria > Myxococcota > Myxococcia > Myxococcales > Myxococcaceae > JAGSPQ01. Next base: position 11,408 of record JAYVCD010000380.1, on the reverse strand, counting down.
GTCCTGCGACGGAGCCGGCTCGTCTTTCTGCAGCCCGAGGTTTCTGGGCGGAAGCTTCAGCAGAGTGTTGCGGCCCGAGACCAGCTGCACCCAGGTCTCTTTGCTCCCCTGCCCCGGCACCTGCGCCATCACCCGGTGGCGGCCCTCGGTGAGCATCAGCGAGGTCGGGGTTCCCAGGTGGCGCCCGTCGACATCGAACGTGCTCCCGGTCGGCAAATCCGTCACGTCCAGCCGCGCCCAGGGCTGCTTGGGCAGCGTCGAGAACGGGTACGGTTCAGCAGCGCGGTCGACTTGCGAGAACGGGGGCTTGATCGGCAGTCCCAGCTTCAAGCGCTGCGGAGCGACGAGCGCCACCGAGTCGCGCAGCTCCCCGTCCGAGCCGACCCGCGCATTGCCCCGAAGCACCTCGACCATCACCTCGGCGGCCGCGCGCGACACCACGAACGCGGCGTCCGAGCCGACGACCCAGGCGCCTCCGGCTTCCACCCACACCTCGGGCCGGGCCTCCACCGCCAGCGTTCCTTCCTCGAGGCTGAGCATCGCGGTGCCGCCGACCTTCGCGACGCCGATCAGCTCGAGCTGAACTTCGGCGCCGACCTGGGCCAGCACCACCCTTCCCATTCGCGCGTCGAGCCGGTCGGACTTCTGCACGACTTCGCCCGCGGCCAGCGCGGACCCATTTCGGCGGACGATTCCTTCGACCAACATCGCCGTCCACTGCGCCGAGTTGTCGGGCCGGACGATGACCTTCGGCTCAATCGCTTTCGTCACCGGCGCCTGTAGGACGACCGCCGGGGTCGAGCTGGGGACCACCCACAGCACCACCAGCCCCACCAGCGCGGCGGCGAGCAACCAGCTGACTCGAAGCTGCGACCACACCAGTCCCCACGCTGAAACCGGAGCCTGCACCTCGCTGCTCAGCCGGGCCTCGACCCGCCGAAAGGCCGCCTCGGTCAGCGTCACGTCTTTCAGACCCGTCAGCAGCATCCGCCGCGCGCGCGCCGAGCCGACGGCCTTGCGACACTCAGCGCAGCCGGCCAGGTGCGCGTCGGCACCCTGGGACGAAGCGAGCTCTTCGATCCGCTCGGAAGGCAGGTGACTCATGAGCGGGCCTCGGTGAAGAACTCGGACAACGCGGGATCGGCGGCCGCGAGCTTTTCGAATTCGCGCCGCGCGTAGAACAGGCGGGTGCGCACGGTCAGAATGTTGGTGTCGAGGACTTCGGCGATCTTCGCCGCTTCCATTCCACGCAGGTCGTGCATCACCAGCACCGCGCGTTTCTTCGGCGACAGATTTTCCAGCAGCGCTTCGACCCGCAGCTGTCGCTCGGCAGACAGCGAGGCTTCGGCCGGACCCGCCGCGGGGTCCACCACGTCGGGCAGCTCTTCGACGATGTCCAGGCGCGAGCGGGTCTGCTTTCGGCGGGCCTTCATCGCGACGTGGACCGTGACCCGGTACAGCCAGGTGGTGAAGGCGCTGCGGCCCTCGAAGCGCTTGATCGACCGGAAGACTTCGATGAACACCTCTTGCAGCGTGTCTTCCAGGTCCGAGCGCGGAACGAGGAACGCCAGTTGGCTGGCCACCTGCCGCTGGTGCTTCACATAGAGCTGTTGAAACGCAGCCGGTTCCCCCGCCTTGGCGCGGGTGAGCAGATCTCCTGATGCGGGTGCGGGGGCTTCCGCAGCAACTGCCATGGGAGCGGCGTGTACTGCTGCGGCACCGTTGGAGTCTACAGAGAGCATCAATCCTTCAGTGCCCGGTGGCCCCCCTGCCATTCACCCAGTGGTTCCATGGCCTTCGAGCGGGGCGACCCCGCTTTGTGCTAGGGCGCGGGCCCTGTGACCGCCTCTTCCACCCTGCGCCTGGGCCGGGTGCTCTTCAAGTTCCGCTCGGTCACCCCGCTGCCGGTGGTGGCACTGCTCGTCTGGCTGCTGTGGCGCTCGCGCGGCGTTCCAGGCCCGGGCGGCCCGCTGGTCGACGAGCTGCTCGACCTGGTCGGAGTGGGCCTGGGAATCCTGGGCGAGGCGCTGCGCTTCTACGTCACCGGCTGGGTCCCCGACGGCACCAGCGGTCAGAACGACCGGCTGGAAGCGACCGTCCTCAACACCCGCGGACCCTACGCCTGGGTGCGCAACCCGCTGTACCTGGCGAACCTGCTGCTGGTGCTCGGGCTGCTCTGCGTCGCCAATGACCCTTCCGTCTATCTCGTCGGCCTGGGGTTCTTCTTCGGCGAATACTTCTTCATCATTCGCGCTGAAGAAGACTTCCTGCGCGGGCGGTTCGTGCACGCATTCGACGATTATTGCGCGAAAGTTCCGCGCTGGTTACCCCGACTGTCAGCGGCCTTCACCGGGGCCCTTCGCGACGGCAGCTTCGATTGGCGAAGGGCTCTGAAGAAGGAACACAACCCTTCGATGGCCTGGATGACCGGGTTGGTCGCGCTGCTTGCATGGGAGTCCTGGGCACGTCACGGACTTCGACCCGCAGCCCTGGGCGTCCTTGCGGCATTCGAAGTGTCTGCGCTGGTGGCGTTCATCGGAATCAAAGGTTGGAAACACGGATGGTTGAAATGAGTCCTCCTCGAAACAAACCCCAGACCGAAGGCGCGGAGCTGAATCGTCACTTCGAGGGTCGGGCCCGGCTGCAGGGGCTGCTGCTGAAAGCCGGGGTCGAGCTCGACGTGGAGCAGGTGGCCGAAGCGTTTCGCGCGGCGCAAAAAGACAACCAGCCGGCCGCGCCGGTGATTCACGCGCTGTTCGAAGACGAGCCCCACTTTCCCTCGGTGAAAGACGCCCGCGCGCTGTTTGGAAATCTTTTCGGTCTCTGGGAGCTTCTTCAGACGGGAACCGAGGTGGACTTGCAGGCCCCCACGGTCCGACCCAAAGCTCCGCTTCCGCGGTCGGCTCCGCCCTTCTTTCCCAAGGAAGGTCCAGACGACGCGTGGGTCGAGCAGGCCTGGCGCTACGTCGAGGGAGCGCCGCCCAAAGAGCATCAGCGGCTGCGTCACGCCTATGACCACCGCACCGACTGGGTGGTGACGTGGCTTGACGAGCAGGGGTTATCCGAGCTTGGGTTCGGTTTCGCCCAGCATCTTCTCTTCGAGCTCTTTGCCATGCTCGAGCTGGGCAGTCCCAAAGGTATCGGCGTCGCTGAGGCGCCGGTGAATAAGGACGAAGCGATTTGGGTGCCTCCCGCGCTGACGGCCTACGCGGAGGAAGCGGTATTCGAGGCCGAGCACGACGAGGAAGAGCCGTTGCCGCAGGAAGAGGCGCGGCGGCTCCACTCGATCACGGGTCTGGCGCTTGGCGCCCTTTGGAAGGCCCGAAAGGAATGACGATGGCGGGCAAAGAGCGCGAAGACGAGGGCAGCAGCGGCTTCACCGGAAAGCGGAACAAGACGTTTCGTGAGCTGGATGCCCAGCGTGGAAAGAGCAAGTACCACTCGCGGCAGGAAGACCCTGCCCAACAGCGCATCGAGCGCAGCGCGTCGTACGAGAAGTACAAGAAGGCCGCCGACTCGCTCTTCTCAGGAGGCGAGCTGCCGCAGGGTCTGGCCCAGACGTTCGACCCGGAAGGAAAGCGCACCGCGCAGAAAGAGGCGATGGCGAAGCTGCGCGAGCTGCCCGATCGCAAGGCGTGGGTGGCCGGCGTCGTCGAGTACCTCGAGAAATATCCCGAGCTGCCTGAAGATCCGTTCTTCCTCGACTCGCTGCTCGACCATCCGAAAGACCGAATCGTCGACAAGGCGCTCGGGAAGCTCGAAGGGCTTCACGACGAGGGCAAGCTGCCGCGCGAAAAGGTTCCGCGGTCGCTCGAGCAACGGCTGAAGTCGATTGAGCTGACCAGCACAGACCCCGACACCCAGGCCCGCGCCAAGGTGCTGCGCGAAAAAGTCCGGATTTAGCCGTCGCTGAATTTAAACGTGGCCTCCGTCGACATCCCCGTTTCCCACGGCCGCCTCGAGGCGCTGTGGTGGAAAGTCGAGAACCCGCGCGCAGTGGCGGTGGTGTGTCATCCGCACCCGGTCCACGGAGGGACGATGAACAACCACGTCACCTACCGACTGGCGAAGACGTTTCGAGACAATGGCGTCAGCTGCGTCCGCTTCAACTTCCGGGGCGTCGGCCGCTCGACCGGCACCCACGACGACGGAATCGGAGAGATCGACGACGCCGCCGCTGCCCTCGAGTGGGTGGCAGCACAACAGCCGGGGCTGCCGCTGTGGCTCGGGGGCTTTTCGTTCGGCTGCCGCACCGCGCTGCAGCTGGCGTTGCGAGAGCCCCGGGTGGAAAAAATTCTCGCGGTGGGACTGGCGGTCGACATCTTCGACCTGTCGTTCGTCACCCGGCTTCAGCAGCCGACGGCCTTCGTCCACTCGGACACCGACGAGTACGGGAAGCTCGAGAACCTGCGCGCGCTGCTGGCGAAGGTGCCGGCGAAGCATCAGCTGTTCGTGGTGCCGAACGCCGACCACCTGTGCACCGGCCGCCTGGACGAATTGAGCACCGCGGCCCAAAGGGCGTTCGACTGGCTGGTGACCGCCTGAAGGATTAAGCCTCGAAGCATGTGCAGAAACATCAAGACGCTCCACCACTTCGAGCCCCCAGCGACGCGAGACGAGGTTCGGGCTTCGGCCCTGCAGTACGTCCGCAAGCTCAGTGGAATGCCGCACCCCTCGAAGGCCAATCAACCCGCGTTCGACGAAGCGGTCGAGAAGATCACCGCGCTGACGCTCAAGTTGTTCGACACGCTCGAGGTCCACACCCCCGCCCGATCGCGGGAAGCCGAGCGGCTCAAGGCCCTCGAGCGGGGAAAGAAGCGGGAAGAGCAGCTGCGCGTTCCTCGACTGCTCTCGGAATGAACGGGTTTTGACCGTCCCGGTCATCCCGTGAGCAGTCGAGGGAAGAGCAGTCGAGGGAATGAACGGGATCAGGAATCGAGGTCGAGCCACAGCGACTCGAAGCGAACCTGCGGCGGAGTCGAATGCAGCCGCAACCCCTGCACCGTTCCCGCCGCCACACAGTGAAAACCCTGGTGGTAGAGCGGAACGAGCACGCAGTCGTCGCGCACCATCACCTCGGCCTTTCGGTACAGCTGCTCTCGCAGTCCGGGGTCGATGCTCACCCGCGCTTCGTCGGTGAGCCGGTCGAACTCCGCGTTGGAGTAGCCGACCTGGTAGTAGTGCTGGGCTTTGGAATTGAGCAGGAAGTGGAGGAAATTGTCCGGGTCGGCAAAGTCGGCGATCCAGTTGCCGCGGAAGGCCGCGATGTTCCCCTCGCGCAGCCGTTCCCAATAACCATTCGGCAGCGCGACGTGTTGCAGCTCGAGCAACCCGGCTTCGAGCAGGGGGGCGAACAGCACGGCGTCTTCGAGGCTCGTGTCGCGGTCCGCAGGAAAGTAGAGCGTCAGCTTCAGCTTGCCGTGCCCGGCCTCGGCGAGCAGCTGCCGCGCCAGTGACAGGTCGGTGCGCGGCTCGTGCACCCGGTCGACTTCCAACAGCCCCGGCGGAGTCAAAGAGCGCGCGACCCTCGCTCCGGGGTGAAACTTGTCGACCAAGGCCCGCACGTCGAGCCCGGCGCGAACCGCCCGTCGCACCCGCAGATCATCGAAGGGCGGCTGCTTGACGTTGAAGCCCAGAAACCACGTCGAGGGCGTCGAGACGGTCGCCACCTGCGCCAGCTCGCCCAGGGCTCCGGCGGCAAGGTGTTCGGCGTGAAGGTAGGAGACCAGCTGCACTTCGTCCCGCTGGAACGCCGCGAGCGAGCCGGCGCGGTCCGCGTACAGGTGCAGCTCGATTCGCCCCAACAGCGGCTGGCCCACCCGGTAGTAGGAAGGGTTTTTCTCGAGCACCCAGGCATCGGTTCGACCCGAGTCGATGACCCGGTAGGGCCCGGTTCCCTGCAGCTTTCCGCCCTCGCCCCGACGACAGATTCCGGTCGAGGGCAAGGCGAGCATCCGCAAGAAGAAGGCGCGCGGCTCGGTGAGCCGAATCTCGAGCGTGAGGTCATCGAGCACTTCGATTCCCACGACTTCCCGGGCCTCGCCCCGGCCCCAGGCTTCCGCCCCTTCGACGTCTTTGAGCAGGCCCACGTCGGGCGAGCCCACCTTGGGGTCGAGCAGCCGTTCGAAGTGGTCCTTCACGTGCCGCGCCGTGAAGGGGGTCGAGTCGTGAAACAACACGTTTCGCCGCAGGTAGAAGCGGTACCGGCGCGCTGTCGGGTCTGCATCCCAACGCTCGGCCAGGTCGGCGACCAACGTGCCTTCCTCGTAGCGCAGCAGCGTGGAGTAGACCGACGCAGACACCTCGGCCAGCTGCAGGTCGGTGGTGAAGATCGGATCCAACCCACGGGTGAGAGCCAGCTCACTGGTGCGGTGAATGCCCGCGTGCAACGTGCCGCCCGGTCGGGGTTTCGGAAGCTTGAAACGGAAGACTTCAGCGTCGAGCCCGTCGGCTTCGTGGCCCAGCTGCTCGACGGTGCGCGAGAGCCCGTCAGCGATGCGGGTGACCTTCCGCGCGTCTTCCCTCACTTCGGCGACCTCTTCCCCAATCTCGGCATCGCCGCGCGAGAGCACCTTCTGGGCAGCCCGAATCTCGTCGATCGCCGCAGTCAGTCGCAGCACCGAGTCGGACAACTCGCGGCCGGTCTTCACCTGCGCGTCGGCCTGGGTGGCGGCCTCGTGCGCCGTCTTCGCCATCTCTTGAATCTGCCGCCCGAGCGCTTTGCCCTCGTCCAGTTGGGAGGACGAGAGCCGGGTGACCTCGGCGACGCGCTCGGAGACCTGCTTGCTCGCCTCGACGACCCGGCTGCCTTGCTGTTCGAGTCGGGCGGTCTCGGCGACGGTGGCCTCGACGGCCGAGAAGGTGCGCTGGGTGATGCTGCGAATTTCCTTCAGCGCGACCGCCGCCTTGTCGCCCTGCACCACTCCGGCAGACGCCTGGTGCTTGGCGTCGGTGACCAGGGTGACGGCCCGCGCGACGCCATCGCGCACCCGCTTGATCTGCTGGCCGATTTCGCGGGTCGATCGCGCGGTGCGTTCGGCGAGGCTGCGGACTTCGGCGGCGACGACCCCAAAGGCCTTGCCGCTCTCGCCGGCCTGGCTGGCGATGATCGCCGCGTTGAGCGCGAGCAGGTTGGTCTGGTCGGCGATGTCTTGAATGACGTCGATCACCCGCCCGATTTCGAAGCTGTTCTTCCCGAGCGCGTTCACCAATTCCATGCTGCGCTGAACGGTGTCCTCGATGCGGTACATCGCCTTCACGCTGTCGGCGACCAGCGCCTCACCCTGCTCGGCGGTGCGGGTCACTTCGCGCGCCAGGGCCCCGGTCTCTTCGGCGCGGCGGCGCACCGCATCGATTCCCCCTTCGACCGACGCAACGTAGTCAGCGGTTTGCAGCGCAAACGCGGCGAGCACGGTTCCGGCCGAGACGACTCCGGCGGCGCGATTTGAAACGGCTTCGACCTTCTCACTGGTTCTGCGGGCGGCGCCGTCGAGCTTCTGCAGCGCGGTCGCGACCTGCTCGATTCGCTCGGTCATCTCGGTCAGCGCGCCGGTCGTCTCTTGCGCGAAGACCTCGAGCTGGTTCACCCGCTTGCCTGCGCCGATCAAGCTCTGGCCCATGCTCGACACCGCGGTTTGCGATCGATCGGCGGCCGACTGCTGACGGCGCGCGGCCTCGAGCAACGCGCGCGCTTCGGTCTCGACCTCGCGGCTGGTGCGGTGAAGGCTCTGGGTGACGCGCTGCACCTGGGCGAGCGCCCGACGCAAAGAGATGGTCAGCCGCTGAAGCTCGGTGTCGTCGCTGCGACCGCCGCCGGTGGGGCGGGTGAGGTCTCCGGCGGCGAGGCGATCGAGCTGCACCCGCAACCGTTCGGCGCGCCGCTGGGCCCATTGAAACCAGGTGAGGTAGCCGAAGACGGTGAAGCTTCCGGTGGTGCAGCAGATCAACACCGCCCAACCGGTCAGGGGCAGGGGCACGAAGATCGACAGCACCACGCCTGAGAGCAGCCCCGCTGCCAGGCCCCCGCCAAGTCCGAATGCGAACAGGTACCTCCTCTTGCCCATGAGCGCGGCGGACCTTAACGCTTTCGGCGAGACTGCAGCGTGATGCCTCTGTTCGCCTGGGTCCTCCTCCTCGCTGCCCCGATTCAAGCCGAGGACCGCTTCGTCCATTTTCTGGGAGGCGTTCCGGTCGGAGAAATCCGGTTGATTCAGAACGGGGCTCAGTACACCTACCTCTCGCAGCATTTTTTCCGCTCGGGGCTGGGCGCGGTCGAGCGCTTCGTCGCCCCGAAGTCCGACACCCTCTGGGCGTCGCAGTCGCTGCTCCAGGCGCGCCCGGCGGGCTGTTGGGCGGTGGAAGACGAAGTCACCCGCCAGAAGGGCGAAGCCTGCATCACCCAGGCGGGCGAGACGGCGAAGGGCACGCTGCTGGGCCAACCTTTCATCGCCCACTACCAGGGCGGCGCGCTGCAGCAGCTCGAGTTGGGGGACTCGCGGTTTTCCCGCCGCGTCGGCCCGGTGGTGTTTGCCGACCCTTTCGCCGAAGGCCTTGCCATCACCGGCAACGGAAACGCTCTCGACCTCGTTCCCTCGTTGGAAGGAGCCCGCCGCGCGACTCCCACTCCAGGCGGAGAAAACCCGGACTGCCTCGCCGCGGCCCACGCGTGGGTGAAGGAACATTCCGGATACGAAGTCGTGCTCGGGTTGATCGACGACGGGCGCCTCGGCTGGCCCCACGCCTGGGTCATCGACCGCGCCCGCCGCGACGAACGGGACCCTTCCTATCCTCCCCACGCCAGCCCGACGACCCGCTACCTCGCCCTGCCCAAAGAGCAGGCGGCGGGCATCTACCTCGACCTGAGGGCTCACCGACGGACGCTGCGAAGGGTGCCGGCTCCGTGATTTTCAAGCTCGGGACCTTTTTGGCGGCCGTCGTGGCCTCAGCGCTGGGCGCGGCCGGGGTGCTTGCGCATCGGGTCGACGCGTTTGCGCGGACCGCAAGACCCCCCACCCGCTGTGCAGCGATTGTCGTGCTGGGCGCGCGGGTGCTTCCGTCCGGAAGGGCCGCCGACGCGCTGGTGGGTCGGGCCGAAAAAGCGGCCGCGCTCTATCACCAGGGCCTGGCCCCGTTGGTGATCTTCAGCGGAGGGGCCAGCGGCTCACTGCCTTCCGAAGCGAGCGTGGCGCGCGACATCGCGGTGAGGCTTGGGGTGCCGCCCGAGGCCTGCCTGCTCGAAGAGCAGAGCCACAGCACTTTCGAAAATGCCCAGCTCACCGCGCCCCTGCTCAACCAACGGAAGATCGCCGAAGTGCTGTTGGTGTCCGACCGCTATCACCTGCTACGGGCCAGCCTGCAGTTCGCGCAGGTCGCAATCCGCACCCAGCCGGTCGGGTCCGATCGCCGGATCTCGGCAAGGTCCCACGCGTACTGGACGATGCGCGAGGCCTTCGCGCTGTTGAGGCGGCCGGCGATGCTCTGGCCTTGAAGGGCGACGCCTTCCCCATCTCGCGTGACGTTCGGCGCTCTGAACTCGAGCTGATCGCGGACTTCGGCGAGCCTTTCGTGGAAGCGGTGCGCGGGACGTTCGACCCACCGGCGAGTTACCTGCTGGAACCGATTTACCCGGCGGACCTCGGCTTCGGCTGTCGTCTGCAGCACTACCTTTCGGCGATTCTCGAGCTCGATGGGGCACAGGGAAACACCTACCGAAGACCAACCCGGTGCTGGACGACCCCCACGCGAGGAAGCGCGAAGGGATTTTCGACCTCTGGGTGCGCCTGAAGGCCAATTCGGTGAGCATCCTTGACCAGTCGGTGCTGTTGCAGCCGATTGATTTCCCGGTGGCGCAATGCGTGCTCGTTCGGAACTGCGGGCGGGTCCCCGGAGGAGCGCCCGCCGAAGGGACCTGTGCACCGTAAAGAAAAATATGGGGTAAAATCAATTCAACACTACGACGGACTAATGGTGTTCTGACGCTGCACGAAGAGGTCGACGAGCGAATCGGGCGACGACCCAACGAACGGAAAACGAACTACCGCGACGACCGAGGAGCGATGGCCTGACCGCGGCGGGGTTCACCGCGGGAGATGGGTTTTCCGTCGGCGAAGAAGTCGATGAAGACAGACGGGAGTCCGTGGGCCTGAAGCCACAGGGGAGAATCCATCAGTTGGTAGTGGAGGTGGGGCTCGGTGCTGACTCCGCTGTTACCGGCTTTCGCGAGCAGCTGCCCGACCTGAACGCGCTCGCCGACTTTGACCATCAGGGAGCTGCGCATGAGGTGAGCGAGGAGCGAGAACTCGCCGTTGCCGTGGTCGATGACGAGGTGGTTGCCGTAGAGCTTCTGGGGGTTGGCGACGCCGGGGGTGTTATCGCTGGCGCCGTCCTCGGCGATGACGACCTTGCCCTCTGCGGGCGCGACGACGGGTTTTCCCCAGCAAAAATACTGTTCATTGCGAGAGCCGTCGCCCTCGAAAGTGCCTTGTCCTTTCCAGATGAGCAGATCGAGGGCGAACCGCTGATCCGCGACGGACGCGTGTCGATTTTCTTCCCAGGTGCGCCCGCCCCAGAGCACGTTCCAGGTTCCATCGAAGGGCAGGCGCAGGTGGGTCTTGGGGGTGGTGTTCTCGTAGGGGCTGGGGGACTCGGTGGATGCGGGGCGGGCGGCGACGGCGAGCAGCAGCCCGTTGTTGTCCCAGGTCCACTGGAGCTCGACGCCGCGGGCAAAGAGGCTGAAGACGGACAGTCGGGTGTAGAGCGTGAGTGAGCCGCGTTCCTGAATTTTCTCGGCGCCCAGGCGCAGCTCGACGCCAAAATCGCTCTTCACCTTCCGACCGAAGGAAGCGAAGCCCTCGAGGCTTCCGAACTGGCGGCGCAGCGACGGGCTGGCGCGGGCCCAGATTACCTCGAACTTCCCTACATAAAACTGAGCGCTGAATTCGCGACCGGTCTGCACGGCGGCCGACGTGACGGGCACGAGCGGCGAAGCGGGCGGATCGCTGGGCTCTACATCAATGGATCTCGACTGGGCAGCGCCGCCCACGGACGCCAGCCAAACAATCAGCGCCGCGGTCCGCATCGGCAAATCATAACGGTCACTCGAACGGAATGAGACCCAACTTGTCACCGGGCCTGGCCTCGAGCATCTCTTTGGCCCGCGCGGGCAGATGGACGAGTTGATCTTCGAAACGGACCAGGCACCGCACCGCGCGAAACCGATTCTTGCCGGAAGTCTTTTCCTTCCCCACCAGCATGTCGTCGCCTTCATCGAGCTCGAAGTCATCGGCCGAGAGCTTCGCGGTGCGATGGCGTCGGACGAGGGAAATGTCCTTCACGTCTGCCTCGTAGTGAGGGCCGCCGTCGAAGGGGTCGATGTGGTTGACGTACTTGAAGCCGATGCGCTCGAGCAT
>JAYVCD010000379.1:0-5510 GCA_043750125.1 Archangiaceae bacterium | reverse complement strand
TCACCAACAGGCTGTTCGCCCCGTCGTTCACCACCATTCGCGGAGTGCTCGGACAGGCCGACGTCGCACTGGTGCTCAGCTTCAGCCGCGCCAGGGTCAAGATCGCCTGCTCGTACTGACCGCCGTGGCAGCCGGAGCACTTGGCTTTCAGAACCGGCATCACGTCGTTGGCGAAGCTCACCATCGCGATTGCCGCTCCACCGCCGCCGGCTCCTCCTCCCCCACCCTCGCCTCCCGCCATTCCGCCCCCTTCACCTCCGGCTGTGCCTCCCCCTGTTCCCCCGCCGGTGCCTTGCACGGTCCCTCCGCCCTCACCCCCGGCTCCGCCTGCCGTGGCTTCGTCGCCGCCTCCCGTGCCCGCCAGATAGTCCGGAGCCACTGAAGGACCACACCCGGCCACGGACACCAAACAGACAGCCAGCACCCACTGCGAAAGTCGGTTCATTGAGAACCCTCCGCGCGGTGCTCTACAAAACACGGTCCAGTCTTCAACCGCTTGATGTCACTCGAAGCCTCGCCGAACTGGACGCGGGTCTGGAACAAGGCTGGAGGTGGGCCGGGGGCAAACACCTGGAAATAGAAGAAGTTGGGCGTCTCAATCTTGAGTCGCGGCCCTCGAAGTTGAGTGTTGGGTGTTCCCGTTCATCCCAAGAGCATCCCGAGAGCATGTTCCCGTTCATCCCGAGAGCATGTTCCCGTTCATCCCGAGAGCATGTTCCCGTTCATCCCGAGAGCAGTCGAGGGACGACCCCAGAGCTTCACATCACGAGGAGCGATTGCGCCCGCGGGCAAGCAGTGAAACCCGTGGCCAGTCGCTGGCAATCAACGCTTCTTTCTTGGCCCGGCTCCAGCTTTTCAGTTGTCTCTCGCGGACGAGCGCGTCATCCCGCGAAGGCATCTCTGCAGCAAACACGAGCTCCACTGGACGCCGGGTAGAGGTGTAGCCCCCGAATTCAGACGCCTGATGCTGCGCAACCCGCAACTCGAGATCTTCGGTCTGCCCCACGTAATAGGAGCCGTCGAAACAACGCAGGATGTACACGAAGAAAGACATCTTCCCTCGACTGCTCTCGAGATGAACGGGGAACGGCACTCTGGCCCGTCCCTCGACTGCTCTCGCGATGAACGGGAACGGCACTCACGGGAACGGCACTCTGGCCGTCCCTCAACTGCTCTCGGGATGAACGGGAACCCTGCCTCAGCTCAGCTTCAGACCCTTGAACTTGTCCGCCAGGGTGCCAAGGCCGCTCTTCCCGCCGCCTTCCGGCTTCTGGGTCTTCTTCCACGCCTCGAGGTCCGCACGTTCTTCCGTGCGCACCGCGGCGACGATCGACAGCTTCAGCTTGTTGCCTTCGGCCTCGATGATCTCCGCCTTCACTTCCGTGCCCATCGGGAACACGCGCTTCAGATCCGTGCCGCGCTCGGTGCCGGTCTCGCTGGCCGGGCACAGACCCTTGCCGCCTTCCCAGCCGATGAAGATCCCGTACTGCTCGATCCGCTCGACCTTGCCGGTGATGACCGTGCCGCGCTTCGGAGGCGCAGGACGCGCCGGCCGTGCAGGCACCGTCCCCGGAGCCGAATCGTTCGTCGGCGCTTGCGGGTACTCGGAAGCCGCGACGCCCTGACCCACCGGCATCCCGTCCTTCACCAACCGCAGCCCAATCTTGTGCTCCGCGGGGTCGACCTTCTCGACCACCACTTCGATCTCATCGCCCACCTTCACCGCGTCGCGGGGGTGCGCGATGCGTCGCTCGCTCATCGCCGAGATGTGAATCAGCCCGTCGATGCCCGCTTCGAGCTCGACGAACGCGCCGAAGTCCTTGATCCGCACCACCTTGCCCTTCGCGCGAACGCCTTCCTTGTACTTCTCGAGCGCCGCAGTCCACGGGTCCTCGAGCAGCTGGCGCATCGAGAGCGAGATCCGCTCTTTGCGCTTCGCCTTGTCCGGAGAGTTCGGGTCCGCCTCGTCCATCCGCACGACCGCGACCTCTACGTCGTCTCCAATCTTCACGATCTCATTCGGGTGCCCGACGCGCAGGTGCGACATCTCGCTGACCGGAATCATCCCCTCGAGCCCACCGAGGTCGACGAACGCTCCGAACGCCTGCACTCCGACGACCTTCCCCTTCAGCACCGAGCCGACCTGCAACGTCTTGCGCAGCTCGACCGCCTTTTCCTTCTGCTCTTCCTCGAGAATCGCGCGGCGCGAGAGCACCACGTTGCGCTCTTTGACCTCGGTCACCCGGAACAGCAGCTTCTCGCCGACGTAGCTGTCGAGCTTCTCGACGAACCGCACATCGACCTGGCGCGACGGGCAGAACGCCCGAAGGTCGCCCACCGCCACTTCCAGCCCGCCCTTGTTGACGGCCAGCACCAGGCCTTCGACCGGCATCCCTGAGTTCCGGGCATCGACCAGCATCGAGAGCGACGCGGCGCCCTTCGACAGCCGGCGCGAGAGGATGATTCCGCGCGCGCCCGTCTCGACCACATGGGCCTCAACTTCGTCCCCGACGCCCAGGCGCAAGATGCCCTCTTCGTCCTTCAGCTCGCCCAGGTCGATCATCGCCTCGCTCTTCCCGCCGAGGGTCAGGAACGCGGTGTCCGCGCCGAGCTGGAAGATCTTCGCTTTGACCTTGTCGCCGATCTTCAGCTGGTTCCGCTTCGGCATTCCGCCTTCGGCCTTCGCCGAGTGCTCGAACATCTCAGCGAAGCTCTGCACTTCGGGCTGATCATCGAACAGCGGGCTGGGCTTGGCGATCACCGTCACGGTCGGCACGGGAGAAGGCGCAGGCACCGACGCGTGCTCTTCGACCGCCGAGACCGCAGCCTCGGAGCCCCGCTCGGGAAGCTCTTCGATCTGTCGGGTCTCGACCGCGCCACTGGCGCGACGGACGGTGACCATCGGGCCGGCCCGCTTCTCTTCGGGCTTCTTCTGGGGAGGCGCCGCGCTCTGGCCGCCATTGCGATCCCGACTGGGGGGGCCGCCGGGGCCGCGATCATTGCGGTTGCCGCCAGGGCCTCCGCCGCTCTTGCCGCCACGATCTCGCGGCTTGTCGGAATCGCCACCGCGACCCGAGGGAATGCCCAACATCACGTCGCCGAAGGTTGCCTTCGGCTTCTTGGGGCCGCCGCCGAAACCACCCGAATTCTGTTCAGTCACTACCGTACCGCCCTGTGAGAATGAAGAAGCGGGGAGCCCCATAGCAAAGGGGTCAAGGGGATGCCAGCGCACCCAGTCGGACGATGACACGCTCCCCGGACCCGGCCGATTGGCCGAACGCCGGCTCCGCCCCCCCATCGGCCCGGGGATGCTGAAACACCTCGACTTCCACGTGGGAAAAATCCGGAGCGGTGTCTTCCAGCCACAGCGACATACCGGGGGTCACCGCGTACGGGTGGCGCATCTCGAGCAGCACCGCCACCGAGACCCCGCTGGGGCTGACCCGGGGATCCTCCTTCAGGGTCACCTTCGTCTCTTTGACTTCCACCGCCACCGGGTAACCCGAGATCCACAGCTTCAGCGCCCGGGTGGCCAGGGTGGTGAGCTTGACCTTCAGGGCCTTCGTCTCATTGGCGTCCAGCAGGCCGTCGTGGTTGGCATCGGCCCCGGCGCGCAACAGCTCGCAGCGCTCTCCGCTGTCGATGTCCATCACCACCAGGCCGCGAATCGAGGTGCTCCACAGCTCGAGGCTGACCCGCTTGTGAAAGCCCTGGGGGTGGGCCAGCACGAGCGCCGCGAGGGCCAGCGGGATCACTGGGGGTCGGCGTGGAAGTTGAGGAAGATCTTCCGCACGTCCTTGATGGTCTGCGGCACGAACGGGAGCGAGTTGCTCACCGGCAACACCGGCTTGGCCCGGGTCAGCGCCTGCTTCTGGCTGCGGTTGACCCAGATCGGGTTGGTGAACCCGTACGGATGCACCTCGTTCACCGCGCTGGGCCGGAACTTTCCGTACTTGTTGCCGAAGCCGAACGGAGCGCCGATCACTCCGACCGCGTCGCTGATCTGAATCGAGGCGAACTCGTGGGGGGTGAAGACCGGCCACATCGACTTCTCGCCGAACACTTCGATCACCACGAAAGAATCGTCGGGGATGTTCGAGTAGGTGCGCTGCTCGTTGAAGCGAATCACTTCCTGGCTCGGCGCGACGGCGATCGTCTCGAGCACCCCCGGGCGCTGGCCCTGATCTTTGCCGCCCCGGCGGATGACGATCTTCGTCACGTCGACCCACGGCGCCGCCGAGACTTTCAGCTTCAAGGTGATCACCCCGTCGGTCGCGACCACTTCTTCCCCCAGGCCCTTCCCGTTGATGGTGGCCTCGATGAACGGCCCGTTGGTGACGACCGCGTTTCCCTTCCGCAGCGACTTCATCAGCGCTTCTTCTGACAGGCCGCGCATCGACCCGTTGGCGGTCTCCCCGACCTTCACGTAGGTGCGCGGCAGCCCGGCCTCGGCGGCGCCGTTGTGCGAGTCGCTGTTTCCGGTGGCGGTGAAGTGCCGGCCTTGCGCGAGCAGCGTGAACCAGTCGTCGATCGCCCCGGGGAATGCGGGCTGAAGGACCCGGTTCTCGGGCTGTCCGGCATCGGCGGTGTTGACCGAGAGGTGAAGGATCTCGCCCGGGGCAGGAATGCAGTCGGCGATCTTTCCCCCGGTGCAGAACGGCAACGTCGGGTCCTTCCCGGTCGCTTCCTGGGGAATGCGGTAGCTGAACAGCAGCTCCTCGCGCTTCCCGTTGAAAACCTCGAGCACGTCGAAGTCGAGGCTGAAGTTGCTCGGGTGGTACGGCGAGGTCCCGCCGTCGGGCAGCGGCGAGGCGTCGAGCACGAACGAGCTGCTCGGCGGCAACGGGGTCCCGGTATAGGTGCCCATGTTGAAGGCGTTGAAGTACCCCAGCACCGAGTCGCGCGGGTGGTTGACCTGGACGATCGCCGAGGTGGGCGTCTGACCCAGGCCGCGCAGCTGAGCGAACAGCTCGCCGGGCGGACGGCGGAACCAGTTGAAGCTGCCGTGGGTCACCGGCCCCGCAGCGACCTTCACCGGGAAGGCGTTGAAGTGCCCCATCTCGAGCGTGGTCAGCTCGAGGCCGACGGTCGAGTGCAGCCAGTCGCTCAGGTTCAGCGCCTCGACGGTGGGCGCGAAGTCGGTGACGAAGTTGTGATCGGTGCTGGTGACCAGGTCCACGCCTTCCACCGCGTAGCTGGTGACGCGATCGGGCAGCGCCATGTCGGAATCGACCGAGTTGATCGAGTGCACGTGGAAGTCGGCGCTCGCCCAGTCGGGGGTGTCCATCACGTGCTTGAGCACGAATTCCAATCGCCCCGTCTTTCCCGCGACCAGGTCGAGCTCTTGCGACTCGAGCGAGTACTCGATGCCGCGCGACGCATAGACCTTGTAGTGGCCGGGCTTGATCAGCTGCCCGACGCTGCCCTGCGGAGCGAACAGCACCCGCTCGAGGAAGCGCCGACTTTCTTGGTCGTCGGTGTCGGGGACGAGGTCCGAGACGCGGTAGCGG
>JAYVCD010000378.1:0-3965 GCA_043750125.1 Archangiaceae bacterium | reverse complement strand
CCCTGACGAGGTGGTCGCTCTGGGCGCGGCGGTGCAGGCGCACTCACTGACCAGCGAAGAGTCTCAAGTGCTGCTGCTGGACGTAACTCCCCAGAGCCTGGGAGTGGCCATCGCCGGGGGCTATGTGCGCCGGCTGATTCCGAAGAACACCACCGTGCCTACCTCGACCACCGAGGTCTTCAACACTTCGAAGGATGGTCAGACGACGGTGAAGATCATGGTGCTCCAGGGCGAAATCGAGCTCGCGCACCAGAATGAGCTGCTGGGCGAGTTCATTCTCACCGGGCTGCGGGAAGCCAAGCGCGGCGAGGTCGAGATCGAAGTGACCTTCGACATCAACTCGGAAGGCATCGTGTCGGTGTCTGCGCGGGACAAAGAAACCGGTCAGCGGGCGTCGATCACCGTCACCGCCTCGGGTGGTCTGACCGAGGACGAGCTTCAGAAGATCATGGAAGAGCAGGGCGACTACCTGCTCGAGGCCAAGGTTTCGGACGAGCTCAAGAACAAGCGCAATGAGCTCGATGGGGTCTTGAAGGAAGTCTCCGGCCTGCTGCCCCAGGTGCAAAAGCTCACCGAAGGTTCGGAGTTCGGCATCGACGCGGTCGCGAAGGCGATCAAGTCGATCGAGGCGGCCAAGCGGGCGCTGGAGGCAGGCAGTCTGTCCACGGTGACCGAATCGGTCGATACCCTCAACCGCACTCTGAATCTCTTTCGCGGAGTGATGCAGAGGATTGGGAACCGGTAGATGACGAGCCCTCGTGCTGCCCAACTGGTCGAAGCAGGGATGTGGCTCCGCCTTTCTGGGGACCACGAGGGAGCCAAGCGCCTCTTCGATCAGGCGCTGAAGCTCGACCCCGACAACGCGCGCGCGCGCCAGCTGATCGACTCCTCGACCGAGAACACCGTGCCTGAGGTTCCCGTGGTTTCCGAGCCTTCGAACCCCTTCACGCCCGCCCCTACGTCCACCGCGATGGATCTCGACTGGGGAAGCGCAACCGGGTTTTCCCCGACTCCGATTCCCTTCATTCCACCCGTCGAGTTCCGTTCTCCGGCGCCCACGAATTCCAGCCCACCGCTGAAGGACGATCTCGAGCTGCCGATCGAGCTCGACATCGAGTCGCTCCCGCCGGTCGAGAGCGACGATTTGAGCTCGACCACCCTGGTCTTCGGCCGGGGCGGCGCCTCGCAGGATCTTCCCCCTCCCGCGCCGACCGTCCCCGAACACTGGGGCGCCGGCGGAAGCCCGCTTCCGACGATGCTGTTTGAAGAGAGCTCGGTTCCGGAAGCGGCGGAAGAAGTGCCGTGGGGCGCTCCTTTGTTCGACGAGCAGCCCCCGGGCCTGGACACGATGCAGTTCGCGCGGTCTGACCCGGCGACGGCCCCCCCTTTCGCTGAAGCCAGCCCGACCGCGAACACGATGCAGTTCGCCCAGCCCCGCCCGCCGCCAGCCGACGAGAACTGGGCAGACCTGATGGCGCCGGCTGCTCCCCCTTCAGAGCCGAGGTTTGCGGTCGATGCGACCAGCGCCTGGGATCACCGATCGAACCCCGGCATCAAGCTGAGCGAGCTGGACTCGGGTCCGGGAGCGGCGCTGGATCTGGTGCGGGCCGATCGTCCGAGCGCGTCTCCCCCGGTGGGAAACAGCAAGCTCGACGAGGTCAAGACTCTGGTCCGGGGCGCGAAGGACCTGCTCGGCCTCGACGATCACACCGGGGCGATGGATCTGATTCTCAAGGCCCAGGACCTGGCCCCCAACGACCCTGAAGTTCATGCGCTGCGAACGCGCAGCGAAAGCACCCTCGAGGCGATGTTCGAGTCGAAGCTCGGCAAGCTGTCGTCGGCGCCGCGGGTGAAGCTCAAAGACGACGAGATCATCTGGCTCAACCTCGATCACCGCGCGGGGTTCGTGCTCGCGCAGATCGACGGTCAGGTCACCTTTGAAGACTTGTTCTCGGTGTCCGGGATGTCGCGCCTCGACACGGCGCGAATCCTGGCTCAGCTGCTGGAAGAGGGCGTGATCACCCCCTGACGTTCAGCTGTGGCGAATGACCGCCAGCCATTTGCCGCGGACCACCAGCTTCCCGTGCTGGTTCTTCGACTCGGTGGTGAGCACGAGGAAGTCCTTTCCAACCTTGTCGTAGAGATCCGTAATTACCCCGGTCGACGTCATCACGTCGCCCGGCCGGATCACCTCGAAGAATTCGAATTCCTGCTCACCGTGCACCAGCATCGAGAGGTTGATCTTCAGCTCGGGGTCCGTCACCGCCTGGCCAAACGGGGCGATACAGAACACCACCGCGAAGTTCGGCAGGCCGATCAACCCTCCGTGTGGTCCGCTCTTCGCCGCCTCGTCGTCGTGCAGCAGCGGGCTGAGTCCTTTCGGAGCCCCGGTGCCGGTAAAGCCCATCGAGGGGACTCCCCCTGAGATCGCGTAGGCGAACTCGCGCAGCTTTTCTGCGCCGATGACGTAGGTGGTCGGGCCGTACTTCTTCCCGATGTACTTTTTGTCGATCGGCATCAGAGCCTCGCCTGGACGACGGTGTTCTTCAGCACGTCGTCACCTTTTTGATTCTTCGCTGTCAGCTCGGCGGTCAGGGTTCCGTTCTCGATCGCGGTGACCTTCCCGACGATCGTGATCGTGTCTTCCACCATCACCGGTCGCGAGAAGCGCACGTTGACCTTGCTGACCTTGCCTGGATCTCCGAGGTAGTTGACGAACCCCTCGACGGCCCACCCCATCGTGCACAGGCCTTGAAGAATGTTGCCTCCCAGCCCAGCCGCACGGCCCGCATCGGGGTCAATGTGAATCGGGTTGAAGTCCCCCGAAGCGGCGGCGTAATAAATCGGTCGGTACCGATCGCACTCGCGCACGTGGGTGAAGGTGTCGCCGACGCTGTAGCTCTTCGTCATGCGGGCAGCTCTTAAGGCGTGCGCGCGGGCCGGTCGAGCGGATCTTCGACTTCGCTGGCGGCGGCCTCTTTGCTGCGGCGGTAATAGTCGCGGGCAAAATCGACCAGCTTGTCGAGGTAGCTCGTCAGCGGAGGGCATCGCACGCCCGTGCCGTCGAGCAGCTCGAGCGCAAAGTGACAGTTGTAGAGGGCGAGGTGGTTGACGTAGTTGATCGCCGCGCGCTGGGGCCGGGCGAGCTTTTCGATTCCGGGCAGTCGCAGCACGACGTCGGCGGCCCGGGCCGAGAGGTTGAAGCGGGGCAGCTTCTTGTGGGCCCGTTCGGCGATCAGCTCATACGCGCGCCGCGCGCTCATCGGGTTCGGGTCCACCAGGTGCAGCGTGCGTCCCACCGCGAGGGGATTGCGCGACAGGCTCCAGACCGCCTTGACCACGAAGTCGACCGGCACCACGTTCAGCGGCGCGACCCCGTTGCCCGGCAGCGGCAGAGGGACCACCAGCGGGGAAAGGACGAGCAACATTCCCAGGTAATAGGGGCCATCGAAGCGGTCGATTTCTCCCGTCACGCTGTCCCCCACCACGGTGGACGGTCGATAGATGGTGATCGGCAGGCTGTCGGCGGCCTTCTGGACCAGCTTCTCAGCTTCGTACTTCGTCTCTTCGTACGCGTTGCGAAAGCTCTGCCCTGCGATGAGCTCGTCTTCTGCAATCACCCCCACGCGATCGCCCGACACGTAGCAGGTGGAAAAGTGATTGAAGCGCACCAGCGCTTTGCAGTCGCGCCCCAGCTCGAGGACGTTGCGGGTGCCCTCGACGTTGACCTTCCGCGCGATCTCTCGGGGCATCCCGAGGTAGGAAATCGCGGCGAGGTGAAAAATTTGAGTCACTTCGCTGCACAGCCGCTGGTACTCGTCGCCCGCGAGGCCCAGGTGCATGTCGATGATGTCCCCGATCAGCAGCTCGACCGGAGCGCCCTTCAGCCGGTTCACATACCCCTCGGCTTCCCGATGAAACTTGGGCTGGACCAGCAGGTAGATCTTCCCCTTCGGGTCCGCCTC
>JAYVCD010000377.1:0-8301 GCA_043750125.1 Archangiaceae bacterium | reverse complement strand
TACGCGTCGATCGGCCGGCTCGCCGCGGGCGTCGGCCACGAGATCAACAACCCCCTCGCGTTCGTCAAATCCAACCTCAAGTACCTCGCCGAAGAGCTCTCGAACGAGGAGTTCGACCGCGCCGAGCTGACCTCGGTGATGACGGAGACGCAGATCGGCATCGAGCGCATCACGCGGATCGTCGCCGACCTGAAGACGCTGTCTCGCGAATCGCGCGACGTGGCCGAGCCGCTCGACATCCGGGCGCTGGTGGCCGAGGCGGTGCGGGTAGGCTCCGTTCGGCTCGACGCCGTCGCTACGGTCGAGGTCGACGTCCAGAATCCAGCGAGACCGGTGGTCGGCAACTCGGGCCGGGTGGTGCAGGTGCTGCTCAACCTGTTGGTGAACGCCGCCGACGCGCTCGCCGACCGCGCCAGCGCTCGGAAGGTGAAGATCTCTTCAGAGTCGAGCGATGGGCGCTATTGCGTGCACGTCGACGACAACGGCAGCGGCGTCGCCGAGGACCTGCGCGAGCGCATCTTCGAGCCGTTCTTCACCTGCAAGCCCGTCGGCGGCGGCACCGGGCTCGGGCTCGCCGTCTCCCGTTCCTACCTCGAGCAGTTCGGCGGCGGGCTCACCCTCGGCACCTCGCCGCTCGGCGGCGCGCGCTTCACCCTCGCGCTGGCTTACGCGCAGGCGACGCTGCCGGCCCTCATTCCGTCTGCTTCATGAAGCAGACGTATTGCCAGTTCGTCGCCTCGATCGCCAGAGCTTGGTTGACGTCACCTTCATCAGCTCGCAGGTCACCTCGTACCGCACCGCTCCCACACGCGCAGGCTCCGGTTTTCATGGCGCGCAGGTATACCAGCGCGCTCGTCCTCTCGGAGTTCGCCATGTTGCCTCTGCTTGTCGGCTCGATGAACAGCGGTGCCATCAAAAGCCCGAGGATGCCTGCGCAGCCTCGCCGGTCGATTCCGACCACCACGTCCTGCGGGCGATCGATTTGAAAACCGGCGAAGTGCGTTGGACTCAAGATCGCACCCCATGGGTCGTAGGCACGTTGGGTAACAGGGTGACCGCGATCGTCGCTGTCAACGGGTCGGGCTCCACCGCCGCCGTCCTCGACGCGACGACGGGCGCCCAGCGGGCCACCTGCAGTGCCCGCGATTCTTTTCCCTATGCGTCGTTCGCGAGCGCCACGGTGACAACCCCCAGTGCGTTGTTGATCCACCGCGTCGTCCATCAGAACGGCGGCGCCCATCACCCGCCCATCGTCCCCTTTCGCCTCGAGGTGACGGCTTCGTCGTGCGCCTTCACGACTTCTGACGCGGAGGCGAGCGGCACCGACGCGTTCGAATTCGAGGCCGGCCGAGCCGCTCCGAAGGCAGTGACCGTGACTTCCGACGCTGCGTCCGAATGGTTGGATGCGCGCCGGGGCCTTCGTGCGTCCCCGTCCCCTGCGCGGCGAGCTGCAATCTGCGAGCTACGCAGGCGCCAGCTGAAGATCTCCGTCGTGAATTGCGGCGAGCAGCTTGCCTGACGGGGTGAAGATTCCACCGTAAGCGCTGTCGCCGGCTCCGTAGTCGACGCTGACCAGCTTCTCTCCGGTCGCGGCGTCCTTCAAATAGCGGACGATGAATTCGCTCTGGTCGACCGCCTCGAACGCGTCTTTGAGGGTGACCGCGTCGGTGTGGGTCGACTGGTGGGTCGCATCGAGCAACAGCTGCTTCAGTTCGGCCGGCACCTGATCCGGGCGGGTGTATTTCACGTTCTTCTCGGTCTTCACCCCATCGAGCAGCTCGCCGAAAGTCCCAAACTTCGCCACCACCGAGTCCTGCGTTGGAACCGGAACGTCCTTCAGCGCCTTGGCCAGATCGATCGCCAGCTTTCCGGTCAAGGACATCTTCTTGATCTCGTCCTTCGACAGCCCGTTGTTGTTCAGGTCGTACTTCGCGACCATGTGCTCTTTGGCGTAGGCGACCGCCTTCTTCACGTCGGCCGCGGTGACCTGGGCGCCCAGCTTGAAGTCCTGGTGGTCGATGAACTTGAAGAACAGGTCGACCAGGGTCTTCTCGGGCCCCTTGAGCGCAGGAAGGCGGGCCTTGACCTCGGCGCGGCTGATGCGTCCGTCGGATCCTCCGGCCTGGATGAGGGTCTTCGCGGCCTGCTCGAGGGCCCGGTTCACATCGACTTTGGCGATTCTTGGCATCGGGCCTTCTACACTCACGCCCCGGCCCGATACCACTGGGCCAGGTCGCCAAATTGGCTGAACCGGCGGGCGGGGGGCAGGGCATCGAGCAACGCCTTCCCGTAGCGCTTCTTCGTCACCCGGACATCGAGCAGCGCGACGATCCCGCGATCGGTGCGCGAGCGAATCAGCCGACCGAAGCCCTGGCGCAGAGCGAGCGCGGCCTGGGGAACCTGAAACGCATCGAACGGCTCGGCTCCGCGTGCCTTCACCGCCTCGATGCGCGCAGCGGTCAGCGGCTCGTTGGGCGGAGCGAAGGGGAGCTTGTCGATGATCACCAGCGACAGCGCGTCGCCCGGAACATCCACCCCTTCCCAGAAGCTCTGCGAGGCAAACAGCACGCTGGGCTGGGCGATGAACGCTTCGAGCAGCGCCCGCCGCGGCCGCTCGCCTTGCAGCAACACCTGCCCCGGAATTTTCGAAGCCAGCCGCGCGTGCATCGCTTCCATCGCCTTGAGGCTGGTGAAGAGGATGAAGGCCCGGCCCCCGGTGAGCTCGAGCAGCCGCAAGATTTCCACTTCTGCCGCGTCGTGAAAACCGGGCGCCGAAGGCTCGGGCAGCTGCGGCGGCAGGTACAGCCCCGCCTGTCGGGGCCAATCGAACGGCGAGTCGACGCGCAGCGACTTCCAGGCCCGCTTTTTCAGCCCAAACCGTTCGATCGCAAAATCGAAAGACGTTTCTTTCCCATTCACTGCCGGAGCGCAGAGCGTGGCGGAAGTGAAGACCACGGTGTCGACCGACGCGTACAGCCGCCGAGCGAGCGTGTCGGCGATGTCGATCGGCGCTGCCTTCAACGAGGTCGACCGGCCCTTGTGCTGGGCCCAGTAGACGTGGGTCGGGTCATCGGCCCGCAGCAAAAACTCGAGGTGCGCTCCCGACTCGGATGCGCGGCGATGCAGCCCCGCGGACTCTCCCTCTTTTTCCGAGGTCATCGCGGCCAGCGCGGCCAGGGCCTGCAGCAGCGGGCCGGCTTTGAGCTGAAGCGAGGCGGCCTTCGTCGGGTCCAGCCGCGCGTCGCCCCCATCGCCCACGCGGCCATCGAGGGACAAGATTCGCTGAACGTCGCGGAAGAAAGCGTGCGCGGCATCTCGCAGCTTCAACCCCAACGCGCTCGAAGTTCCCCGCTGCTTGACCGCGTCGCTGCCCAGCTGCAGCAGCGCTCCGCTGGAGACCCCGACTCCAAAGTGCTCGGTGGCTACGTCTTCGAGCGCGTGGGCCTCGTCGAAGATGACCGCGTCGTAGCGGGGCAGCACCCGAAGCCCGTCTTCGCCTCCGCGAATGCGCAGCGAGAGGTCGGCGAAGAAGAGGGCGTGGTTGACCACGATCAGCGAAGAGGCTTCGGCGGTGCGGCGGGCGCGGGTGACGAAGCAGCTCTCGTACACCGGGCACTTTCCCCCCAGACAGTTGTCCGAGGTGGTCGACAGCTGGGACCAGCTGGGCCAGTCGTCGGGCAGGGCGGACTCGGCGCGGTCTCCGGTGTCGGTGCTCAGCGCCCAGGTGCGCAGGGCCGAGAAGTGGGTGGCGTCTTGAGGCGAGGCAAACAGCGGGGCGCGCTCGAAGGCTTCGAAGCGGTGGGCGCACAGGTAGTTGGCCCGCCCCTTCAGCAGCGCCGCGTCGAACGAGAGCCCCACTTCATCGCGCAGCAGGGGAATGTCTTTGAAGAAAATCTGGTCCTGCAGATTCCGGGTGGCAGTCGAGATGATGATTTTCTTCCCCGACAGGGCCGCCGGGACGAGGTACGCGAGCGTTTTTCCGGTTCCCGTTCCCGCTTCGGCGACCAGGTGGGTTCCCTCGCGCAGCGCCGCCTCGACGGCCCGGGCGAGCTCGACCTGCGGTGGGCGCAGCTCGAAGCCGGGCATCGCCGCGGCCAGTGCGCCGTGGGTCCCCAGGAGCCCTTCGACATCGAGAGGGGAAGCTCTTCTCACTGCGAGGGGAGCATCGCGCGGGCCATCAAGCCCAGCAGGACCAGGCAGACAATCAGGACCAGGCCGACCCAGGCGTACTTCCACTTCGAATCAATCTTCTCGGTGAGCACGTTCGGGGTGGGGGCCTTGGTGGGCACCAGCGCCAACCGCAGCACTTCATCGCGGCCGCGCTGGGCGAAGGGGTCTTCGGCATGGGCCACCAGCCTCAATCGGTAGAGGCGTCCGACCGTCGCCAGGTCCTGCTCGGCCAGGGCCCGAACCCGAAGCTTCGCGTGCAGCGGCTCGTTTCCCCAATCGGCGAGCAGGTCGATCCACGCGCGTTCCAGCCAGCCGGTCGGAGCGACCTGGCTGGGGTCGAACGCAGAGAAGGTCAGCCCGCATTGCGTGCAGGTCGACGCGTTAGACGGCCGGGGCGCGATGCACTTGGGGCAGCGGCCCGCCGGGACCCCGAACGGAGCGGTGGCCGAAGCCTCGGCGGCCGCGGCGACTGCATCCGAGCCGGGCGAGCGCAGCGCGACGACGTTGGATGTTCCGGGAATGGACTTCAACTGCAGCGCGGGGCGTTCGCCTGTGATGCTCGCCGGTGAGCCCGCGCGGGAGTGGCCGCCGCACGAGGGGCAGGTGAGGACCAGGCTGGCTGCCTCGAGCTTGAAGTCGAGCAGCTCGACCAGCCGTTCGCAGCGGGTGCACAGGAATTTCACAGGCTGATCACCACCGGCATCAAGGTCAGCGCGAACAGCGCGAAGCACAGCGCGCACACCGCCTTGCGGCCGGGGGACAACGGCTCTTCGGGGGCGATCACTTCCGGGTGCTTGTAGCCGACGAGCTTCCAGGTCAGCACGAACCACAGAATCCACGTGGCGCTGAAGAAGACGATGAACCCCACCAGGACCAGGCTCATCAGCTTGCCGAGGGTCACCGCGCGGGGGCCGAACCAGGCAAACGTCAGGTGCCCCGCATCGAGTTGACCTATCGGCATCAGGTTCAGCATCGTCACCACCATTCCAAACCAGGCGGCCAGGTACACCGGGTGGACGAAGAGATCTTTTCCCGCCGGCAGCGTCCCGATCAGGATCTGCTGCAGACCCCAGGTGAGCAGGTTGTGCCCGAAGAATTCCGCGACCGGGCCGGTGGGAGCGCTGGCGCCTCCGCGGGCGGCTTCAATCAGCCGGGGCACCAGCGACCAGAGCGAGTTCGTCCCCGGAAAGAAAGCCGGGGCGCTGGGCGCGTCGCCGACGGGACACAAAGAGATTCCAATCACCAACAGGGGAATGGCGATCAGCAGACCGGCCAGCGGTCCCGCGGCGCCGATGTCGACCAGCGCATTGCGGGAAGGAATTCTGCCTTTGAGCCGAATCACGGCCCCCATCGTGCCAAAGCCCATCGGCAACGGAATGAAGTACGGCAGGCTCGAGTCGACCCCGTGGTGACGGGCCATCAGGTAGTGGCCCATCTCGTGCGAGCCCAGAATCAGCATCGCGCAGAAAGAAAACAGCCCCGAGGCCACCAGGCGATCTGCGGTCGGCTCGGCGTCGGACGAGAACTGAAAGAAGTACGAGCCGAAGGTGGTGAGCACCGTTGCGACGAAAAGAACCGCATGGAGCCAGGGCCGCTTCACCTTCGGAAGCACAGTTAGACCATCGTTGACATCGACGGGAGTGTTCATATTGTTCGCGCGCTCATCCTCTAGTCACCCGGAGCCCACGACACATGAAGAACACGCTGCTCGCCGCCTTTCTCGCGTTTGCCGGCTGTACTTCGGTCGAGTCTGCGACCGTCTCGTCCAGTGAGGTGGTGGCGAATGGGGGCGAGGCGATTGCGGTGATTCAGGCCAGCGCGATTGGCCTGACGGCCATCTTTCACATCGTCGACATCGTGGTGGCGGACCTCGACGTGTCGGTAAACAAAGTGCTGATTTCCGAAGCCAAGGCGATGGGCGCGACCAAGGTTGATTTGAAGAGCGCCAGCGCGACGCCGAAGCATGGAATCTTCGCGCTCTGGGGCACGCTGATTGGGTTTCCGACTTCGACGGCGGTGGGCATCGCGGTCAAGTAAGGCGCACGGGGTAGGGCTTGCGCTCCTGCTGCTGCTGGGCTGCAAGAGCTCCGGCCCCAGCGGGAGCAGGTTGTTGTCCGAAGTCCGGGCCACGCTGGCAGATCGCGACGCGCGGCTCTCGAGCTACCACGGGGTGGCCCAGACGACCCAGGGCGCGGATGAAGTGAGCCACGAATTCTTCTTTCGTTCGCCGAACAAGATGCGGGCGGTGATGCGAACGGCTCCGGGCTTCGAGTGGAGCTTCGATGGGGCCCGGCTCTACCAGCTGCTGAACGAGACGAAGTCGTTCACGGCTTTCGAGCTGAAGCTGCCGGCGGACAAGGCGGCGATCTTCCTCCATTCGACGTTCGCCCCGTTCGTGCTCGAGGGGTTTCGCGCTCCGCTGATGCCGCTGAAGGGGGTGACTGCCACCCGGGTCACCCACCCGCGCGGACCCGAGGCCGTCGAGCTGCGGCTCGAGCCGGGGGAAGGGGTGAGCGTGACGTACGTGCTGCGCTGGCCGAGCGCCGATTTTCTCGAGCGGCGTTCGCGCACGAGCGTGGGGACGAGCGCGCTGAAGGTCACCGAAGAGCACTGCGAAGAGAAGCTGAAGCTCTGCGTGCCGAAGGGTGCGACCCAATACGTCGACGAGCAGGCGGTGGCGACGATTCGGCTCACCGCGGTGGAGCTCAACGTCGACCTGCCCGCCGAGGCGTTTTCGCCGGGGGCTCCGTCGGGGTGGACGAGCCAGAGCCGGCAGTTGGTCGAAGGCGGCTCAGCGGCGAATTGAGCTGCGCAGCTTCTCGAGGACGGGGCGCGCCTGGTGGACCAGCTGTTTTCGGGTCGGGCCCCGGGTGGCGAGCCCGGCGTCGAGATCATGAAGCGCGCCCAAGACCGTGGAGGCCTTCTTCAAATCGTTGAGCAGGTTCTTCTTTTCGGGAGCGACCAACCCGACCGCGGTGCGCGCGCGCTTCGCCTTCAGCCGCAATTGATGGGCTTTTCTCGGCGGAAGCCGGGCGGGCAGCTCTTCGATGCGGTGGTCGAGCTTGCGCAGCCGCTGGCGCAGTCGCTTTTTCGGTGAGGGGGTAGCGATGGGGTGCGCCAGCTCGCGCTGGATGTCCGGCCGCGCGCGCATCCAGGCGGCAATCGCCACGCGCATCGAGAAGAGGGCGCGGTTCAACTCGGCGCCGCGCCGCTGGCCGCTGACGTGGAGGTCGCGAACGGCTCCAAAGGCGTCTTTGAGCCGCCCGGTCTGCTTTTTCAGCGCCGGGAGCTTCAAGTCGAAGGTGCTCAACGTGTCGCCCACCTTTCGCGCCGCGGTCCGGGCCTGACGGACTCGCAGAATCGTGGCCCGCCCGGACAGCGGGCCAATCAAGCTCTCGAGCCTGCGCACCGCCGCGCGCACGACCTGGCGTGCCGAGCTCACCCCCGGGCCATTCGCCGCAAAGTCGCCGGAGGAAGCAGCGTCCGCAGCCGCATTCCCGCCGGAGTCGCAGTTCCCTCGAGGCGCGCGACCGACCCCTTCTTCAGCTCGAACGCGCCCCCCAGCGTGGCTTCCCCAGTGACCAGCCAGGCCAGCAGGGTCGACAGGTGGGGCTCGTGGCCGACGACGGCGATCACCTCGCCCTGGAGCAGCTCGAGCAGCCCATTGCCGGGCGAAATCGCCAGCAGCGGCGTCTGTTGCATCTCGCCCTCGAGCAGCGGCTCGAGCAGGTCGGCGGTCTGGGCGGCGCGAACCTTCGGGCTGTGGAGGATCCGGTCGAAGCGGACCTTGGTGGCGCGAAGTGCCGCGACCGTGTCCTGGAAGCGCCTGGTGCCTTTGGGGCTCAGCGGGCGGGCGTCGTCGTCCTTCCCGTCTTCGGCGCTGGCGTGTCGAATGATGAACAGTTCCATGAGCCCAAGCTAAAACCGAGCGGGGCAGAAATCACGTTCGCATCTTCACCCGATGCTCGTGGGGCGCGGACGGGGGAGCCCCGGTAGAGGCCTGCTTGAGCAGCCGCCACACTTCATGGCCCAGCACGTCGAGCTCGGTGCTGGTGAAGCGCTCGCCTCCAAAGCGGCGAATTGCCTCGGTCTGCTCTTTGAGCACCACCGCGTCCTGGGCGAAAATCCGCA
>JAYVCD010000376.1:0-37263 GCA_043750125.1 Archangiaceae bacterium | reverse complement strand
CGCGCGCGGTGTTCGTCTGCTCGAGCTCGATGGTGCCGTCATCGGGGGTGCACTTTCCGTTCACCGAAATCACCTTCACCGCGAGCACACCGCGAACCTCATCCGAGCCGGCGATCGCGTTGAGCGCGCCGACGGTCGAGCCGGGCACGCTGAGCAGCTCGAGGTCTTCGACCTTCGCGCGGTTCGACAGCTGCAACGGCCCAAAGGTGACGTCCTTGTAGACGTTGAGTGGATTGAGCGGGACCGCGCGCAGGGTAATCGACGTGTCGGAAGGGACCTCGAGCGTCCACTTGCCGTCTTCGCCGGTGACCATCGACGCGTCGTTCTCGGGGCAGGTCACCCGCATCTGCGCCACCGGGATGTCCGACAGGTCGAGCACGCGGCCGCTGAGCGTCGCTTTGCCGACCACGACGTGCGGGCTCGAGGGAACTTCCGAGGGGCGGAAGCCGCAGGCGCTGATCAGGAGGATGAGGACCAGGGAACGATGCATCAGTGACCGTGTTCCTAGCGCAGTTGCCCGCCAGACGGCCACTTGCGGCTACCCCGTCAGCAGCGCCTGCCGCGCGATCTGCACGCTGGTCGACATCGCGCGATCTGCGGGTTGCACGGCAGCGGCGACTACCGCGCCGGAAGAGTGACAGGTGATTTCGTGACTCGAAGGAAGCAAGCTCGGGCCGCGATGGCTCCGCTTGAACACCCCGAGTCTGTGGGCTTTCCTTCCCAGTGGGCGCGAGAGCGGCTGCCGTCGTTTGGACCCGACTGGGAGGCAGCGATCGACTTCGGGATCGATGTCTCTCTTTTGCTCGAGAACCTCGAGCGCACTCCGGCGCAACGTCTGGAGCGGCTCCAGAAGCTGGTCGAATTTCACGAGGCGCTCAGGCATGCACGCGTGATTGACGGTGAATGACTACCTTCGGTTGCTGCAGGTCTTGAGCGCCGCAAGGTCGAGTTCGTGGTCGTAGGGGGAACGGCGGCGGTCCTTCACGGCTCGACGACCGCGACTTACGACCTCGACCTGTTGATGAGATTCACGCTCGAGAATTGTGAACACCTGCTCGAGGCGGTGAATCCCCTTCATCCGAAATACGCCCATACCCCCGACAAGCGACCGATGCAGTTGACCGCGACAGAGCTCGCAGGCTTCAAGAACCTTCACCTGGTCACCGACCTGGGCCGGCTGGACGTGCTCGGGAGTCTTCCTCCGATCGACGATCCTCAGGAGGTTCTGCTTGGAGCCCAAGCCATGGAAGTCGGCGGCATCGCGGTGCGCGTGATCAGCATCGAGCACCTCATCCGGATGAAAGCCGCGATGAATCGCCCGAAGGACAAGCAGACCGAAGTCGAGCTTCGCGCCATCGTCAGCGCAAAGAAGAGCAAGACCTGCCAGCGAGGCGATGAGTCGTTCGAGCTCGCAGACGAGCCGGGCCTTCCTCGTCCCTCGATCGAAACGGCCTGAGCCTCTACCGCGCGGATTCAGCACGCCAGAGCGTCCCGCATTCGGGACCCGTGAGTTTCTCAACCCACTGGTCTCAGTACCTTCGGTGGGCGTCTTCCTTGCGCAGGGGTGCGCCTTCGTCACTCCACCCCAACAAGGAAAACGAAAATGAAGCGCATGGCAATTCATGGATTCTTGGCGGTCTGCATCACGGCGTTGATCGCAAGTTGCGGTCAGGCCGTCATTCCCGGCATCGAAGACAGTGGTTCGAAGGGCGGCGGGTCAGGAAAAGGAGGCGGCTCTCCGCACGACAGCGGCTCTGCGGGCGGCGGTTCCGAGGAAGTCGACGCGGGCTTCGACGCCGGTGAACCCCAGCCGGTCGACGCGGGGGTCGACGCCGGCACGGACGCTGGAGTGATCGACGCCGGCATCCCCGACGCCGGCCCTGGCGAATCGATCTGCGGCGACGGCCTCGACAACGATCACGACGGGCTCATCGACTGCCTCGACCCCGACTGCGCCGCCCAGCTGTGTCGTGGCGCTTTGGGCACCTGCGATCTTCCCGAAGTCTGCACCAACAACCTGTGTCCGCCTGATGCCTTCAAGCTCTCGGCCGTCATCTGCCGCGCCAGCGCCGGCGATTGCGACGTCGAAGAGCGCTGCACCGGCGCCGCCGCGACGTGCCCCGGCGATCTGATGCGTTCAGGCGGAGTGACCTGCCGCGCGTCCACCGGCGTCTGTGACCCCGCCGAAACGTGCGACGGCCTCACGCCCACCTGCGCCGCCGACGCGATGCTCCCTTCCACCAGCGTCTGCCGCTCTTCGGCTGGCAGCTGTGACCTCGAAGAGAAGTGCACCGGCACT
The DNA here is from genome assembly GCA_043750125.1 of Archangiaceae bacterium. Taxonomy (GTDB): domain Bacteria; phylum Myxococcota; class Myxococcia; order Myxococcales; family Myxococcaceae; genus JAGSPQ01. The sequence goes on along the minus strand of JAYVCD010000376.1, from coordinate 34,964 downwards.
ACCGCCGCGTGTCCGGCCGACGCTCTGGCTCCCGCGAGCACGACCTGCCGCGCCGCCTCGGGTGTCTGCGACGTCGAAGAGACCTGCTCGGGCACTGCGCCCACGTGTCCCTCCGATGGGTTCGTCGCTGCGGGCTCGCTGTGCCGCGCCGTCGCTGACGTCTGCGATCTGCCCGAAGCCTGCACCGGAGGCAGCGCGGCATGCCCGGCCGAACAGTTCAAGGCCAGCGGCACCGTCTGCCGCTCGGCCGCCGGCGTTTGCGACAAGGTCGAGCAGTGCACCGGCAACGCCGCCGCCTGTCCGGCCGACGCGATGCAACCCTCGACCACCTTGTGCCACGCTGCCGCCTGCTCGCTGTCTGCTTCGACGCCCAACACGTTCTGCAGTGGCGGGTACGATTGCAACGTTCCCGCTCCGGTTCCGTGCTCGAACGGCGCCTACGTCTGTCGGGACGGCACGGCTTGCAACACCTCGTGCACCAACGACTCGGCCTGCGGCTACACGTTTTTCTGCACCGCGGATCCGTTCGGCGGTGGCGGCAACGCCTGTGCTCCGAAGAAGGTCGATGGCACGGTGTGCGCCACGGGAACGCAGTGCCTCAGCGGGGTCTGCAACCAGTACTGGCTCGACAACGACCACGACACCTTCACGTCGACCTCGTCCTTCCGCTGCGGCTCGACGGTTCCGATCAACCACCGCGCGGCTCAGAAGGGCTTCGATTGCGATGACAACGCGGCGAACACCTTCCCGGGCCAGCCGGCCTTCTTCAAGACGCCCCGGCCGAACGGCTCGTGGGACTACAACTGCAGCGGCGCCGACGATCGCGAAATCGTCGCGCTGGGCGGCTGCTCGGGAGTGACCTGCGCGTACCCTGGCCCGTCGTGGCTCGACGTCGCCGTGCCCTACTGCGGTGGGTCGAGCCAGCTGCTGACGTCCTGCTCGTTCGGTGGCTTCAGCTGCAACTACACGGCGACGGTCGCCACCCAGGGCTGCCACTAGCCCAAAGGTCGGTCAGGCAGGGGGAGGGGAACGCGACAGAGGTTTTGACTGCCTCTTGCCGTTCCCCTCCGCTATTGAAGGACCCATGGCCTCCATCACTGTCACCTTGCCCGACGGTTCGAAGAAAGAAGCTCCCGCTGGAACCCCGATTTTCGAGTTCGTGAAGACTTCGATTGGCGCGGGCCTGGCGAAGGCGGCACTGTTCGCGCGGGTGAACGGGCAGGACTCTGACCTGTCGCGCCCGCTGGACGTCGACGCCAGTCTGCAGATCTTCACTCCCAAGAGTCCCGAGGGGCTCGAGGTCGTTCGCCACGACGCAGCGCACATCGTCGCGGACGCGGTGCAGCAGTTGTTCCCCGGCACCCAGGTCACCATCGGCCCCGCGATCGAGGACGGGTTTTATTACGACTTCGCGCGCGACCAGCCGTTCACCCCGGAAGACCTCGAGAAGATCGAAAAGCTCGCCAACGAGATCGTGAAATCCGATCTGCCGTTTCGCCGAGAAGAGGTCTCGATGGCCGACGCGATCGCCCTCTTCGAGAAGATGGGCGAAAAGTTCAAGGTCGAGATCATCAACGACATCGCGGCGAAGGGCGCGAAGACCCTCACGCTCTACCGCCACGGGAACTGGGTCGACTTCTGTCTCGGGCCTCACGCTCCGTCGACCGGTCGGGTGGGAATGATCAAGCTGCTCTCGAGCTCGGGCGCGTACTGGCGTGGAGACCACCGCAACCCGATGTTGCAGCGCATCTACGGGACGTCGTTCTTCGATCAGAAGGCGCTCGATGCCTGGGTCAAGCAGCGCGAAGAGGCCGCAAAACGCGACCACCGCAAGCTCGGCAAAGAGCTCGACCTCTTTCACTTCCATCACTTCGCGCCGGGCTCTGCGTTCTGGACCCCGAAGGGCACCACGCTCTACACGGTGCTGTCGAATTTCATGCGCAAGCTGCTGCTCGGCAACGGCTACGTCGAGGTGAAGACCCCCCTGCTGTTCAACAAGGGCCTTTGGGAAATCTCAGGGCACTGGGGCAAATACAAAGAGAACATGTTCCTGGTCGAAGACAGCGACACCAAAGAACACGACTTCTCGCTCAAGCCGATGAACTGCCCTTCGCACCATCTGCTCTACGGCTTCAAGAAGCACAGCTATCGCGACTTGCCGCTGCGCTACCACACCCAGGACGTCCTTCATCGCAACGAGGCCGCCGGTTCCCTGGGAGGCCTGACCCGGGTGCGCCAGTTCTCGCAGGACGACGGTCACGTCTACTGCACCGAGGAACAAATCGCCGACGAGCTGAAGCACTTCATGCGCCTGCTCGATCACGCGTACGGAGTGTTCGGGCTCAAATACACCGCCAAGTTCGCCACTCGCCCTCCAATGCGCATCGGCGATGACGCAATGTGGGACCGGGCCGAATCGTCTTTGAAGAAGCCGTTGGATGCGCTCGGCATCCCCTATGAGCTCAAGCCGGGGGACGGCGCTTTCTACGGCCCGAAGATCGACTTCGATGTCTCAGACAGCATCGGTCGGAAGTGGCAATTGGGAACGTTTCAGGTCGACTACGCCGCGCCTGAGCGGTTCGATTTGACCTACGTCAGCCCGAACAATGACTTGCAGCGGCCCGTGGTGCTCCACCGCGCGATCTACGGCAGCATCGAGCGCTTCATCGCGATTCTGATCGAGCACTACGCAGGGGCTTTCCCGGTGTGGCTGGCTCCGGTTCAGGTCGCGATCGTCACCATCTCGGACAAGCAGCTCGACTACGGGCGCGAGGTCCAGGCCAAGCTGGTCGCGAAGGGCTTTCGCGTCGAACTCGATGATCGCGGGATGACGATGCAGGCGAAGATCGCCGTCGCCCAGGTCCAGAAAACCCCCTTCACCCTGGTGATCGGCGACAAGGAAAAAGAAACTCAGGCGGTCGCTCCGCGGCGGTACGGCGGGGAAGGGCTGAAGGCGATGCCGCTGGACGAATTCGTCGGGCTGCTCGAAAAAGAAGCCGCGTGGCAGGTGCTCGGGCCCGCTTGATTTGTGTTTCTGGCGCGCCTAGGGTCCGCGCCGTTATTGATTTTGTAATCGATTTTTCCACTCGCCGTCTGCCTGAAGGAAAGCGCATGACCTCCAAGGACATCCTCGAGACTGAAATCCCCACGCTGCTCAAAGAGAAGCCTGAGCTGGCCAAAGACCTGAACGCGATCGTCCACTTTGTCGTCAGCGGCGACGGCGGCGGAACCTGGACCCTCGACTGCACCAAGGATTCAGATTGGGTCAGCAGCGGCGCGAACGGGACCCCGAAGATGACGATCAGCGTCTCGAACGAGGACTTCGTGAAGATCCGCGCCAAGCAGATGAACGCTCAGATGGCGGCGATGCAGGGCAAGCTCAAGTTCAAGCCGATGGACATGGGCCTGGCGATGAAGCTCGCGAAGCTGTTGAGCTGAAACAAGCTTCAATCCACTTTTCAAACGGCGCGCGCTCCGGTGTTGGGGCTCGCGCCGTTCTCGTTTGACGGGAAGAGCTGATGGCGTTGCCGCTCGAAGGACTCAGGGTGCTCGACTTGTCCCGGCTGTTGCCCGGACCCTACGCGACGTTGGTGCTCGCCGACCTCGGAGCGACCGTCGACAAAATCGAGGACCCCAACGGCGGCGACTACCTTCGCCAGATGGGCCCCTTCAAGGGCGACGACAGTGCGCTGTTCCTGGGACTCAATCGCAACAAGCGCTCGGCCACGCTGGACCTGAAGAGCGCCGACGGGCCGGCGAAGCTCAAGCGCCTGGTCCAAGAGTACGACGTGCTGGTCGAGAGCTTTCGCCCCGGAGTGATGGACAAGCTCGGGGTCGGCTGGGAAATGCTGCGCGCCGAGAATCCGAAGCTCATTTACTGCGCGATCAGCGGCTACGGGCAGACCGGGCCTGATCGCCTGCGCGCCGGGCACGACCTCAACTACATCGCGCGATCCGGAGTGCTCGGCTACGGGGGACGGGCCGGGGGGCCGCCTGCGGTGCCCGGAGTGCAGCTGGGCGACATCGGGGGCGGCAGTCTATTTGCGCTGGTCGGAATTCTGGCCGCGTTGCACGAGCGTCACCGCACCGGCGTCGGTCGGTACGTCGACATCTCGATGACCGATGGGTCGCTGGCCTTTCTGCACCTGCACCTGGCGGCGAGAATGGCGATGGGCCCCGAGGGCGCCGCATTGCAGCGAGGAGTCGAGACGCTCAACGGCGGCTACCCCTGCTACGGCGTCTACCGCTGCGCCGACGGGAAGTACCTGGCGGTCGGTTCGCTCGAGCCCAAGTTCTTTCAAGGGGTGTGCGTCGCACTGGGCCAGCCCGATCTCTTCGAAGGCGCCTACGAGCTGGGGCCCGGAGCGAACAAGGTCCGCGCTCGAATGGAAGAGATCTTCGCGACCCGGCCCCGCGACGGCTGGGTCGAAGTGTTCCGCGCACACGATGTCTGCGTCGAACCGGTGCTCGAAGGCGATGAAGTGTTCAAGGACGCCCAGCTGCAGGCGCGCGGAATGTTCATCGAGTCCGAGGGGCTGATGCAGCTGCGTACTCCGCTGCAGTTCGGGCCGCTGCCCAACCGGCCCGCGCCGAAGCTCGGGGAACACACCCGGCAGGTGCTCGGCTGAGGGTGGACCCGAGCACGTGCCCGCCCGCTGGCCTAGAGTGCTGGCCCCGATGCGACGCGATCCTGGACTGTGGATGTTGCTGCTGGCGGCGGTTTTGTTCGCAATCGCGTTCGCGTGCGGCGGCGAGAACGCCCAGGCCCCTCGCGCCGAGGCCCGCGGGAACGAAGCGCTGATGTGCAAGGGCTTCGAACAGTTGATGCCCAACTTCCTCAAGGCCATCGATCAAGGGCGAACCGAGAACCTTCGCAAGGTGATCAAGGACCACCTGCTGGTCCCCGAGCGCGAGGGCGAGCCGCCTCCGATCAACGACGTGATGCGGGCGATCTTCACCACCTTGACCTCGCTGGCCCGCAAGCCGTCCGAGCCGGGCGCGAAGCCCAAAGAGTTGTGCGCGGCCATTCCTCCGCCGCTCTCGAAGTCGAATGAGATGTGCGAGATCCGCCGGATGCTCGACCTGCTCGTGCACCAGGGAAAGGGGCTGGGGACTCTCGAGCTCATCGACCCCCAGGCCACAGCGCTGTTCAACTACATCATCGGGAAGGGGAAGGACGGCAAGGCCCACTACGAAGTCGCGCAGGTGTTGTCCGCGCAGTGCTCTCAGGATGCCGACTGTCAGCTGATCGCCGGGCTCGACCTGGTGGTGGCGCTCACCGACTACCTCGAGACGCCCGAGGGAAAGAAGCTGGTGGCCGATCTCGAGAAGCTCACCGCGGGCACCGATGGAGGCACTTCCATTCTCGATCTGCTCAGCCCCAACGCCTTGGCCGAGAACGATGCGGTCGCGCTGTCGAAGGTGCTGCTCGGAGCCGTCGAGGCAGGCACTCCGGCCGACCTCGACGCGCTGCTCAACAACCCGCTGCTGGCTCCGTACAAAGTGAGCCTGGGGCCGACGATCGAAGACCTGAAGGTGGTGCTCGACCCCAATCGGGCGTTGATCGGACCCACCCGAAAAGTCCTCAACTGCGTGACGAAGAAGGACGTGAACAGCGACGTCGTCCGCATGCTCTACCGGCTGGCGATCGGCCCGAACCGGTTGCCGGAGTTCGGGTTCGGCAAGCTGATTGGCGTCGTCAATGGGGTGAAGAACGTCGACGAACGCGGCGCGCTGCCCCACCTGATCGGCACCATCGCGGACGCGGTGCGAAAGGATGAGCAGGCGATCGACTCGGCGGCGCAGGTCTGTCGAACCCTGCTGTCGACCAAGCCTCCGCCGGGCCAGCAATCGAACGCCCAGCTCGCGTTGCCGGTGGTCGCCGACTTGTTTGCCGCGGGGATCGTGGCCGAAAGCATCTGTGCGATCGACACCCTGGTCTTCGGCTGCACCGGCGGTCCCCAGCCGGCCTGTAAGCCCTAAAGCCGCAGGCTGAACCGCCCACCGATGATGAAGTCGTGGCGGTCGGTGCCCACCAGCGGCAGTGTCCCGGCCAGCTCGATGCCCACCCGGAAGACGCGGAAGCGCAGCGCCACCGTGGGAGCAAAGAAGCTCTTCGCGCCCACCCGGCCGGTCGCGTCGACCACCAGTGCGGCGAAGCTGAAGGGCGACAGCTGCACCCCGGCGGTCACCACTGCGCCAAACCGCGGCAGGCTGGGACCCCTGCCGAGCGCGGTGTCGAAGTCGACGCCCAGGTAGCTGTGCAGCTCGAGCCAGTCTCGGGGCCGCCAGGTCGCAGCGTGGCCGAGCTCGGCGCCGATCAGCCGGGTATTGGGAATGACGAATGAAGTCGGCAGCAGAATCCGCGCGCTGAACGCGCCCAGGAATTTGTCGTTTCCGTAGAACTGGCGGGTCGCTCCGAGGGTCAAGGTCCCAAGCGTCAGCGTGCTTCCTTTGAGCGATGCGTTCTGCACCCAGTTGTATTCGACCGCCTCGAGGGTCCCAAAGATCTCGGTCTTCGGGTTGATCGCGACGCTGCCGAACACCAGGCCGTCGACGACCAGATTGCCGTAGTAGTTCGGCGTATCGATGATCGCCGCGAAGCGACCGCCGACCCCGACTTCACTTCTCGGGCACGCGCGTCGGCCGGTGACCACGTCGGCAGCGAGGAAGCCGAGCGCGATCGGACCTTCGCCCAGGCCTTCGGCTTTCCAGCGGCCACATCCCCGCGATTGATCCGGCACCGGAGCAGGGGCTGCGATTTCAGGCACCGCCGGCATCGGGGCCGGCTCGCCCGTCTGGCCCCAGGCCGCGCAGGGGATCATCAGCAGCAGAGCGCGGAGCATCATCGGCCTCCCTTTACGCCCGGAGCCTTGAAGCCAGGCACGCCGTCCCGATCGAGAATGAACGGGTTGGTGAACGCAAACGGGTAGCCCTCGGTGATTTGGTTGTAGTGAAAGCGAACGTCGGTCTCAGGAAACGGCTCGAGGTTCTTCAACGGGCCGAACTTGGCGTTGGCGGCCAGGTCCTGGGCGTCGACCTTCCCGTCTGCGTTGTTGTCGGTGGTGTCGGGAATTCCGTCCGGGCTTCCATCGAGCCCGCCGCCCAGATCGCCCACGAGCTGCAACGGCGAGCCGGCTTCGATCGTCAACCACGCATCGCCGGTGACCCCGGTGAGCAGCTCGGCCAGGGGAACAGATCCTTCGTAGCGCACCAGCTCGGTGGACCCGAACGGATCTGCGGCTGCGGCGTTGCACGGCACCGTCTTCACCACCTGTCCGTTGACCACGTAACGAAGCTCAGCCACCGGAACCCACGGGGCGGCCGACACCTTGACCTTCACCAGGGCTCCGTCTTTCGGCTTGAACGGCTCGAACGAGAACGTCTTCTCGCCCGTGGCCCCTTCGACCGTCGCTTCGATGATCGGCCCGTTGGTGCCCAGCACCCGCCCGGCCTTGATCGCCTCGTTGAACTTGTTGATGTCGAACGTCGGGCCCGCCTGGGTTCCCGCGTAGACCAGGTTGCGCGGCATTCCCACGGTGCTGTCGGTCAGCGAGTGGGAGTCTGAGTTCGCGGTTCCGGTCTTCAGCTGGCCCTGGTTGAGCGAGTAGAACCAAAACGCCCGATACTGCAGCAGCTCTGTATTCTGCGACCCGTTCATCACTTCTTGCGCGTGGTGATCGTTGTTCTTGTGGATGCTGCCCTTGGCCCGCACGTACATTCCAGCCGAGGTCCCGTCATCGGTGGCCGGCAGGTCCTTGCGGATATCGAGGGACAGCGCGCGCGGAAAGCCCAGGTCGCGCCCGAACTCCGCGTTGGCCCAGGGGTGGTTCAGCTCAATTAGCGGCTCGGCGACAACCGGGTCTCGCAGCTCGGTCGCGCGGTCCATCAGCAGGCCGGGCTCGATGAACTCATCGAACGGACCCCCGTTGCGCGGCTTGAGCGGGTCGTAGCGAAGAGGCCAGAAGTTGTAGTGCCCGATCACCAACGGGAAGCCGTAGTTCGGAATTCGCATCCAGGGAATGTGACCGGTCGTCTCGACTCCGGTGATCGCGGTCATTCTTCCCGACAGGCCCAACTGCTTCACCAGGTCGCTGTAGTCGTAAACGACGTCATGATCGGTGGCGACGATCACGTCGAGCTCAGAGGCCGCGAAAGAAAGGACCCGGTCGAGGTCGGGAATCGAGCTGTCGAAGCTCGCCGCTCCGTGAACGTGCAGGTCCGCCCCGACCGTGCCGGTCAGGGGCAACGCCAGCTTTCGCAGGTTGAAGCTGAGCGTTTGGTTCGTCGCCGTGAGCTCCACGGTCTGCCGGCTCAAGGTCCAGAACGGGCCGTGGAAGGCATAGATGTAGAACTTGCCGACCGGCACTTCAGCCGTCACCGTCCCTTCGCGCACCAGAATCCGGTTGCACGCAGGCGAGGCGCCCGGGGGCGGGCCCAGCCAGGGCGAGCAGGTGGTGAACTGCCCCATCAACGAGCCGGCCAACTTCGCCTTCATCGCCGCGTCGGCGGGGACGACGAAGATCTCGGCGTCCAGCCCCGCCAGCGTGTCGGCGTCCTTCACTTCGAAGGTCACCCGGGCGGTGGAGTTCAAGGTGAACGTTCCCAGGTCGAGATCCTCCGCGACGTTGGGGAAGTCTCGACCGATCTGCTTTTGCCCGAACGAGTGCACTTCGGCGAAGTAGCTCTTGCCCGCCGGAACGCGCATCGAGAACAAGCCCCGGTCGTTGGGCACCGCGGTGGTCCAGGGGGTTCGTTTTTCGACCGGAGTCGCCTCGGTGCCTTCGCTGACGAGGATCATCGTCTCGCGTTCGCTGTCGAGCTTCAGGGCCCCCATCCGCTCGACCTTTCCGGTCAGAGTGACGAACTTCTCGCCCAGCACCTGCCGGCGAATTTCCATCGTCAGGTCGGTTGCCTCGGCGACGCTGCTTCCCGGCGCGACCGCGAAATACCGATCGAAGGTCAGATAGCCGCGGGGAGGAACTACCGTGCGTTTCAGACCGGCGAACGAAACGACTGGGCTGTGAAAACCTTCCATCGTCTTGTCGGTGCAGGACACCGCGCTGTAGCTGACGTGCTGATCCGAGTGCGAGTTCGCAGACATGAACGGGAACGTGCGGACCACGTCGTTGATGCTGCTCAGCGTAAAGGGCGCGTGGGTCCAACCACTTCCGATTCCGGGCGCGAAGGGCAGGGGTTCGCGATTCCCCCACCAGTAGCCATCGCCCAACATCCACAGCTGGGTGTCGGTGCCCTTGTTGACGATCTCGGTCCGCGCCCGAACCCCGTGATCGCAGGGGGTCAGCTCGTAGCGGGTGTAGACGAGAATGTCTTTGCGGTTCTGCAGCGTTCCTTTGACCTCGACCGCGACCCGCGCGGGGCGTTCATCGATGATCGTGAGGCTGGTGTACTTCGCCGCGTCGTCGGGCAACACGCCGGTCACGGTGAGGATCTGGTTGAGCGCGTCGTTCTTCTGCCCGGCAGTCGCCAGATCGATCAACGACCCGCCTCCGGGGTCGAGGTTGGTCTGGTTCCCAATCGCTGCCACCACCGCTTCGGTGAAGGCATTCTTCAGCAGCACATCGCCCTTCGTTCCGATCGCGTCCCACCCGCCGGGCCGCTGCAGCGCCGTCGCGATCGTGTCGATCGACAGCTGAGAGGCCAGCGCCTCATCGCAGGTGAACGTGACCTTCGGGCAAGGCGAACGCAGGTGGCATTCGGCTTCGCCGGTCAGGCACCCCTCTTTGGCGCAGCCGATGAGCTCCACCGAAAAAGCGACCAGACCCAGCGCCCAAAAGATTCTCTTCATTGCCATCCCTCCCAACCATGGGCTGCGTGACACGAGTCGCCGATCAGATCGAGGTAGATCTGAGGGGCGCTCTTCTGCAGCTCGGCCATCTTCGAAAATGTCTTGTCCGCCTCGAGCTGACGCAGCGTCGAATCGAGCAGCGCCTTCGCTTTTTCGACTGATTGTTTCTGCAGCGTCGTCGGCTTCCAACCGGTCTCGTCTTTGAGCCGCGCAGTCGTCTCGAGAAAGTGACCGTAGAACTTCAGCATCTGGGTGAGGATCTGCAGCCGGTACTGCGGCGCCTGCCCAAGCGCCGCGTCGTATTGTCGGCGCTCGGACTCGAGGCGGTAGAACAAGATCGCCACCTGCAGGTCCAGCCGCTTGCCCCACGCCTTCTTCACCTCGGGAAAGCGCGACCAGCCCAGCACCGCCTGCACCAGGTGCAGTCCCCCACAGCTGTGCCCGTAGATGCCCTGCTTTCGTTTGTCGACCTGCGGAAGGCCCTTTTCCATTCCCAGTCGCAGGTCCGATTCGGCCTCCTCGAGGTAGGTGAGCGCGTCGTCCATCACGAGGTTGAAGTCGACTTCTTTGCCTTCCGAGGTCTGAAACTTCGCGCCCTTCCCTGTCTTGAGCACGTGCGAGAAGAGGTCCAGCGTCCACCCCACGTCTCGCCAATATTCTTCGCTCGAAGGCACGTGGCGAAAGCCGAGCTTCACCGAAGCGACCAGCTCGCCGAGGCTGACGGTCCCCCAGCCGGTCGGGTATTTCGTCGTCAGCGGATCCCCGGCCAGCACCAGCGTCTTCACCAACAGGTGGGTATGGGGCTCGACCGGCGTTCCATCGACGGCGTAGCGCGCGAAGCCATAGGGGCCCCCGGTTGCGGGGCCGCCATCGAAGGCGGGGTTCTTCTTGAGGTAGTCGCCGATGATCACGTCTGCCGCTTTTCTCCCATCGACTGTCGGGTAAGCGGTACCAAAGGCGCAGATGCCGTGGGCCATCGCCCAAGGATTCTTGGGGTCCCCTGCGAATTGTAGGCACTGATCTCGCAAGAGCTGATGCGCCCAGGATCGCGCTGGCTTGGCTGGGGCGGCAGCACAGAGTACAGCGAGGAGAAAGCCAGCAACCATCAAGGTGCCGCTATATAAGCCGCGGCGGCCGGTCGAAAGTAGTCGTAAGGAAGCGCTCCCATGAGACCCCGCCTATTCGCATTGCTGGCGATTGCCATCGCTCTGCCTTCCTCGGCCCAGTACGTCGCCAATACCACCAATGGCGTGCCGTACCCGGCCCTCACCACCGCTGCGGCGATCAATCTGGTCGCCATCAGCGGCACGTCGAACGACCGCGGCCGCGCGACGATTCCAATCGGGTTCACGTTTCCCTATTACGACCGGACGTACACCCAGATCACGGTCACCGCGAACGGAATGGCGTTCTTCGAGCCGTCGTCTTCGGCCAATGTCGGAGCCGACTTTTCTTTCAACAGCCCCATTCCCAACGTGTCCGAGCCCAACGCGCTGCTGGCTCCGTTCTGGGACGACTTGAACGGCAGAAATCCGGGCAGCCTCATTCAATCGCAGGCGCTCAGTGGCCCCAACGGGCAGGGCCTGGCCATCGAGTGGAACGACTGGAACCATTTTCTGACCAGCATGTACTCGCTGACGTTTCAGCTGCGCATCTGGCAGAACGGAATCGTCGAGTTCTATTACGGCAACTTCACCGGCAACGGCACCACCCTGAGCGCCACGGTGGGCATCGAAAATCCGATTGGCTCGATTGCCACCCAGGGAAAAAGCTGCGGTTCGGCGTGCGCGCTCGCCGACATCCAGAGCAACTCGCTGATCGTCTTTGGGCCCGCGACCGGTCCGGATCTCTCGATCACCAACCTCAAGATCAACAGCATCGTGACCGTCGGCTCGAACCTTCAAATCTCGACCACCCTCGGCTTGAGGAACTTCGGCACCCAGCCGGCCAACGGCTTCACTTACCGGTTGTACCTCTCGTCGGACACCGTGTTCGGCGCAGGCGACGTAGAGCTGTTGCCTTCGCCTCAAGGGCCATTAACCATCGGGGCGCTGGGCTTCCTCGACAGCACCGTCTCGACCACCGTTCCCCGGCCGACCACCGGCAGCTACTACCTCGTCGCGGTGGTCGATGACGCGAACGTCGTTGCGGAATCGAACGAGTTCAACAACCTCGGCGCGACCTCGGTGCCGCTGACCGCCGGGGTCGACCTGGTCGCTCAGTCGATTTCGGGCCCGCCGCTGGGAGGCCCGGGCGAGATGATTACCAACGCGGTGACCTTCTCGAACCAGGGCATCGACGCCGCGGGCAACGTCCCATTGAAGATTTGGTTGTCGACCGACAACGTACTTTCCGCCAACGACTTGCTGGTCCGTTCCACCAGCCTGCCGGTGACCGGCGGCGAGAACGTGATCACCAACGTGTCATACGCGCTGCCGCTGAACATCCCCGCGGGCGACTACTACTTCATCCTCCAGATCGACGACGGGCCCGGCCCGGGCGTGATCGTCGAGACCAGCGAGCTGAACAACGTCAAGGTCAGCGCTGCGAAGTTCACCGCCAAGCAAGCCGATTTGATCGTCGACCAGGTGCGCGTGCTCGAGCCGCTCACCCCGTTTGGCCCCGCGCGCTACGCCTTCTTCGCCGAGCCGATTCGCCTCGAGGCGGTGGTGCGAAACCAGGGAGGAGCGACCGCCCCGACCGTCTCTGTCCTCTTCTATCTTTCCGACAACGACACCCTCAACGGCGTCAGCGATCCGTTCATCGCCCAGCAGACCGGGCTCTCGTTGGCTCCCGGGCAGTCGCTGACGGTCACCCTGACTGCGCCCCTGCCGACCCAAGCGATCAACGGGCAGGCGCTCAATCCGGGCTCGTACTACTTCTTCGCCGCTGCGGTCGGCCAGGGCCTGGTCGAGGTCTCGAGCCTCAACAACTTCCTCAAGTCCGAGCCCCAGGCAGTTCGAAATCCCGCTCCGGATCTGATTCCGGTGACCCTGCGGGGGCCGGCGAAGGCGGGCTCGGGCGAGGCCCTGCTGGTGACCCGCACCCTGGGCAACGTCGGCAATCGGCCCGCCGGACCCGCGAAGTACCGCTACTACCTCTCGGCCAACACGATCATCACCGAGTCCGACCTGCTGCTGCCAATGCGCAACCCCGATGGCACCACCGTCGATGAACGCACCATCACCCTGGGAATCGGCGAGCACAGCCCCGGCAGCGACGTCGTGATGATCCCGAATGGAACGCCCGAGGCCACCTGGTACCTGGGCGTGCTGATCGACCCTCCCGGGACCGGCGTCGGTGCCGTCGCCGAGATCGACGAAGAGAACAACGGGCTCGCCGCGCAGACGATCGACGTGGTCCCCCAGTCCCTGGGTCTGACCCCCGAGCCGATGCCCGGAGCGTTGGTCGGGTTGACCTACCAGTTCGCGTTCAACGGAAAAGGAGGGACGGGCAGCTACACCTTTGCCCTCGTGCCTTCAGACAGCCTCCCGCCCGGGCTGACACTCGCAGTCGACGGGAAGGTCACCGGCATTCCTACTGCAACAGGCAGCTTCGCCTTCTCGATTGTCGTCACCTCGGGGTCGAGCACCGCGGTCGAACGAAAGGCGATGCGCGTTTCTTTGGTCTCGGCCTCGCTCTCAATCACGTCCGACGCCTTGCCGCCGATCGTCCGACTGCTGGCCTACGATCTTCCACTCGGAGTGCAGGGGGGCCGGGCACCGTACGCCTGGACCCTGGGTGCCGGCACGCTGCCTCAAGGCGTGCAGGTGCTGCCCTCGGGGCGATTGGTGGGCACGACCTCTTCGGCGGTCGGCACCAAGTGGACCTTCACGCTTCAAGCGCGCGACGCGGTGGGGAACATCGATCAGCGCGAGCTGTCGATTGCCGTGGTCGACGCCAGCGCGCTGTTGATCGCCGCGGCCGAGCTTCCCGCCGGAAAAGTCGGGTCGGAATACTTCGTCGACCTGCTCGCCAAGAATGGCGGTGGATCCCCGGTGTCCAAGCCGCTCAAGTGGGCGGTGATCAACGGAAGCCTGCCCGATGGAGTGAAGCTCGAGCCCAGCGTCATCGAGAAGCTGATCATCAGCGGCACGCCCGTCAGAGCCGGTGTCTTCTCGTTCACGCTCGAAGTCGAAGACGCGCGAGGGCGAAGTGACAGCGCCGATTTCGTCATTCGCGTAGTGGCCGCACCGATGACCATTCAGGTCCCACTGCCTCCCCAGCTGTTGCGCGGAGACTCGGTGGCCGCCCAGTTCAGCGTCACTCCTCCGCTGCCCAGCAGCGTGTGGACCGTGCGCGATGGCCTGCTTCCCCCTGGGCTGGCCCTCGACCCGGCTGGAATGTTGGCGGGCACGATTCCGGCCGACGCTCCGTTCGGCGCCTATACCTTCACCGTGGCCGTCGGCGGGCCCGATGGCGCGACCGCGATGCGCTCGTACTCCATCGAAGTCGCCTCGGTCTTGACCGTCCCACGCCGAGGGTGCGGTTGCACCGACGCCCCCGGATCTTCGTGGGCGTTGCTGGCCTGCGTGGCGGTCGCCTTACGGGCTCGGGTAGCGAAAAAATACAGCCGGGTTTAGAGTTAATCGACTTGATTGGAGTTGATTGAGGCCCGAATGACCCACCGCGTTCTGACTGCCCATGTTCCTCAGAGCCTTGCTCGTGAGGTCGATGCCCTCGCGAAGCGGTTCGATCGTCCACGAGGCTGGATTGTGGCCGAGGCGCTGTCGTTGTTTGTCGACCTCGAGCGAAAACGGCATCAGCTGACGCTCGAAGCGCTCAAAGATGTCGATGCCGGCCGAACGGTCGGCCACGCCCAAATCGAGGCCTGGGCGACGACGCTTGGCCGGAAAAAGCCTGCGCGGCGTCGCTGATGGCGATGCTGTGGACCGTCTCGGCGCAACGAGATCTCGCCCGTCTCTACGGGTTCCTTGCGCCCGTTGACGAATCTGCGGCTCGGCGAACAGTGGCGCTCATCCTTTCTGGCGTGCGCCGTCTGGCGGCGCACCCCCGCCTGGGAGTGCCGCTGGCCAAATTCGGGCCGCGTGAGGTCCGACGTCTGATCGTTTCGGGCTTCGAGCTGCGCTACGAAATCCGAGATGGAGACCTGTTCATTCTTCGGGTCTGGCATTCGCGAGAAGATCGCTGATGCGTTGGCGGGCCGCGCCCGTAGACTGCCGCCCCTCTTGACGCGGCTGTTTCGACCCATCGTTCTGGGGCTGCTCTTCCTCTCGGGCTTCACCGGGCTCGTCTACGAGTTGGTCTGGTCCAAGCGGCTGGCCAACCTGCTTGGATCCAGTGGCCACGCCCACGCGATCGTCCTCGCGACGTTCATGGGCGGGCTGGCTCTGGGCGCCTGGCTCTTCGGGCGCACCGCCGATCGCGTCAAGCAGCCGCTGGCGCTCTACGGACTGCTCGAGCTCGGAGTCGGCGCCTACGCGTTGCTCTTCCGCTTCATTCTTCGGGGCCTGGGCGAGGTGTACCTGGCGATCGCGCCCGGGTTGGACCCCGATGGCAGTGGACGGCCGGTCGCCAAGTTGATCCTCGCAGCGGCCTCGCTGTGGATTCCGACCGTGCTGATGGGGGGCACCGTGCCCGCGTTGACCCGGTACTTCACCCGCCAACTGGGGGCCGCCCGACGGCAGCTCGCCGTGGTGTACGCCGTCAACTCGTTGGGGGCGGCGCTCGGCTGTCTGTTCGCGGGCGTGAGCTTGATCCCCACCGACGGGTTGTTGAAGTCCGAGAGCAAAGCCGCGGTGCTGAACCTGGCCCTGGGCGCGATCGCCGTCGTCCTCGCCTGGCGCACCGGCCCGAACCGTGGCCTCGAAGTGACCGGCGCCCAGCCCGTGACGCGGCAGTACTCGGCGTTCGCGGTCAAGGCTGCGCTGGTGGGCATCGCGCTCTCGGGCTTCACCGCGATGCTCTACGAGATCACGTGGATCCGCTTGCTCTCGATCGTGATTGGGGGCACCAGCTACGCCTTCACTTTCATTCTCACCGCCTTCATCCTCGGGATCGGGCTGGGCAGCGCCTGGCTGTCGGGGCGCGAGCCGAAGCCCGGTGAACCCGAGCCCGACGCGCTGGCGCTCTTTGCCCGGCTTCAGGTGTTGCTGGTGACGAGCGTGTGCCTGGCGCTGCCGTTCTACGGGCGCATGCCCTACCTGTTTCTCAACCTGCAGGCCGCTTTGAAGAAGTCGACGGCCACCTGGCCGCTGTACCAACTGCTCACCTTCGGGTTCTGCGTCCTGGTGCTGATGGTCCCGACGTTCTTCCTGGGCGCGAGCTTCCCCGCGGCCGCGCGGGTGGCGTTGGGCCGAATCGAGAAGCTGGGAAGTGAGCTGGGAACTGTCTACCTCTGGAACACGGTGGGAACCGTCTCGGGCTCGTTGCTCGGAGGCCTGGTGCTGCTGCCCGCGCTCGGGCTGGAAGGGAATTTCGCGGTGGGGCTGGGCTTCAACCTGCTCGCGGCGGCCGTCACGGCCTGGGCCTCGAAGCCTCGGCAGGTCAGCGGGGTGCGGCATCTGTGGCCGGTGGCGGCCGCTTTGGCAGTGGTGATTTTCTACGGGGTGTCGAGCGCAGGGTGGTCGGGGGTCGTCAGCTCGGCGGGCCGATACCGGGAATGGGAACGCACCTTCGACAGCTTCGACGCGTTTCGCAGCGAGGTGAAGAGCCGCAGCCAGGTGAAGTTTCAGCGCGACGATGTCTTCGCCTCGGTGCTGGTCGGCGAGGCCGGCCCACTGCGCTACCTGCGCATCAACGGGAAGGTCGACGCCAGCAACGGCGGCGACATCGACACCCAGATCCTCGCCGGGCATTTGGGCGCGTTGACCCACCCGGGCGAGGTGAAGCGCGTGCTGTTGGTCGGAATGGGCTCAGGAATCACCGCCGGCTCGCTGCTCAGCTACCCGATCGACGTGCTCGATGTGGTCGAGATCTCGCCGGCGGTGATCGAAGCGGCGCGACTGTTCGGCGATGACAACGGGCACGCGCTCGATGACCCGCGCTGCAAAATTCACATCGAGGACGCGAAGACGTTCTTGTTGTTGTCGCTTCAGAAGTACGACCTGATCGTCAGCGAGCCGAGCAACCCCTGGGTCTCCGGCGTCTCGGGTCTCTTCTCGCGAGACTTCTTCCAGGTGGCCAGCGCTCACCTGGCGCCTGGCGGTCGGCTTGTTCAGTGGTTTCACACCTACGAATCGAGCGACGCGTTGGTGCGGCTGGTCCTGCGCACCCTGCGCGAGACCTTCGCCCACGGCACTTCGTGGCTGGGCCCGCAGGACCTGGTGTTGATCGCCGCGCAGCAGCCCGAGGTGTTCGACGCAGAGAAGATCTCGGCGCGAATGCAACGGCCCACGGTGAAGGCCGACCTGCTCCGCGCGAAGATCCCCGATCTCGTCACCTTGCTGGCTCGTCAGGAGCACAGCGACGAAGGGCAGCTGCATTTCGCGGGGAAGGGGCCGATCAACACCGACGATCGCAATCGGCTCGAGTACGAATCGCCCAGCGCCGCCTACCTCGGCGAGCTGGTGGACGTGAGCGACGAGCGCAAAGGGCGCGATCGCGGCGCGAAGCTCGAACTCACCCGTTACCTCGTCGGACACCCCTTGAGCGCCGCACAGGCCGAGCGCGTCTACCAAAGCTACGCCTGGGTTCACGTGCCCGGCGACGCGCTGGTCCGCAGCGCCGCCGAGGCCTGGCTGACGCTCGCGCCCGAGAACGACGAGGCCGCACTTGCGACGGCGAAAGCTGCGATCGCCCAGCGAGACATCGAGACCGCGCTCGAAGTGCTCGACCCGAGGATCGCCGCCGGAGCGCGTCGCCCGGACCTGGTCGCGCTCTGGCTCGACGCAAAAGCCCGACAGCTTCGAAGGGCCTCGTCGCCCTGGCACCTGATCGACCTGGGGCCCGCGCTGGGGCTCGCCCGCGAGGCTCTCGCCCTTCACCCGAAAGACGAAATGCTGCAGCGCTCGATCCAGGACGCACTGCAGTGAAGGGACGAGCGTTTGCGATGGTGTTGTTGTTCGTCTCGGGAGCCACCGGCCTCGTCTACGAGCTCGTCTGGGGCAACTACCTGCAGCAGACCCTGGGCAATTCGGGCCAGGCGCACGCGATCGTCATTGCGACCTTCATGGGCGGCCTCGCTGCGGGAGCCTTCGTCTTCGGGCGGCTTGCCGATCGGGTCAAGCGACCGCTGCTGCTCTACGGGCTGTTCGAGCTGTTCATCGGGCTGTACGCGGCGCTCTACCCCTTCGTCCATCGCGCGATGGACGCGTTGTTCTTGCTGATCGGCCCCGCGTTCAGCGAGCCGATGCGGGTCTGGCCGAAGCTCTTCATCGCCGGCTCGAGCTTGATCATTCCAACCTTGCTGATGGGCGGCACGCTGCCGGCAATGCTCAAGCACATCACCCGCACCGCCGGGTCGATGCGGGTGGACCTCGCTCGGCTGTACGCGGTCAACAGCGTGGGCGCAGCCCTGGGCGTGCTCGTCGCCGGTGTCTGGCTCGTCCCGGCCATCGGCCTGCGCGCCTCGAGCGTCATTGCCGTCGCGCTCAACGCAGCCGTTGCTGTTTGCGCGCTGGTGCTTGGCTGGAAAGTCCAGCTCGCCACCGCCCCGGGCAACGCCGCGCCAGCCGAGGTGTTCAAGCGGGCACACGTGCGCGCCGCGTTCTTGGGAGTGGTGCTGTCCGGGTTCACCTCGATGCTGCTCGAGCTGGCGTGGATTCGTCTGCTCGCGATCGTCCTCGGTGGGTCGACCTACGCCTTCACCCTGATCCTCACCGCATTCATCCTGGGCATCGGGCTGGGAAGTCTCTGGGTCTCGCGGCGCACCGACCGGGGCGATTCGCTGCGCGTCTTCGGGCTCTTGCAGCTGGGCGTGGTCGGCGGGGTCTGCCTCACGCTTCCGCTTTACGTCCGGCTGCCGCACCTGTTCTGGGTGACCCACGATCTGCTCGCGCGCACCAAAGACACCTGGCACCTGTACCAGGCGATCACGTTCGGCTTTTCCTGCATCGTTCTGCTGGTCCCCGCCTTCTTCATCGGCGCAGCTTTTCCGGTCGGGGCCCGAGTCGCGATGTCCAGCGTCGACGACGCGGGCAAGCGGCTGGGCAGCGTCTACGCCTTCAACACCCTGGGCACGATCACCGGCTCGCTGATGGGGGGCCTGGTGCTGTTGCCCTTGATCACGATGGAAAAATCCTTCGTGCTGGCCATCGTGCTGACGCTGGCCTCGGCCTCGGTTGCGATCTGGGTGTCGGCGACCGGGCCTCGTCGCTGGGCTCCAATCGCGATGGGCTTCGCGGCGGTGATCGCGTTCGTCGCCGCCACGGCCGGTTGGTCGCAGATCGTCGCCAACATGAGCGCGTTTCGCGAATACGGAAAGCCGTTCGACAGCTTCAGCGCCTACGCGAAGGCAACCCAGGACGAGTTCGCGGTCGACTTCTACGCCGACGACACCTTCGCGACCGTGACCGTCTCTCACGACGCGAAGAACCCGAAGAATCAGTACATGCGAATCAACGGGAAGATCGACGCCTCGACCGACCCGGGCGATGTCGAGACCCAGATCCTCTCGGGGCACATGGGGATGCTGTTGGCTTCGAGCCTGCCGCGAAAGGTGATGGTGATCGGGGCCGGAGCGGCGTTGACCGCGGGCTCGGTGCTCACCCACGCGGTCGAACGGCTGGACCTGGTCGAGATTTCCCCCGCGGTGCTCGAAGGTGCTCGGCTGTTTGGCTCCGCGAACAACCACGCGCTCGAGGACCCACGGGTGCACCTTCACGTCGACGACGCGAAGACGTTTTTGGCCCTCGCCCCCTACAAGTACGACCTGATCATCAGCGTGCCGAGCAACCCCTGGGTCACCGGGGTCTCGGGCCTGTTCACCCGCGAATTTTTCCGGACCATCGACGCTCACCTCGAAGAGGACGGTGTGCTGCTGCAGTGGGTCCACTTCTACGAAAGCAGCGAGCCCCTGGTGAAGCTCGTCTTGCGCACCCTGCGCGAGACATTCCCCTACAGCACGACCTGGGGCGGAAACGCCGACCTGGTGATGGTGTCGACGCGCAAGCCGCTGAACGTCGACTTCGAGGAAGTCGCCCGCCGCATGGCCGTGCCCAGGGTGAAGCAGGATCTCGAGCGCATTCACCTCGATCGCCTCGTCGGCCTGCTGGCCAAGCAGGTCCACACCAGTCAGGCCCAGCTCGAGCTCGCGGGGCAGGGGCCGATCAATTCTGACGATCACAACCTGCTCGAGTTCGGCGCGGCGAAGGCGTTCTTCCTGCGCGCGCGCCGCATCGAAGTGGGCGATCAACGCAAACGTCCCGGTCTGCACGGCTTGTGGATCGAGTCGTGGCTCGAGCAACACCCGCTCACCGCCGATGACGCCCAGGCGATCTACGCCAACCTCTCGTTCTTTCATCCGAAGGACGACCCGCTGGTGCGGGCCGCAGCCGAGAAATGGCTCGAGCTCGCCCCAGCAGATCCCGCCGCCCATCTCGCCGCCGCCCGGCTCGCGCTCGTCCATGGTGATTTGGCCACAGCGCTGTCGCGGGTCGGCAAAGGCGACTCCCAGGAGGCGCAGGCCGTCTTTCTCGAGGCGTCGGGTCGAACCGTCGCCGCCCGTCGCACTCTCTGGGGCGAAGTCTCTTTGCCCGTCATCAGGCCCGATCCCGACTCGACACCCGAGGTGAAGCTGCAGGTCGAAAAAATCTGCAAGCTCGCTCCCCTTGAGGGGTGTCCTTGACGCGGAGCTCGAGCCGTTGGCTCTGGGTGCTGTGGTTGGCCGCGCTGCTCTTCATTCACCGCTACCTTTTCGACGGGACGATCGAAGCCGGGCGCGACATCTTCCGGCTCTTCATTCCCGAAGCCGCGTACCTGCGCGACCGTCTGCTCCAGGGCCAGGTGCCGCTGTGGAACCCTCTGGTTCGCCTCGGCCAGCCCTTCGCTGCGACGCTCACTTCCGAGGCGTTCTACCCACCGCACGTCTTGCTCGTGCTGCTGTTCGGCCCGACGTGGGGGATTCAAGCGTCGATCGTCTTTCACGCTGCGCTGGGCTCAGCCGGCGCGTGGTTTGCTTCGCGAAGACTTGGAGGCGGTCGGATTCCGGCGGCGGTGGCCGGGGCCTTTGCCTTCACTCCGCTGTTCACCCGACTGGCGGGATCGCTGCACATGGCCTCGGCGATGGCGTGGAGCGGCTTCATCGTCGCCGCCGCGCTCCACCTCGCACGCAGACCCTCGGTTCGCGCCGCCGCCTGGCTCGCGATTCCCCTGGCGCTTTCTTTCTTCTGCGGCGCTCCCGAGGTCGTTCTCTGGCAGGGCGCGTTGGCCCTTGGCCTTGCCTGCTCGGGGCGAGCTGCGGTCCGCGCGCTGCCGTTCCTCGCCCTGGCCGTGGCCTGGGGTTTCTTGCTGTGTGCGGTCGCAGCGCTGCCCGCCCTCGAGTTGTGGAAGGCCTCCGTAAGCCCGGGGGCCCTGCTGGAAGACGCCTCTTTCTGGAGCACCTCGCCGGCCCAGCTGCTCTCGATGTTCTGGCCCTGGGCCGACCACCCGCGCTCGCTCGCCGCCGACGGCCCCGACCAATGGCTTGCGACCTCGCTGTTCGTCGGCTCCATCTGCGGTCTGCTCGCCCTGCTCTGTGTGCGAAAGAACAAGAAGCTCGCCGTCCTCGTTGCGGTGGCGATCGGGTGCGCGGTGCTGTGCCTGGGCCGGCACTTCCTTCCCGCCCGGCTGCTGCTGTCGCTGCCCCCGTTGTCCGGGTTTCGTCACCCGGTGAAGTACGCCTTCGGGCTGGCCTTCTGCATCTCGCTGCTCAGCGCCCAGGGCCTGCGTCGCCTCACCGTCTGGGCTCGCCCTCACCGATCGCGGGTGCGCGCGTTGGCGCTGGTGTTGGTGGCCACGGCGGTCCTACTTCCGCTGCTTCAGTTTCTCGCCGGACTGGCCCCCTGGCGCGAGGGGATGAAGTCTGGCGCGCTGTGGTTCGGGGTCTGGGTCGCGGCCGTCGGCGTTTGTTTTGCGGTGCTTGGAGGCGGCGCCCCGGGAAGTCGTAGGGTAGGCGCCGCGGTTCTGGCGCTGGTCGCTGCCGAGCTGGCATTTGCCAATCAGCTGATCGGCCACGTGGCCCTGGTCCCTGCGCACCGGCTCTCTGAGCCCGGAAGGCTCGCCGCGGCGATTCGCGCCGAGCCCCACGGCCGAATGTCGATCAACGTCGAAGACGGCGAGTCGTTGCCGCAGCTGCAGCTGGACGAGCGCGACTATTTGCGTCGGGAATTCATCGGCGACAGCCGTGAGAATCTGGTCGGCCTTCGGCCCCTCGAGGAATCGCTCGCGATGGTCGAAGGCTACGGGTTCCGCGACCCGTGGCGGCAGACCGACGCGCTGGAAGCCGAGCCGCGCGGTCCCTACGACGTCTTCGGAGTCACCCATTTCGTCCGGCACGGGCCCGCCCCGTTCTCGGATCTCGAGCCGATGAACGAGACCGGGTGGAGCCGCGCCTACCGCTCGCGCACCGCCTTTCCCCGAGCGTGGGTGGTGACCCGGGCGCGGGTGGTCAGCGACGCCCAGGCGCTCGACCAATTGCGAAACCACTCCGCGTTGCTGCGAACCGAAGTCGCGCTCGCCGAGGGCCAGCGCCTGGACGGCCCTTGGTGTGAGTCCTCTGTTGCGCTCGAAGAGCGATCTCCCGAAAGGCTTCGGCTGTCCGTCGACGCCTGCGCCCGGGGCTATCTGGTCGTCGCCGACAGCCACTACCCCGGCTGGGTCGCGTTCGTGAATGACGTGCCCACCCCCATTCTCCGAGCCGATTCTCTGCTTCGGGCGGTCCGAATCGACCCCGGCCCGGCCATTGTTCGAATGGAATACCGCCCGGCTTCGGTTCAGTGGGGGGGCTGGATGTCGGCATTGGGGTGGGCGGCTGTGGTTGCGGTGCTCAGGCGCTTGAAAACATTGCCGAGACCCTTGCAATCCTTCCGGGTCGACCCATCCACCCGTTGACGTATGGAGGGAAAATCGACCCGGCCCGATACTCTGTTCACCTCACGCAACCTGACCGCAACAACGGAGCAGAAAATGAAGAAGACCACGATTCGCCGCAATGTCCGCCGAGGACAGGGAATGACCGAGTACATCATCATCGTTGCGTTGATCGCGATTGCGGCGATCGGAATCATCACGCTCTTTGGCGACAACATCCGCCGCCTCTTCGCAATGTCGGCCGACTCGCTGGCAGGGAACGAAGATGTGAAGCAGGCGAACACCGTAGGCGCAGTCCAGAACGACAAGTTGAACAAGAAGAAGATGATGAACTTTGGTCAGAACAACGCCTACTGATATTCTCCTCTCATTTGAAACTCCGTACGGCCGGGCACCCCTTGAAGGTTCCCGGCCGTTTTCTTTAGACCGGATGGTCGTTGGGGCAGCGGTATTTGCCGACCAGGATCTTCCCCCCGCCGATCACCTCGACCACCCGATCTTCCGGCACCGTCAGCGCCACTTCGCACCCGCATTTGAGGCGCGCGCGCACCTTCCACCCGTCACCCGCGCGCACCGCTTCGATCAATGTCGCGCTGTGGCTGGGCATGATCGACGTACACTCTAGCCGCGCATGGAGGGCCGCCTACTCCTCAAGAATTGCAGTGTTCTCCGCTCGGGTGGAGCCGTCGCCCGGGGTCAGGTCGTCCTCATCGAGGGCTCCCAGATCCAGCGCGTCGAGCCCGACGCGGCGATTCCCGCTTTGCCCGGTGATTGGGTCGTGCCCTGCGCGGGCCGGTTGGTGATGCCAGGCCTGGTCGATTGCCACAGCCAGCTGCTCGCAGCGCAGCGCGGCCGCGGCACCGCCCAGCCCGATGAACTGGCCGCGATCTCGGCCCACGCGCTGGCCCTGGGACTTCGCCAGGGCGTCACCACCCACATCGAGCACCTGCACGCCCCGACGATGGTCGAAGCGGCGCTGCGTTCGCAGGCTGCCGTGGCCCAGCGCCTGGGAGCCCGGCTGATTCATTCGCACGCCAGCACCACCCCGGCCGAGCTCGACGCCAATGCTGCCGCGATTGGGGCCACTCGAGGCGAGGGGGTCCGGGTCCTGTTGGGGCTCGCCTCGTCCTCGCGGTGCGACGAGGCCTGCCTCACCCACGCCAGCAAGCTGCGGCGCGACCTCGACTGCGGCGTTCACCTAAGGCTTGCCGAAGACGAGGAAGACCTCGGAACCACGTTCTCGCACTACGGACTTCAGGTCGCTTCACGGCTCGATGGTTTCGGCCTGCTCACCCCGCGCACCGTCGGGTCCTTCGCCCGCACCCTCGACGGGCCCGGAGTTCAACTCGCCTCGGCGCGCAAGACCCTGCTCGCCCCGTGGCTCGACTTTCATCACCAGGGGGGCTTCGAGGCGATGCTCACTTCGGGGGTTCCGCTTGGGCCCTGCACCGCGGGAGTGCGGACGCTCTGGGCGGCGGTCAGCGCAGGAGTCGGCGCCGCCGAGAGCGCGTCGCGGGCCGGCCGGGTCAACCGGGTCGCCGAAGTTCCGTGGCAGATGTTGTTCGAGGGTCCCTCGCGTTTTCTGGGGGCAGTCTTCGACGCGAAGTTCGGCGAGGTGGCCCAGGGCGTCACCGCAGATCTCGTCGTGCTCGAGGCGATCGAAGCGGGCGCTGCGGTGCAGTGGAATCGGCTGTCGCTGGCGCCCGTCGCCTGGACCATCGTCGGCGGTCGGGTCGTGGTTCGCGAAGGGCAGTTGCTCGGCACCGACTTCACCGAGCTGGCCACCGAGGCAGCCAAAGCCGTCGAAGCGATCTGGGCCCGCGCGTGAAACCGCTGCCCGCGGACACCGACACCTTTCGTCTCGTAGATCGCGCCGACTACACCGCCGACCTCTTCGGCACGGTCGCGGTCTTGAGCCTCTACCGTCCGTTCTCGCCCGAGGAAGAAGCCGCGCTCGGTCAGCAGGTGGCCGCGCTGGCAAAGGTGCGCGCGGTGTATCTGAAGCGCCGCCCGCGCCAGGCCCACCGCGAGGCCAGTCGCAGCCCTGAAGAGGTCGCTCCCTCGAAGCCGCTGTGGGGCGAGCACACCGAGAGCCTCGAAGTCCACGAGGCCGGCGCGCGCTTCGAGATTCGCCCTGGCAACGGCCTCTCGGTCGGCCTCTATCTGGATGCCCGCGATGCCCGTGCCTGGGTGCGCGCTCATGCGCAGGGGCGCACCGTGCTCAACCTCTTCGCGTACACCTGCGGCTTTGCGGTCGCCGCGCTGCTCGGCGGAGCGGCTCGGGCGGTGAACGTCGATCTGTCGCGCAAAGTGCTCGACTGGGGCGAGCGCAACCTGAAGCTCAACGGCTTGCAACCCAACCGAAAAGACTTCATCGCCGGCGACTGCTTCGGCTGGCTGTCGCGCTTTGCAAAAAAGGGCGAGCAGTTCGAGATGGTGGTGGTCGACCCTCCGTCGTTCTCGAGCACTTCTGGGCGCCGCTTCCGCGCCGAGACCGACTACCCGCAGCTCATCGAAGCAGCGCAGCAAGTGCTGGCTCCGGGAGGAACGCTGCTGGCCTGCTGCAACCTCGAAGGCCTCGATGCTGAGGCGTTCGAGCGACAGGTGGGTGCAGGTCTGGGTGGCCGCGGGAAAAAGCAGGCCGCGTTCGGCGCGTCAAGCATCGACTTCGCCCAACCTTCCGCGCTCAAAGTCGTCGCGTTGGAAACTTGAGGAGCGCTGCCATACGGTAGCCGGCCATGGCGCCCAACTTTCGCTGGCTCATCCTTGCATCGCCTCTGTTTCTCACCGTCGGCTGCACCTGCTCCTCGAAGGTGGACATCAACGGCGGCTCGGGAGGTGGCCATGCCACCGGAGGCGCGGGCGGCAACGCAGCCGGCGGCGGAAATGCAACCGGCGGAGCGGGCGGTTCCGCCGGAGTCGGGGGGGGCTCAGGGGGCGCGACCGGAACGGGTGGCGGGTTCGTCGACGACGGCGGCAACTTCGAGCCTGACGATGGCGGCACGCTGCCTTACTACGATGGCGGCTGCGGCCCGATTGATGCGGGCAACCCACCGTTTCCGAGGAAGTGCGGGCCTCCCACGGCCAATGAGTGCGACGGCGTCACCGATCAATTTCTCGCCGCGCGCGGGGTAGGCGCGGGGCTGCTCAACGGCGCGACGGGCAACGGGTTCGATGACGACTGCGACGGCCTGGTTGACGAAGGGTGCCCGTGCCCGGGCAACGGTCAGACGAAAGATTGTTTTCTCGTTCCTGCCACCCAGGCCGACCCCGCTTCGAAGCAGCCGGTCGGGTGGTGCATTCCCAACGCGAAGGGCACTGTCGATTGCTCGGGTGGCGAGCTCACCGCCTGGAGCGGCCTGTGCCGCGGTGCAAGCCAACCTGCGAAGTACGACAGCTGCGCGCCGGGTGACTTCAACTGCGACGGCCTTGCAGGCAACAGCGCGATCACCGGCTGCAAGTGCGCCTCGGACGTGGTGTGTCCGACGGCCGAGCTGCAGTTCGCTCCGTTTCCGCCGCCGGCCGCGATTCCGCTCATCGATGGCTCGCTGTGGGTCGACGT
Organism: Archangiaceae bacterium; assembly: GCA_043750125.1. Classification (GTDB taxonomy): domain Bacteria; phylum Myxococcota; class Myxococcia; order Myxococcales; family Myxococcaceae; genus JAGSPQ01. Next base: position 8,625 of record JAYVCD010000376.1, on the reverse strand, counting down.
GACGAAGCGGGCGATGACGACGGGCTGGACGTGGACCGTGCTCGGCGGCGATTGCGACAACGTGCTGCCGTTTCCGACGTTCGCCATTTACAACCAGCCCGACTCGGCTGCAGCGGGCGCACGCAAGGGCGCTCGGGCCCCGGTGAAATTTGATTCGGTGCTCTCGAAGTACGTGGCCACTGCCAACGAACCGTTGATCGCAATTCAGGCTCCGAACTTTGGTGCAGGAGTGGCCGGCGGCCGGATCTTCCCCGCTTTCGCGCTCTCCGGTGACTACACGGTGCAGGGCGAGTTCGACCTCAGCGGGACCCACTACGTCTGCACTCAGAAAGTTCGGGTCCGGGCACCCGGAGTCCGCGCGGAGCTGTGCTGGGACACGGTCGGAGGCCAGGGGCTCTCTGACGGCAACGACATCGATCTCCACTTTGCCCGTCTGCAGGGAACCAGCTGCGCCAACAAGGGCTGGGACACCGTCTGCAGCAACAACGCGATTGGGCTGCTCCAGGACTGCTACTACTTCGTCGCCAGTGGTTGCCCGACCGGTTCTGGACCTCCGGGGTGGGGCTACGCCAACTCGCCCAATTCCGCCTGTCAGGGGTGGGGGAGCAAGCGCGGCGCAGGCGTGTGCACCAATCCACGGCTCGATCGCGACAACGTCACTTGCAACCGCGCGATCGATGATCCGAACGGCAACGAGTACTGCGGGCCAGAGAACATCAACATCGACAACCCGAAGGACAAGGATCGCTTCGTCGTCGGCGTGAACCACTTCGGCAACAACAGCGGCACGCCGAACGCGCGTCCGCACGTGAATCTGTACTGCAACGGCGCGCGCGTCCTTTCGATTGGCTACAACCCGGCGACGGGCCAGACGAAGTTCCCGCTGATGAACAAGCCGGGCGCCGGTGCCAGCGGCGACTTCTGGACCGCGGCGTTGATCACCGCTCACCTCGATGCCGGCATGCTCTCGAGTTGCGACGTAGAGACATTGCCTTCGCACTTTGCGGACCCGACCCGAGATGGGCCTGCGACCGACGGAGGTGGCAGTGCGATCTGCGTCGACTCGACCAACAACCTCACCCCGACTCCCAACCAGTACAACTACGCCAGCCACAAGTTCGTCGACCCGGGCAGCAAGCAGGGCCTGGCACCGGGCGTTCAGCCGACGACTGCGGCCCAATGGTGCAAGCACTAAGACGCTTCGGTGGGTCGCGTTTCTTGACCGACGACCCACCGCATCTACCCTTTTGGTTCCCACCTGTAGCGAAGCCCCAGGAGCCAACATGACCCAGCCGAACCAGCGCCACTCCAACCGTTCCTCACTCGACAGCCCGGTCGAGGTCGTCGACATCGAGAGCGGAATCGGGTTTCGCGCCAGCGGCCTCGACGTTTCCGATGGCGGGCTTTCCTTTCACGCGCCGATGGAGCCGGCGATGGGCGCTCAGATGTTCGTGACCTGCGGTGAGGGCAGCGGGGCCCCGCTGGAATTCAAGGTGCTCCGAATCAAACCCAGCGACAAAGGATTCACCGTCGCTGGAACACGGCGCGCCCGCGCCGGGTAGAGAAGTCATGGGCTGCACCTGGCCGAGCTCGCCTCGCTCGCCGGGTAACCTCAGTGCAGGGTAACCTTCTCGTCGGGAGAAGGCGTCAGCGTCCGGGCCGGTTCTTCCAATGCGTCGAACTGCGCCTGAACGGCTGCTTCTTCCGCCGCGAGGATTCGCGCGGCTGCGTCGTCGGCCGCTTCCTGCGCCGCCTGCTCGGCCCGAAGTGCAATCACGTGGCGTCGTCGGCGGAAGTACGCCCAGACGACCATCGCCGAGAGCGCGACCCACATCGTCGTCCCGGTCGCGATCACCGGCCACAGCGGGTAGCGCCCGGGAAGCTCGGCCGCGAACGCCTTTTCTTCTTGAGACAGCGAGGTGTGAAACGCCTTGCCGAAGGCGGTCTCGAACGGCTCCCCGGCGTGGACCCCATCGACCAACGCTCCGAAGCCGGCCGGGCCGTATCGATCGTGAAGCCAGGCGACGAAGACCGCGCTCTGCGCGTAGGCGATCTCCACGTCGGCGGGAAGGTCGGGAAACCCTTCGGCCAGATCTTCGAATCGGAAGATCCGATCGGTGCTCACCGCGCGCGCGAGGGTCGAGTATTGGGTGACCGAGTAGTGCTGCTCGCCGGTGACCTGCTGGGCCAACCCTTCGTGAAACCAGCGGGGCCAGCTTCGTCCCAGCCGCCCCAGTGCGACGTGCACCAGCTCGTGCCGCAACGTGCTTTGGCCGTCGCCCTTCACCAGCGAATGGGCGTCGATCAGAATGATGTTTTCGTCCGGGTACGCGAGCGCGACTGCCCAGCTCGGGGGGGCTCCACCCGGCAACGCCAGCGCTTCGTATTCCTGCCGGCCCATGCCCAACCGCACTTCGGTGATTCCGTCCCAGTCCCGCCCGAGCACCTGCTGAATTTGATCGCGCAGGGGCTCGATCTGCTGGCTCAACGCCTTCGCGGCTCCGGTCGCCGCCTGGGTGTGGACAATGCGAAAGCGCGCAGTGCTCAACTCGCCCGTCGGAGGCAGCGCGAGCAGAGCGACGGCAATCAGGGGAAGGAGCAAGCCGCTAACAGATAACCATCTCAACGGCCGCCGCATCCACTCCAGTCACCTGCAGGCGCTTTCTTCGTCCGGTCTGGCCATCTAGAAGAATGACCTGGGCTTTCTTCACCCGCAGCGCGTGGGCGAGGAATGCGATCAGCGCGGCATTGGCTTCCCCGTCCACTGGAGGCGCCGCCAGCGCGATCTTCAGCCGCCCGTCATGTTCGCCGACGACCTTGGTGCGCGAGCTGCGCGGCTGAACGATGACCTGCAGCTCGACGCCGCCGGGCACCGACTTCAACCACGCTGCGCTCACAACTCGCCGGAACGTTTCTTCAGCAGAAAGGCCACGTCATTGCCGCCCGACGATTGAAAAGTCTCGAGCAGCTTGCGGTGCGCGTCGATCACCGAACCCAGCTGCGATTCGAACTGCACCCGCTGACGCTTGAGCTCGTTGATGTCGCCCACCAACTCGGTGAGCCGGCCATTGGCGTTGGCGATAATCTTCTCGGCCTGCAGTTCCGCGCCGGCGATGACCACCTCGCCTTCCTTTCGCGCCTGCGCCTTCACGTCTTCGCTGATGCGCTGAGCGGTGACCATCGTCTCTTGCAGCGTCTTCTCGCGCTCGAGGTGCTGCTCGAGCCGGGCCAGGGTGCGCTTGAGCTCTTCTTTGAGCGAGATGTTTTCCTTCACCACTTCTTCGAACTCGCCGGCCGTCAGCTCGAGGAAGCCTTCGACTTCGCGCCGGGCGTACCCGCGCATCGAGACTTCAAAGCGCTTCTGCCGGATGTCGAGCGGGGTCATCTTCATGGCGACATTCTCCTTCGTTACGGCTTTTCGAGAAATTGCAGACCGAGCTCTTTGGCGCGGCGGGTGGCGGCCTCGACGGCGTCCATCAGCGTGGTGCGCAACCCGCCCGCCTCGAGCGTGTGCAGCCCCGCGATCGCGGTGCCTCCGGGCGAGGTGACCTGGTCTTTCAGCGTTCCGGGGTGGGCGCCCGTCTCGAGCAGCATCTTCGCGCTGCCAAAGACGGTCTGGGCGGCGAGCTTCAGCGCGACGTGGCGCGAGAGCCCGACTTTGACCCCGGCGTCCGACAGCGCTTCGATCACCAGAAAGACGTACGCCGGCCCACTTCCAGAAAGCCCGGTGACGGCGTCGAGCAGATTTTCCTCAAGGACGGTGGTGATTCCGACCGCCTGAAAGATCTGAGAGGCCAGCAGCAGGTCGGCCTCGGTCGCGTGCTCGCCGCCGGAAAGCGCGGTCGCTCCCAGCCCGACGACGGCGGGGGTATTGGGCATCGCGCGGATGATGCGGCAGCTGGCCCCGAGGCGTTTTTCGATCGCGGCGATCGGAACGCCGGCCGCGATCGAAATGACCAACTTGCTCGCGTCGATCGCCGAAGCGATCTGCTTCACCATCTTGTCCATGCCCTGGGGCTTGACGGCGAGGACGACCACCTCGGCTTCCTTCGCCGCGGCCAGGTTGTCCTGACCCACGTGCAGCCCCGGGTGAGCGGCGGTCAGCTGGGCCGCGCGCTCATCCCGACGCACCGTCGCCCAGATCTTCGTCGCGGGAGTTCCCGAACGGATCAGCCCCTGAATCAGCGCCCCGCCCATGTTGCCCGCACCCAGGAAGGCGACCTTCCGATCGATCATCGCGAGGCCTCGACCCGCTCGGGAGGCACCTCGGCCAGTGCGCGCCGCGCCGCGTTCTGAAGGGTCGAGTTGAAGAAGTTGCCGCGGGCGACCTGCTTCAAGAAGACGATCGCGGACTTCGTGTTCTGAAAGACGACCGCGTCCACGGCACTGAGCTTGAGGCGCTCGGGCAGGGTGGGGTGGCGGGCGATGTTGGTCAGGATCTCTTCCGAGCGCGGGCAGCGCAGCGCGGCGATCGATTTGAGCGCGGCGCTCTGCACCGCGGGGTTGGGGTCGATGAGCAGCTCGGCCAGTGGGTTGAGCGCGCGGGGATCTCCCAGCAACCCCAGGTCTTCGACGGCGATCACGCGGATCTCGGTCGGCGCGGGCTCGAGGGCCCACAGCAACCCCCGAAGCAACGCCTGGTCGGCTTCACTGGAAGAGACCGTCGGCTGAACCGGGTCGGAATCTTCCCCTCGAAGCGAGATGCCTTTTTGTTTACCAGGGGCGGCAAAAGCCACACCGACGACGACAAGCCCGACCAGTACGCTCCAGCGCATGGTGCATGATCCTCGAAAGGGGAAATCGGCCAATTTTTTGCGTCGATCTACAGCAGGGGTACAAGACTTTACAGAGCTGTAGCACTTCCCCACCATTGTCGGAGGCACGAACCTTGGCCACGCGCGCCCCAGCCACTGCGACGAGCACCACCCTCGATTCCACCGATGTCGAGTGCACCCACTGCAAGGTGAAGATGACTTCACACCTCGGCAGCGGTCGCACCGTGCGGTACTTCAATTGCCCTTCGTGTCAGCGCTGGGTCTCGAGCGCGTACACCGAAGTCTTTCGCGTCGACGCCAAGGTCCGAACCCGCCCGCAAGAGCAGGCGGTGAAGACCAGCTTCGACCAGGTGAAAGACCGGCTCGACCGCTGGTTGGCGGCGGTCGAGGATCAGGATCCCTACCGAACGCTGGGGGTCTCTCCGATGGATTCTCCCGAGCGGCTGCGCGACGCGTACCGGGAAATGGCGATCGCCCACCACCCCGACCGGGGGGGCAGCCCTGAGCGCATGCGGCAGATCAACGAGGCGTACGAGAAGATTCACTTCCATCGCGAGCGACGGAAGGCCGAGCAGCTCGAGTCCGGCACCGGGCCGGGCGCGCTGCACAGCGGCGTCTAGGCTGCGAGCAGTCGTTCTCGCGCCAACTGCCACAGCGGAACTCCGGTCAGCTCGAGAAACGCGAGCATCGGAGTCACCAGCTGCGGCGTCCGCGTCACCAGCCAACGGGTCGCCCATTGCCCCGCGAGCTCGCGCTTCATCTGAAACAGGCGGCTGAGGTAGTCGATCTTCGCGTACCGCTTCTGAAGCCACCGCAGCTGGGGCCGCATCACCGCCGAGCTGTGAGACAGATCGAGCTCGGCCAGCGGACAAAAGCCCAGGGACAGCTCGCGAATGCCTTCCGCGGCCAGTCGGGTGGCCAGGGCCTGAACGGTCGCCAGGTACACGCCCCACAGCGAGGTGGGCTCGAACCGAAGCAGGTTGAGCAGGTACCCTTTGATCTCGCCCTGCTCGAAGTACGGGTCGATCACCGCGTAGCCAAAGCGCCGGCCCTTTTGCACCAGCGCGAAGACGTGAGACGGCCCGCTGGTGTGGGTGCTCATCGGGCGGTTGAGGAACCGCATCTCGAAGGGCACCACGCTGCGCTGAAGGGCGGTGGCGCTGACCCGCTCGAGGAACGCGCGATCTTCGGCGCACGCCCCGTCGAGGCAAAGGGCTTCGAGGTGGAAACCCGCACGGTCGGCTTTCCGCGCCGCCGACTTCGCTGCGGGACTGTCGAAGGTGTCGGCGCGGGTGAGATCGAGGACGCGATCGCTGCCCAATGAAGTGCGAAAGGTCAGGCCGTGAATGGAATGCGCCAGCTCTTCGCCGACATAAAACAGCGCGGCGTCGGGGACCTCGGCGAGGAAAGCGCGCGCCACTTCGATTTCCTCACCCGGGGCGCAAACGGGTCCGCCCAGAGAGAGCGCGACTCCGAACGCGCGCTGGTAGGCGACGTAGCCCTGGGGCGTGTCGAAGTACGACAAACCCGGCTGCAAGGTAGAGACGGCGATCGGATCGCCGCCGTGTCGTTTGATGAGCTCGAGTCGTCGAAGCACGTCACACCTCCAGAAGCAGGCCTGCATGGGCCAGTCGCGATCGGGTATCGGCCACGCACCGGGCCATCAAGGCGTCGCCGTCGAGACCGAACGCTGCGACCGCTGCGCTGCGTTCGTGGGTCAGCTCGAGCAGTCGTCGCGCCCACCGGCTGACCTGCGACTGCAGTGTCTGGATCTGCTGCGGGTCGAGCCCCTCGACCACCTGCCGCACGCGCGTGACTCCGAACGCCAGGTGCCGGCTTTCATCATGGGCGATGCGCTCGACCAGCCAGGTTCCCACCAGGGCCAATGAGCTCAGCTCGGGAATTTGAATCGATCGCAGCACGTGACCTGCCTCGAGGATCAGCGTCTGGGCGAGCCCTTCGACGACGATGTTCATTCCGACCAGCAGGGCCAATTCGTCGTCGGTGTGGACCACGTCATCGATGAAGGCCGCGACCGCCGGGTTCACCGGGGCGGGCGTGTCGAGCTGGAACAGCAGCCGGGAAAACCATTCGACGTGGCGGGCCTCGTCGGCGACCTGGGTCGCTCCGCAGAGGCGGTCGACGAGGTTCGGAGAGCTCTGCACCAGGCGGGCTGCCGCGGTCAGCGCCCCGAGCTCTCCGTAGTGAATCTGCGACAACAGCTCGGCGAGCCCCGAACGAAGCTCGCAGGGAACGGTGCTGAAGTTCAGTCGCGTCCAGGGCAGCTCGGCGGCGTTCCACTGCCGCTTCTTGCCCAGCTCGTAGAGCCGCTCGAGGTCGGGCATTCCGCTCTGAAGCGCGAACTGGCTGGCCTGAATCAATGGCGAAGGGTCGGTCACCCCTATGGGTTGCCGGTGGGGGCTCCGGCGATCCATCGGGGGGGTTGCACCCCACCGGGGTACGGTCCGCCTCGCAGTGCACATCGAACGGAGGCGAACACCATGGCCGTCGACCGAAAGCTGGGATTCTTGCTGCTGAGTATTTACTTGATTGCCACTGGCGCCAACGCCTTCCTCCGGTTGAGCTTCAACGGCGAGAACTACGTGATGGGTGGGCTGGCCCTGGCCGCGGGCATCGTCTTGTTGATCCGGCGCTGACTGAAGAGCAGGTAGCCCCAGAAACCCAGCCCGAGGCCGACCCCGAGCACGACTTTGGCGACGGGCGGGAACAGGGTGCCCGGGCTGATGAAGCCTTCGACGCAACCGATCAGCGCCAGAAACGGCGCGCAGCCCAGGACGATGCGCACTGCTTTCCCGGCGCGCTCACGCATCGCTTCGCTGCGCGGTCGTTCGCCCGGTTCGATCAGCGCGTGACCCATCATCAGGCCTGAGCCCCCGGTCAAAGAGATGACCGACAGCTCGACGGGGCCGTGCGCGGCCATGAATTCCAACAGCCGCCAGCCGACGCCGTGCTGAAACGTGAACGCCACCAGCGCGCCCACCTGCAGTCCGTTGAAGACCAGGGTGACAACGGTGCCCAGGCCCCAGGTGATTCCCAGCGCGAACGCGGTGAAGGTCACCCGCAGATTGTGGGTGAGAATCTCGACCGAAATCGCCGACGAGCTGCCCCCGAGCTCATCGGTCCACAGGCGGCCCTGGCCCACCAGGCTCTGCAGGTGCTCGGGGACGAAGAGCGCCACCCCTTGAGGAGCGATCGCCACGGTCATCGCGCCGAGGATCATTCCCACCGCCATCAGCGCCGCGGCCCACGCGACATAGCGAAGCTCTTCGCGCACCACCTGGGGAAACTGATGGGCGAAGAAGGCCCGCAGCGCGGCAGGGCGGTCGACCCGCGTTCGGTAGATCTCTGTGTAGGCCTGCGCGCAGAGCTGGTTCAAGAACCGGTGAACGTCGGTGCCGGAATAGAAGGCCTGCGCCTGGGCCAGGTCGGCCGACGCCTGACGGTAGAGCCGGCCGAGCTGTTCGATTTCGTCGAGCTTCAACGCGCCGGGCGCAAGCCGGTGGAGCAACGCGCCCAGCGCCGTCCACTGCGGCTGCCTGCGCGCGACGAACTCTCCCAGTGCCAGCGGCACGGGTCAGCGTCCTTCGACCAGGCGTAGAAGAAAGGCGCGAATCGCAGCGGAGTCCCCTTCGGGAACCTGGCCCCCGTGCCGCGCCACCAACTGGGCCCCGAGCTTCAGCTGCGCATGCGGCTGCAAGGCGTCGAAGCGCGCCAGAAACCCGGTCAGCACTTCGAGCTCTTGCACCGACAACCGCGACGAGCCGGTCGAAGCGTACCGCGCCAGATCGATCTGCTCTTCTCGCACCAGCATCGTGCCCGCGAGCAGATC
>JAYVCD010000375.1:0-15583 GCA_043750125.1 Archangiaceae bacterium | reverse complement strand
CCCGGCCACCAACGGCTTTCGACATGTCGCCGAATGGACCTTCGCGGGGACAGCGAAGTTTTACGTTCGAGACGCCACGGATGCGCGGGCCGAGGGGCCGTCGACTCCGCTGTGGGTGGGCCAGACCGTCGCGCGCCAGCCGGAGTTCATTTCCTGCATGACCCGAAAAGTAGAGGAGCTGATCTACCGCGGGTTTGCCGTGCCCCCGCAGCTGCATCAGCAACTGCTCTCGCGCTTTGCCCGCGATGAAGATCTCGCCGCCGCGATCGAAGACGCGGTGGTGGCCCGCTACGTCGGAATCGAGTCGCAGAGCCCCGCTTCAGAGGCAAAGCGATGAAGCGCGGGTGGCTTTGCCTCGCCCTGTCGTCGGTCTTGCTCGCCTGCGAGCACAGTCGCCCGGTGGGCGAGGTCCATTCGGAGGCCAGGCCTCAGCTGGCGGCGATGCTCGAGACCCACTGCACCGCTTGTCATGAGATCGGCGAAGCCGCGCGTCGGCCGGCCCGCGCGATGGAAGCCGCGCTGATGGTGTCGGCGGGAAGAATGCCGGAAGCGCCCGAGACGATGACCGCCGAAGATCGTCGGGCGCTGGTGGCCGAGCTGTGCGAGCTGGGGGCAGCGAACCCGGAAGTGTGCCGCAGCGCGCTCGAGGGGCAGTGGCAGACCGACTACGTGCGCGACCCTGCCGAGTTTCTGCGGGCGGTGAACAAGATCATTCCGACCGACAAGGCGACGGCCGAGCAGTCGGTGGCCACGGGGCTGTTGTTGATTCACACCGTGCGCAGCGACCGGGTGGTTCAGGAAGACCCGACCCTGGTGATTCTCACCGCGCTGCTGGCGGCCGAGCGCTGTCCGGTCGCCGACGAGACGAACCGGTGTGTTCGGGCGCTGCTCGACCCGCTGTTGATCAAGGTGCCGAAGCGATGAGCTTCGTGACGACGAGGCGGCAGTGGCTTGCAGACGCGGCGAGGCTGGGAGCCTCGACGGCGCTCTTTCCAACCCTCGCGCGCGCGGCGACCGGCGAGACGAAGCGCCGACCGCGGATGCTGCTGCAGCTGCACCTGCCGGGCGGGCTGGATGCGATTCTCTCGACGGACCCCAAGCGGCGCTCGCAGGTCGACCCGAAGGTCGATCTTCCCTACGACGAGAGCGCGATCTTGACCGCGGGAGGCGTGTCGGTCGGGCCCCTGCTGCACGGGCTGGCGGCGCACCTGCCGAGCCTTTCGATCCTCAACGCAGTGGACTGCTCGACGGTCGCCCACCGCACCGGGGGCCGCCACCTGCAACAGCTTCGGCGGGTGTATCCGGCAAACGCGGTGGGGCTGACGGGAACGGTGGGAGCGCTGCTGGGCCAGAACGCGCCGCTGGCCGAAGTCCGCTTCAACGACGGCGACCAACGGCCCGGAGGTCGGTCGTTGCTGGTCGTCTCGGGTGGCGTTCCGGACCCTGCTGACGGGTTGCTGCCCCGGCTGGTGGCGCTGGCCGGCTCGGAGCTTCAACGCGGTCGGGTCTCGCAGGCGCTCGAGGCCGAGCTGCGCGCCTGCGGAGTCGGCCCGGAGTGCATGCCTTTGGACGTGGCGCACCGACTGTTGGTCGCGATGCCGAAGGAGCCCCTGCCCCGCCCTACCGAGTTGGTGCTGAAGGTCGAGACCCCGAGCCGGCGGAAGGCAGCCACCGCGCTGGCGGCGATTCTGCGCGACGCGCTGTTCGTCCTCTCGCACCAGTTGGCGCCCGCGGTCTTCGTGCAGGTGCCGGGAAATTTCGACACCCACTACTTCAACCTTCAACGGCAGGAAGAGGCGATGGACGCCGCCAGCGCGGGCCTGGTGTACCTGCTCGAAGAGATCAAACGGATGCGGACTCCAGATGGAATTCCCCTGAGCGATCAGCTGGCGATCGTCATTTCCAGTGAGCTGGGGCGCTTCCCGTTCCTCAACGAGTTCGAAGGAAAGGATCACCTGCCCGAGTTCCCGGCGATCTTGATCGGCCCCGGCCTGCGCGCGGGCCAGTACGGGCAGACCGATGCGCAGATGCTGGGCACGGCGATTGGAATTCAGACCGGTCGGGCGGGAGCTTCGGCGCGATCAGCGATCAAACCGACGATCGATGATCTGGGAGCCACGGTGCTGCACTGGCTGGGCATCGAAGACACCGGGTCGCTGGGCTACCTGGGCCGGCGGCTCGACTTCCTCCTGAGTTAAATGATGCGAGCTCTGGTGTTGGTTTCATTGTTGTGTCTTCCGTTCGTCGCCGAGGCCGCGAAGGAAGGGCCGGGCGTCGACCAACGGATTGTTGCCGCGCACGCAGAGGGTCCGATTTCAATCGACGGCCGCCTCGACGAGCCGGCGTGGCAGGCGGCGGTTCCCTTCTCGAGCTTTGCGCAGGTCTACCCCGGCGATGGAGCGGCTCCGTCCGAGCGCACCGAGCTGCGGGTGCTGACCGATGGACGAAACCTCTACATCGGGGTGCGCTGTTTCGATTCCAAGCCAGAGCAGATCGTCGCCAGCCTCGGCCGCCGCGACAGCCTGCCGAGCTCGGACACGGTGACGGTCTCGATCGACGCGATGCACAACCATCGCAACGCGGCCTTCTTTGCAGTGAACGCGGCGGGCGGAATCAAAGACGGGCTGATCTTCGATGACACCCAGCAGACGACCGACTGGGACGCGATCTGGGACGCGGCGACTTCGATCGACTCGGAGGGTTGGACGGCCGAGCTGGTGATCCCTCTGCGGGTGCTCAACTTCCCCGACGTTCCAATTCAAACCTGGGGCTTCGAGGTGCGCAGAGATCTGACCCGCACCCACGAACAGCTGAGCACGGTCTTCATCGCGCGCGAGGCCAACGCCCTGGTCTCGCGGTTCGGGCACCTGATCGTCGAGGCGCGGCCGTCGGCTTCGGTCGAGGTGACGCCCTATCTCGCCGGCCGAACGGAGTTCGCGCCCGGGCTCGATGATCCCACCGCGCGGGTCATTCACCCTTCGGCAGATCTGGGGCTGGACTTGAAGGCGGCGCTGCCGGGAAGACTCGGCTTGAAGCTGAACCTCACCATCAACCCCGATTTCGGCCAGGTCGAGAGCGATCAGATTCTCTTCAACCTGAGCTCGTTCGAGCCTTTCTATCCCGAGAAGCGGCCGTTCTTCACCGAGGGACTCGAGCAATTTCTGCCGGTGGGCGCCTCTGAGGGCCGTTCGGTTCAGACGCTGTTCTACTCGCGACGGATCGGACTCGACGCTCCGATTCTCGCGGCGCTGAAGGTGACGAGCACTCCGACCGAGAGCATCCAGGTGAGCGTGCTCGACGCAGTGGTGGCCCAGGCGCCTCCTTCGGTAGCCGGCAGCTTCGAGCGAAGGCTGGCCTACAACGCCGAACGGCCGCTGCACCTGGGCCTGACCGACGAGCTGCCCGCCTCGCCGCAGGGCCCTCGCAACTACCTGGCGAGCACGCTGCGGTACAAGACCGAGTCAGGCTCGGCCGGCCTGACCTACGCGTCGATGGTGCCGTTGGTGGATCTGTGTCGCGACCCCAGGGCGAAGGGCTGCGAGGCGGCCAGCCATGCGGTGGCCGGAGATCTCGAAATGCGCAGCAAGAGCGGAGCCTGGGGCTTCTATACCCAACTGACGACGGCGGTCCCCACCGGCGGGCCCAACGCGACTTTGCTCAAAGACGGAACGCTGCTGCGCCCCGACGACTTCGGCTACGGCGGCTATTTGCGGATCGCGAAGATGGGAGGCGAGCCCTTCCGCTTCAACATCAACGTCGACTACGCGAGCCCGAACCTCGAGCTCAACAAGACGGGTTACATGGCGACGCAGAACCTGATGCACGCGTCGACCAATCTGTACCTGGTGCGACCCAATGGGCTGGGGCCGCTGCTCGACTTCACCTGGCGGGTCGGGGCGCAATCGAGCTGGACGACCGATGGGCGGTACCTGAACCTCAACAACGGAGTCTCAACGGACGTCTCGGTGGTGCTGCCCGGCTACCACCGGATCGGATGCTTCGCGTCGGGCCTGAGCACCCAGCTCGACGTCCGCGAAGTGGGAAGCACCGGAATTCCTTTCGAGCGACATCCCACGGTGGCCTTCGGCTGCGTCGTCGACACGGATCCCAGCCGCGCGTTCTCGGTCAGTGGCTACGTCGAGAAGAGCTGGCATCTGGCCCAGGGTCCCACTCCGGCCCGCGACGGCTACGCAGGAGAGCTCGCGACCACGGTGCGCTGGCACCCGCGGGTCGAGACCCGGCTGACGCTGGACGGGGAAATCAACCCCTCGGGACCGAGGTACTTCGACCAGATGGATAAGGATCGCTACCGCTTCGGAGATCTCGACGCGCGGTTCGTCTCGCTGGCGCTGAGGCAGCTGCTGGTGCTCACTCCCCGACTGACGCTGCAGGGCTATTTGCAGCTGTTCAGCCTGAGCGAGCAGAACCAGCGCTTTTTCGATGCGAGCCCCCGCGGGTCGTCGATTCTTGCCTTCGACCTGGTCCAGGTCGCCGCTCCGGCCGAGGGCTTTCACACTTCGAGCTTGAACGTGAACGTGGTGCTGCGCTGGGAGTTTGCGCCGGGCTCGACGCTCTACGCGATCTACACCCGATCGCAGCTCGAGCCGGCCCTTGCCCCCGGAGCCACGGCCCCGACTACGGTGTTGCCGGTCGGGCTGACTGCCGCGCCGGCGACCGACACCGCGATGTTGAAGCTCTCGTACACCTGGGGTTCATGACCCGCGGTTGAGCCTGGCCCGACGCTTCTGCGCGAGGAGCTCCTCGAGCTGCTCGGGGCTCAGGCCCTGCACTTTGAGTTGAAGGGCCGCGACCGCCAGCGTCTGCCCCGGCCTGACTTCCCGAGAGATCAGCGCCGCGGCGAGGCTGGCGATGGTCGGGCGCTCGAGCAGCGCGCGCAGCGGAACTTCGACGCGGAAGGCGTCCTGCACCCGAGAGACGACCTGGGTGGCGAGCAGCGAGTGCCCACCGAGGTCGAAGAAGCTGTCCTCCATTCCGACTTTGGGCAGGCCGAGCACGCCCGCCCAGATTCCGGCCAGGACCTCTTCGATCGCGTTTCGAGCCGGCAGGTAGGGCCGCTCGAGCTCGGGTCGCTCGGCTGTCGGCACCGGAAGAGCGCGCCGGTTGACCTTCCCATTCGGCGTCAAGGGCAGCGCCTCGAGCACGAGGAACGAAGAAGGGATCATGTACGCCGGCAGCTGTTCGGCGAGCAGCGCGCGAAGCCGGCCCACCCACTCGGGGCCGGGGGCACCTGAGGGTACGACGTACGCGATCAGCCGAGTGTCGCCAGTGCCATCTCGGTGCGCGACCACCGCGGCATCGGCGACCTCGGTGGATCTTTGCAGCGTCGCTTCGATCTCGCCCAGCTCGATCCGAAAGCCGCGGATCTTCACCTGCGAGTCGATGCGGCCGAGGAATTCGATGTTCCCGTCCGGCCGCCAGCGCGCGAGATCTCCGGTGCGGTACCACCGGCCGTCGTCGGTCTGCAGGTACTTCTCGGCCGTCAGCGCCGCCTGGTGCAGGTAGCCCCGGGTGACGCCCGCCCCGCCCAACTGCAGCTCTCCGGGGACTCCGATGGGGCACAGGTTTCCGCGCGCGTCGGTGATCCGCAGCCGGGCGCCAGGCAGCGAGGTGCCGAGCAGGTGGCCGCGCGTCGTCGTCCCCCGAAGGACTTCGAAGCACGAGCAGATGATCGTCCCCTCGGTCGGGCCGTAGAGGACGAAGATTCGGGCGGAAGGAAAGACCGCCTGCAGCTCGGTGAGCAGCGCCGGAGGAACCTGATCTCCGCCGGTGAAGACCCAGCGAATGTTCGGCAGCGTCGCGTCGGGGCCCCCGCGATGGCGGATCGCTGAAATCAGCTCGAGCGCCATGCTCGGGACCAGGTGCGTCGCGGTCATCTGCTCGAGATCCACGGCCAGTCGCGGCAGGTCGAGCAGCCGTTCGCGTGGGATCAAGACTGTCGTGCCGCCGCACAGCAGCGGGTCCCACAGCTCGCTGAGAAACATGTCGAAGGCGAAGGACGCTTTGCCCGGCATCACCACGCTCGCGTCGAACCCGAACTTCGCCTGCGCGCCTCGCAGCGTGCAGATCAGCTGTCGGTGTTCGACCATCACCGCCTTCGGGGTGCCTGACGTGCCGGAGGTGTAGATGAGGTAGGCCAGGTGCTCTGGGTTCGGCGGAGTCAGGTTGGCGGTCGGTTGATCCGCAAGCGGCGTGCTTTGCGAATCGAGAAGGAAGGTTCGGGGGCTGGAACCGGTTTCGAGCGGATGCTCGCTGAGGATCAGCTTCGGCGCGCAATCGTCGATCAGCACGCGCAGCCGGTCTTTCGGAAGCGAAGGGTCGAGCGGCACATACGCCCCGCCCGCCTTGTTGATCCCGATCATCGCGACGATTTGGGCGATCGACCGCTCGACGCAGAGGCCGACCTTGTCCTCGGGGCCAATCCCGTGCGCGCGCAGAAAGTGGCCGAGCTGGTTGGCTCGGGCGTTGAGCTCGCGGTAGGTGATCGACTGGTCCTCGCAGCGCAGGGCGATGGCGTGGGGTGAACGCTCGACCTGCGCCTGAAAGGCTTCGATCACCGTGGCGCCGAGGGCGAGGGTCGGTGTCGTGGCCGGCTGGCTCCAGCGCTGCAAAGTCGTCAGCTCAGAAGCGGTCAACATCGGAAGATCGCCGATCGCCCGGGTGGGATCCGCGACGGCCGCGGCGAGCAGGCTCTGAAAGTGGCCGAGCATTCGGTCGATCGTCTCGGCGGCGAACAGGTCGGTGCTGTACTCGAGGCTGCCGAGCAGACGCTTTCCTTGCTCGATCATCGCGATGGACAGATCGAGGCGAGAGGTCGGATTGCCCATCTCTTCGGCCCGGACGCTCAACTTGCCCAGCGTCGCCGAAGGAGGCACCGGCTGGAGCCCGAACAACACCTGGAAGATCGGCGAGTGGCTCAGGTTTCGGGCGGGTTGCAGCTTCTCGACCAGCGCATCGAAGGGCAGCTCGGCGTGGGCATAGGCCCCGAGCGCCGCCTCGCGGACCTTTGCGAGCAACTCGCGGAAGGTGTGTTGGCCTTCGACCTGGTTGCGCACCACGACGGTGTTGATGAAGCAGCCGATCAGCCCTTCGAGCTCGGGGCGGGATCGGACGTCGATCGGCGTTCCCACCACGAGGTCGCTCTGCCCCGACGAGCGATGCAGCAGCACTTCGAAGGCTGCGAGCAGCAGCATGAAGGGAGTGACTCCTTCGGACTGGCTGACTGAGAACACGGCTTGCGCCAACTCGGGCGGAAGCTCGAAGCCACGGCGGGCTCCACGAAAAGTCTGAACCGCAGGCCGGGGGTGATCGGTCGGCAGCTCGAGCAAGGCTGGAGCGTCGGCGAGACGACCGCGCCAATAGCTGACCAGCTTCTGCAGCGCCTTGCCTTCCAGCGCCTCGCGCTGCCAGGCCGCGTAGTCGGAGTACTGAATCGGAAGCGGAGGCAGCGCTGCGGTGCTCCCCTCGTCGGCGGCGCGATAGAAGTGCGAGAGCTCGCTGAGCAGCACGCCCCAGCTCCAGCCGTCGCTGACCGAGTGGTGCAGGGTGACCAGCAGCGCGTGCTCGAGGTCGGACAACCGGACCAGCCGGGTGCGCAACAGCGGGCCCCGGCGCAGGTCGAAGCCCTGCCCTACCTCTGCGGTCGCCATCGCTCGCAAGGAGGCGGCGCGCTCGGGGTCCGCCAGGCCGGAAAGATCTTCTCGGGTCAGCGTGAGCTTCAACGCAAGGGCGATGACTTGAACCGGGAGGCCGTCGGCTCCTGCCGGGGCATAGGTGGTTCGCAGCACCTCGTGCCTCGCGACCACCGAATTCAATGCGCTCTCGAGCGCCGAGGCGTTGAGCGCGCCGGTAAGGCGAATCAGGTTGGCCTCGTTGTAGACGGCACTTCCCGGGTCGAGCTGATCATGCAGCCACATGCGCTGCTGAGCGAAAGACAACGGAGGGGGCGCCGCGGCAGTCCGGCGAGCAATCGCCTCAGGCGCCGCAGCCGCGTCCAGCCCGCGCTGCGCCAGCCGCGCTTCGAGCAGGGCGCGCTTCTCAGGAGAGAGCGAGGCGATTCGGCTGGCGAGGGGTGGGGACATGCGCTGCTCCTGGGAATTGCGGGGCGACAGAATTCGCACCGCGTTGCCCGGGGGTCCACCTGGGATCTTTGTCTCAGGGTGGTGTGTGTTGTCCCAATTGACGGTGATTTCGCGGCTGGGGGATGAGGGGCCGGCAAAGTCTCGGAGACCCCATGCGCGTGCTCGACAACGTTGAACGAATTGCCCCTCCCAGTCCGGAAGTGTTCCGGCGTGATTACCTCGAAAAGCACCGGCCGGTGATCCTCAACGGGCTGTTCGACGGCCAGGCGATGCGGTCGGTCGATACCGAAGACAAGGCGCTGGCGGCGATGGGGTCGCTGTCGATCACGGTGAAGGACAACTACACCGCGTTCCTCGCCAAGTCCGGCGGCAACGGACGCGGGCTGAGCAGCCAGGTTCGCAGCACCGCCACGACCTGCTCGTTCGCCGAGTACGTCGCGCTCACCCGCCGCGACCCGAAGACTCTCAAAATGTGCATCGAGGGGATCACGCCGGCGCCGGTGCTCGACCTGATCGCTCCGCCCGCGTACTGCGAGAGCGACACCGTCTCATTGATGTTCATCGGAAACAAAGACAACTACGCGCACCTGCACTTCGACGGCGATCATCGTCACGTTCTCTTCCACCAGGTGTATGGAATCAAACGGGTCTCGATGATCCCCCTTCGTCCGAGCAGATGCACTTTCACGGGAACCTCGCTCCGATCGAAGAGCACATGGCGGTCGAGCGGTACGAGACGACCAACAACATGTGGAAGGAAGAGCTGAAGCTGTGACCCACAGCCGCAGAGATTTCATCCAACTGGGAGTCTCGCTCTCCGCCCTCGGTGCCGTGCCTGTCTGTGCAGCGGGTCGGCGGCCTGAAGCGGTGGTGTTCGACGAACGCGCAATTTCCGGTCAGGCCCTCGCGCGCGATGCCCGCGACCGCGGCCTGCGCGCCCACGCGATTCGAGGCGACGTGACCGACCTCTGGTTCCATCAGCTCGAGCCCCGCTGGCGCCACCGCCCGATGACAATCGCCGGGCTCACCGCCCACAGCGCCTTGTTCTGCCTCGAGATGTTGGCCCGCGACCGCGGAATGCGCTTGGTCTTCCACGGACCGCCCAGCTCGGACCTGTTGGCCCGGTGGGGATCTGCGGGGGTGCCGATGCCGTTCGCTGACGGGCACAGAACAGACACTTCATTGTCGTCGTGGGTTCTCGCGCCCCGCACCTAACTAAACAGGACATTCCTCATGCCAACGCTGCCCAAAGGCCTCAAACCAGAACAGTTCGCAAAGGCAATCGCCCAGCTCAAGGCGGTGGTCGGCGATCAATGGGTCTTCACTTCCGACGAAGACGTGGGCCTGTACCGCGACGCGTACTCGGTCTTCATGGGCGAGCCCGAAGAGATCATGGCCTCGGCGGCGGTGGCGCCCGAGACGACTGCCCAGGTGCAGGCGATCATGAAGATCGCCAACGCCTTCAAGCTGCCCATCTACCCGATCTCGACCGGCAAGAACCTGGGCTACGGAGGCTCGGCGCCCAACTTCAGCGGCAGCGTGGTGCTCGACCTGAAGCGAATGAACAAGATCATCGAGGTCAACGAGAAGAATCACTGGGCGCTGGTCGAGCCGGGCGTCTCGTACTTCGAGCTCTACCGCTACATTCAGGAACGGGGCCTCAAAGTGATGCTCGATGTCCCCGACACGGGCTGGGGCAGCCTCGTCGGAAATTCGCTCGAGCATGGCGTGGGCTGGACCACCCCGGAAATGCGAGACCACTTCGCATCCCACTGTGGGATGGAAGTCGTTCTTCCCAATGGCGAGCTGGTGCGCACCGGCATGGGCGCCGTCCCCAACGCCACGACCTGGCAGGAATACCGCTACGGGTTTGGCCCCTATGTCGACGGCCTCTTCGCCCAGTCGAACTTCGGCGTCGTCACCAAGATGGGGTTTTGGCTCAACCCGATGCCCGAGGCGTACCGGATGGACAAGGTCACGGTGCCCAAACGCAGCGACCTTCCCCAGTTCGTCGACATCATCAACTACCTGGAAAACGCCGGCATCTTCAACGGCTGGGTCGAGCTGACCTGTCCTGCCTTTGCCGGTGAGTTCAGCGTCGAGCGCAACCCCGAGCTGAAGGCGCTGGTAGGCAAGGCGGGCGGCGCGACGATCGCCGAGCTCGAGGGCTTCGCCGCGAGAAACAAGCAACCCTATTGGGGCTGCAACCTCGAGTTCTACGGCCCTGCGAAGGTGATCGCCGCCCAGTGGGAGCACGCGAAAGAGAAGCTCTCGGTGATTGAAGGGGTGAAGTTCAAAGAAGACTTCAAAACCACGCTGCCGCTGACGCCGGCGCAGCAGGCGAAGGCAGACTCTCTGGCCTCCTTCGGCATCCCCAGCCTCGCGGCGTTCGAATACGGGGCGCGCTCTGCCTACAACAAGGAAGGAAGCCGCGGCCATGTGTGGCTCTCGCCTGTGGTGCCGCGAACCGGAGCGGAGCTGCTGAAGTGCCAGACCGTCTTCGCCGACGTAGCGCGCGAGGTGGGCCTCGACCTGCACATCGGCCCTGCCACCCTTCCGTTCCCGTCCTTCAGGCGAAGCTTCGTCTTCCTCTTCGGAATTCACGTCGAGGCAGATCCGAAAGTAAACCGAGCGAACCGCGAGAAGATTCGGCGGGCGATCAAGTTGTTCGCCGAGCACGGGTGGACGGAGTACCGGGCCGCTCCGGCCTTTCAGGATGATGTGATGGCCACCTACTCGTTCAACAACCACGCGCTGCGCCGCTTTCACGAGACGTTGAAGGACGCGGTGGACCCGAACGGGATCCTCGCCGCGGGCCGCTACGGCATCTGGCCCCGCCACATGCGGGGTACGAAGTGAGCCGCGCGATCAAGGCCGCAGTCGTGGCGTTCGCCTTTGCCAGTCAGGCCTGGGGCGACGAGGCCGAGGCGAAGCGAGGCAAGGTCGTGTACGAGACCTGGTGCATCGCCTGCCACGCGGCGGGAAACGGCCAGCCGGGGACTCAGGCGCTCAAGGTCCGGTACGAGGGCAAGCTGCCGGCGGTGCTCGATGAGCGCACCGACCTGGCGCCCCCGATGACGAGGAACGCAGTCCGCAAGGGCGTTTCAATCATGCCCTTCTTCCGCAAGACCGAAATCAGCGACCGCGACCTCGAAGCCCTGGCCGCGTATCTGGCCAGGGTCCGAACGCCTCAGCCGTAAGTCGTCAGCTCAGGGCTGCAGGCGCAGCGTGTCCACCCTGCCCTGCTCGACCTGGGCGCGATCCATCTGCATCGGCAGGTAGCCGTGCGCCTGCCAGGTGGCCAACCCGTCGTCGTAGTGGGGCGAGAGCACATGTCCCGACTGTCCTCCGGCGACGATGAACGAGCCGCCGCTCGAGCTCGAGAGATCCGCTACCTGCCGGTAGCTGGGAATGATGCGCTGCCGAAAGCTGCGCTGCATGTGAAAGGTCCCGAGATTCACTGTGCTCCAGTCCCCGCCGTTGTGAATCGGCCGGCTGTAGATCCCATCGAGAACCGGCACTTCTCCAAACGGCACGTGATCCAGCACCAGCCGATGGACGGTGCCCCACTGCCAGGTGGCGAGCTTTGAACCCATCTTCGCTTCGAGCTTGGCCAAAGCCCGGGTCAGCGCTCCCGACGCGACGCTGGTGCAGTCTTCGGAAGCAGCGGTGCGCACGTCGTCGCACCACGGGTCGTCCCGGGTGCTCAGCGTTCGGGAAAGGAAGAGGCTGACCACCTGAAAGTTTCCGTCGTAGTCATCGAGCAGCCGCGGCCCCAGCTCGTCGCCGGCCACCGCGTCGACCAGCTGCTGAAACCACGCCTCGAAGATCGCCGCCGCCGCGCTGTCGGCCCGGGTGTCGAAGTCCCACCCGCGCAGCAACTCGAGCGCCTGGGTCTGCTGCGGAGTCTTCGCTGTGGTGAGCGCGAGCAGCTTGGGCACCAGGTCGCGAGCAAAGAGCGACACCGTGTCTCCTTGCATCTTCTCGAAGTCCTTCGGCCCCAGCTTCCGGTCGGTCTTCAGCATCTCGATGATTCGCTGCACCCGGTAGGGCGCTTCCCAAACGTCGCCCAGGAAATAGCGGTAGCTGGAAGGCACCGGCCGGTTGTTCGCGGTGGCGATGAAGTGTTCGGGCGGGTTGTAGGACTGGGGCAAGCCCTCGAAAGGAATCCAGCCCGTCCACTGGTCTTTCTGGGTCCAGCCCTCGCGAGGCAGCGCGCCATCTCCGTTCGCGGCGCGCAGAGGGTGAAGGCCCGGCATCAGGTAGCCGATGTTCCCCGCCACGTCGGCGTAGATGAAGTTCTGCGCCGGAGCGACATACGAGCGCAGCGCCTGCTGGAAGCCGGGCCAGTCGGAGGCGAGGTTCAACTTCAAGAACGAGCCCAGCGTGCCGTCTTCGCGA
This sequence comes from Archangiaceae bacterium, assembly GCA_043750125.1. GTDB lineage: Bacteria > Myxococcota > Myxococcia > Myxococcales > Myxococcaceae > JAGSPQ01. The sequence goes on along the minus strand of JAYVCD010000375.1, from coordinate 3,083 downwards.
TTGAGTGCGGGCCAACGCAGCGACAGCGGCTCGAGCGGGGCGGGGCGCCGATTCTCTTCACGTTCGAGGTCTTCGGGGTTGATCGCGTCGGACAGAATCGGCCCGTTGCGGGTGACGCGGACCCGATGCTGCACGTCGGCTCCAAAGCGCACCTTGATCGTCTCGGTGAAAATCTGAATCGGTTCCATCACGCCCTCGAACTCGGCGTGGGTTCCGTCCGCGTCCAGTCGCTCGCGAAAGAGGTCTTGATCATCGGCCTGTGCGTTGGTCACTCCCCAGCTGATCGAGCGATTGCGACCGATGAGCACGGCTGGAATTCCGGGCAGGGTCGAGCCGATCACATCGAGCTCGCCTCCCTTGATCTGCGCGAGGTACCAGAAGGCCGGCAGCACCGCCTCGAGGTGCGGGTCGCTGGCGAGCAGCGGCTTGCCGGTCGTCGTCCGGGTGCCATCGACCACCCAGTTGTTCGAGCCGATCGCGCGGGCCGCACCGTCCTCGCCTCCGCGCAGCTCACGCACGTGCGCATCGAGCGAGCGCAGCGCAGGAGCGACGAAGCCCAGCTCGGGGTGACCTGAGGGTTGCGCGGGCTTTGCGACCGCAGGGGCGCCGGCAATCGTGGTCGGCGCGTCGTCCGGGTACGCGGGCATCAGCTGGGCGGCGCGGGCCGCTCCGACTTTGGCGATGAACTCGCTGCGCATCAGCTCGTCGAGGTAGGTGCTGTTCATGTCCCACGCGAGCAGCTTGCCGACCGCAATCACGTCGGGGCCCGTCCACCGCTCGGGAGCGATCGCCAGCAGCGTGAACTCGGTCGACAGCTCGCTTCGGCCATGGGTGTCGATGAAGGCGTTCACCCCGGCGACGTACGCGCCGACCGCCGTCCGCGCATCTGCGTCGAGGGCCTCCCACGCGGTCTTGGCGGCGCGGGCCAGGCCGACCGTGCGCAGGTAGCGGTCGGTGGAAACGGTGGGCGAGCCGACGACTTCCGACAGCCGGCCTTGAGCTGCGCGCCGGCTCATTTCCATCTGCCACAGCCGGTCTTGCGCATGGACGTAACCCAGACCAAAGAGCGCATCGGTCCGGTTGGTCGCCAGGATGTGCGGAATCGCGTTGGCGTCTCGCACGATTTCCACGGGGGCGCTGAGCCCTGCGACCGTCACCGTGCCCGACAGCTGGGGCAGAGATCGCCGAGCGTAGACATAGGCACCCCCCCCGAACAGCAGCGCAGCGACGACGATTCCGACAGCAACTTTGAGGAGGCGTTTCATGGGCTCTCTACCTGAATGCCAAGGCCGATTGATTCAGCGATCGGTTCACGGACGGGGGGCTTCACAGGGTCGGGCAGCTCGCGCTCGATGCGCTGCAGCGGCCCGTAGAACGAGGCGACCGTCACCATCAGCAACAAGGTGATTCCGAGGATCGCGAACAGCAGGCCGATGCCGCGGCCGGGGCCGACACCCATCACGGACCCGAAGGTGGAAGAGAGTGCTCCGCCTTTGGCCATCAGCGGCTCGAACACCCGGTCTGCCAGCGGGCCCGCGAGGACGAAGGCGAGCGGAAGGAAAGACCGCGCCACCATTCGGCGGATCGCGAGCACCCTTCCCTGCACCTCGGGCGCCACCTTGCTCAGCCAGATCACCTGATTGGCGGTGAAGGCGATCGGGTCGCAAAGCAGAAAGAGGAAGCAGCCGGTGGCCACCAGGTAGATGTTCGGCTTCAGCCCGGCCAGCAGCAGCACCAGGCCCTGGACGAAGGTGAGCGTGAGCACTCCGATGACTTTCTTCTTCGGCCCGCCCCAGATGCTCGAGATGAGGCTGCCCGCGAGCAAGCCCAGGCCCGCGGCCGAGAGCGCGGTTCCCAGCGTCGCGGCGTCGGCAAAGCTCAGCACCAGCGGAGTGAGCAGCGTTTGGAGGAAGCCGAAGATCATGTTTCCGGTCGCAAAGAAAACCAGCAGGGCCAGCAGGCCGGGCCGGGCGCGCACGTAGTTCCAACCGAAGGCGGTGCGGGCGCGCAGGCTCTCTTTGGGAGCCGCCGGGCCGATCTTCGCGGGCAGCTTCGGGACCCGCGCCACCACCTGGGTCGCGACGGCGAAGACGAACGTTCCAAAGTCGATCGCGAGAATCGACCAGATTCCGATCTTCATCATCATCAAGCCCGCGAGCATCGGGGCGACGAGCTGCGAGACGCCTTCATTGAGCTGCATCATTCCGCTCACCCGACCGAGGTGACGTTTCGGAGCGAGCAGCGCGGCCGAGGCGAGGAACGCCGGAGCCTGAAACGCCTGCGACAGCGACGAGACCGTGAGCGCCACGTAGATGTGCCACACCTCGAGGTGACCGCCGTAGAGCAACAGGGCCAGAGTCCCCATGCTCAGCCCGGCGGCGGCGTCCCCGAGGATCATGATCCACCGCCGGTCGTACTTGTCGACGAAGGCTCCAGCGATCGGAGACAGCAGCGTTCCGGGCAACACGACGAACAGGGAAATCAACGCAAACTGCGTCACTGAGCCGTTGCGTTTGTAGACCCAGACTCCCAGCGCAAAGGCCGTCAGGTTGTTCCCGAGCAGGGAGACCAGCTGTCCGAACCACAAGGTGGTGAAGGTGACCATCCAACGGCTGGGAGCGTATTGAGTCATCGGGCAATTGCTCGGGCGCCGGCTATGGCGCGGGTGGGCAGGCTCAGAAAGCCGCTGCGGGTGAAGGCGTTGAAGTAGTGACCCAGCACCGTGGCGCCGATCTCTGGGCAGGCGATGCCGGTTCCTTCGAGCGCGGCCAGCGTGGCCGAGCAGTCGTAGGTCGCGATGCCCGAGCTCTCGCGCCGGGTGCCCGCGGTCGGGTTGGCGGTGCGCATCATCGTCAGCAGCGGGAAGAGCGCGTTCTCGGGCGATTGCTCGACCCGACGCGCCAGCTCTGCTTCGAACTGCTCGAGCGGCAGCGTCTTCAGCGGGTAGCCCAGCGAGCGGGCGTGCTCGACCAGGTAGCGCACCGTGGCCGGTCGCGGGTTGACCAGGTGGAAGGTCTTGCCGAACGCGCTGTCCTGCCGCGACAGCTGAACCAGCGCGGAGGCCACGTAGTCGACGGGCGTGA
>JAYVCD010000374.1:0-8862 GCA_043750125.1 Archangiaceae bacterium | reverse complement strand
TGGTCGGCGAGTTCGGGCAGATCTACCTCGTCGACTGGGGCCTCGCCCGACGCAAGGACAAGCTGCCCACCGCGCAGGACGACGACGAGTCGGTGCACGGGACTCCGGCCTACATGGCTCCCGAACAGGCGCGCGGTCAGAACCATGCGCTCGACGAACGGACCGACGTCTTCGCGCTCGGCGGCATGCTCTACCGGATTCTCGCCGGACGCCCGCCCTACGTGGCGGCGACGGGGCAGGGGACGTTCGAGCTGGCGATGAAGGCCAACATCTTGCGCCCCGAGGAAGTCGCCGCCCTGGGCCAGTCTTTGCCGCGGCGGCTGGTGGCGATCTGCTTGCGGGCGCTGTCCGAAGACCCCCAACGGCGATACCCCAGCGCGGTCGAACTCAAGCGGGAACTCGAAGCCTTCATTCGAGGCACCGCGCGGTTGCCCGAGCAGCACTTCAAAGCGGGCGAGGCGATCGTCATCGAGGGAGAAACCGGTGATTCGGCCTACGTCATCCTCGAGGGGCACTGTCAGGCCAGTCGGGTGGTGGCAGGGAAAAAGCAGATGCTGCGGCTGCTGGGCCAGGGCGAAATGTTCGGAGAGACCGCCGTGCTCACCGGCGCCCCGTTCAGCGACCGTGACCGCGCTGATCGACACCACCGTCGCCGTGGTGGCCCGCGTTTTCCTTCAAGAAGAGATGGAACGCAGCTCGTTGATCGCGCTCGCCATTCGCACCGTCGCCGCCAGCTTTCTGGATCTCAACGCCCAGACCACCGCCTTGATGGAAGAGCAGCGGCGGGTGAAGGCGGTCGAGCACGCCTGGGTCGAGCTCGCGCTCGCCGGGCGGGCGGGCACCGAAGGCAGTCGTTGGGTTCCGTGGCGAGCACTGCTCGCGAAGATCTCAGCCCAAACGGGTTTGACCGCCGAGGTCATCACCGAAGGTTTCGAGCGGCATCCCGATCTGGAAATAGAGCTCGCGACCGACAGGCTGGTCCTCAAACCTCGGCCGTGACGTTGTAGAGGTTGGTGATCCCGTAATAGGTCGTCCACTTCAGCAGCTCGACGTTCTTCATTCCGGTGGTGAGCTTCTTCATCAGGGTGAGCACGTGGGTCGAGAAGCTCTCGACGCCGGGCTGGACGGAGATCAGTCCTCCCAGCCGCATCAGCCGCAGCTGCTCGTGGGACATCGAAGGCCGAATCTCGTAGTGGAGCTTGAGGTCGGTCTTTTCCTCGGCGAGTTTTCCAAACAGCCCGGTGACGTATTCAGGCGCGAGGATGTTGTCGATCGCGTTGAAGTGAAGGACCCCGTAGCGCCGCGACAGGGTCTTCAGGTGCTGGAGGACCTGGGGGGCGGTCTCGAACGGAATCATCACTTCGCGTGCGTCGGGCGAGTCGTCGTAGCCGCTGCTCTTGCGAACGTGGAAGTACTCGTCGAAGTCGGGAATGGGAGTGAGGTCGAGGTTCTCGAGGTTGTTGTTCGCCAATCGCCGCATCAGGTCAGCGATGGTGAGATCCGCGTCACCGCAATGAATCGCGTCGACCCAGCCGCACTGCTTGACGATCTCGGAAGCGATGTCGTCTTCGAAGGGAAGGTCGGGGACCTTCTCTTTGATTCGCCGGGCGAGGGCGAGCGAGGCGACCATCTGCTGAAAGACGACGGTGAACCCGACGACCGCGTATTGGGACCAGTCGATGCTCTCCATCGCCCAGTCGAGGAACTCGAACGTCTTTCGATTGCGGACGGCGCGAAGAACTTTGAGCGTGCAGCCGGCTTCGGTGCAGATGCTCTCGAGGTTCGATTTGAACAGCTTGACGTACTCGGCTTCGCTGGCGACTTCTCAGAACGCGGCCCTGGACCAGATCCATTCTCCGACCATCGACGGGTACACATTCGAGAGGGCGTCGTTGATCTTCCAGCCGACGTTCTTTCCGAACTCGATGAAGAGCGAGAGCGGCTCGACCTCGAACCCCGCGTTTCGCAGCGTCGGAGCCAGCAGCGCGAGCTGAAAGGAAGGGAAGTGCACGGCCAGGGTCGGCGCGCTGACGAGGGCGATGGCTTTCTTGGAAGGCGAAGGAGTCATGGGAGTAGAAGTGCACCCCGCCGACGGCGAAAGCCGGATTCGGGAGGATCGAGGAGTCTTTGGGCAGGTAGGTGAGGCGGCCCAAAAACCCGAAGCCGCGGTCGAGCGCCCGTTTGAGGCGGCGGGCGGGACCTGTGCGGTGGTCGCGCTGCAGCTCGGCCAGCAGCGCCCATTCGGCCACTTCCCACGCGAAGTCGAGCAGGGCCCCGTCGCGGGAAACGCGGGACCAGGCTGCGAAGGCCATCGTCAGCCACGCGACGGAGCCCCACGCGGGCCGGCTGCGGAACCTGCGGCGGTAGTGCCCGAGCGCGCCTTCCACTTTCACGGCTCGGCCGACGGTCTGGGCGAGCGCATAGAGCACCTGCCCCGGGGCGTAGTCCTGGCTCGGGTCACCCTCTTCAATTCCGTCCGGGCCGGTCTTCACCCGGGCGCCGACCAGGCCGCGCAGAGTGGAGCAAACGCGGGCGAGCTCTTTTTTACGACCCAGCTTCGGCAGCGCGAGCGCGGCCTCGGCTTCCCGCTTCATCCCGACGCGGGCCTGCGACCCAGCTCGAGCAGTCGTAGCGGGTCCAGTGAAGCAAGCCATCGTCGAGGCCGGCCTTGGCGACGACCGCGTCGGCGTATTCCTGCGGCGAGAGGTCGTGGGTCACGGCGACGTAAGGCAGCAAGAGCCCGCTTTGCTCGCCCTTGCTGACCTCGAGCACTTGCGAGCCGAAGCGCGTCGGGGTCATCACGGTGGTCGTGCCTTCGTGGTCTCCGAGGTCGAGATCCAGGCGCAGCAGGCTCAGGCCGATGGTGACCGAAAAACCCCGAGCTCAAAGAGTCGTCGAGGATGATGACGGGCCCTTTACCGGGAGGTCCCTGGACGCGCAGACGTGCGCCGTGGGCTTTGACTTCTTTGCGAACCAGCAAGCCGGAGTAGCGGCCCTTCGACTCGACGATCACCGCCTGCATCAACGGAATTCCAGTGGTGCCAAAGGTCGCGAGCTGACGGCCTTCGAACGTACGCAACCGCTCGAGCAATGCGCGCCCGGCCAGACGGGAGCCGCGGGCAGAGAGCGAGAACGCGAGCGTGTCGAGCATCCCTCGCGAGGTCGAACCGTCGACTCGGTAGATGGGTTGCGATTCGGTCCCGCGGAGGATTCCCTCCGCGAGGACCGTTTCGACCAGCTCAGAAAGACGACTGCTCACTTCCGGTCGGCTTTTTGGGAGTCCGCGGTGCGATCTCGGCGATCAGCTCGTTGCGCGGGGGCTTGGGCGGGCGGGCAGCCGGCTTGGCCTTCGAAGGCGACCAAGCCTTCGACGGAGCTTTCGCCTCAGGCTTTCGCGACGGCGCTTTGGACTGCTTGCTGCGGGAAGTGGTTCGGGAACTCGGCTTGGGAATGAGCATGAATTGGGTCCCCCTGGGGAAAAAAATGGTCGCGAAGAAATGACAGCCGCTTCGTCGTCAGTCAAACCCCCACCCCCCCATTGATGCGCAGCAGAGACAGCTCGAAATCGGTCACCCCACCGTTCGGGCGAAGTGCTGGGCCAGCCGCGCCAAAACCTCAGAATTCTGAGGCTCGGCAGCCCTGAGTTTTCCCGCTTCACCCCGAAGCAGGTCTGGATCTTTTCCCGCGGCGACCAGCGCGTCGGAGCTCACGTCGAGCCACTTGAGCCACGCGTCCCCGGTGAGCTCGAGGTGACACTGAAACGCGTAGGTCGGGCCGAGCCGAAACGCCTGCTGAGTGTATCGATCGGTCGAGCCGAGCAGGGTCGCTCCGGGGACGGGGCTGAAGGTGTCCTGGTGCCAGTGCGCGACGGTCGATCGGCTCGGGCAGCCGGCGATGACCGGGTCTTCGAGGCCCGGCTTGGTCCAGCGAAGGGGGCCGACTCCAAGCTCGAAGCCGTTCTTCCCCTTCGAGACCTGGGCGCCCGCTGCCGCGGCGAGCAGCTGAGAGCCCAGGCAGATTCCAAGGCAGGGCCGCTCGAGCGCGAGGCGTTCGGCGAGGAAGGCCAGCTCGTGCTGCAGAAACGGGTGTCGCTCGACTTCGGCGACGCTCATGCCTCCGCCGAGAATGACGACCAGCTCGGCTTCGAGATCCACGCGCTCGAGGCTGCGAAATCGACGCACGAGGGAAAAGCCGACCTTCTTCAGCTCAGGCTCGAGCAGCCCGAGATCTTCATGGGTTTCGTGCTGAATGACGATCGCGCGCATCCCGCGACTGTGGCCCACATTTCAAAGTGCGCGCAGCTTCAAAATTCGTCCAGCAACCCCAGCCGGTCTTTGAGCCTCAACAGCCGCCGGCAAGCGGCATCGATCTTCTGTTTCGCCGCCGGGTGGCTCTGCCCGAAACGAACGAGGATTCCGATGTAGTCGAGCCCCTTGTCCCAATCGGGCGGAGCGGTCGTCAGCAGCAAATCATTGCCTGCCATCAACGCCTGCTTGAGCACGTCTTCGCTGGTTCCTCCGATCGCATCGGCGAGCAGCTGAATCGACAAATCATCGGTGACCGAAACCCAGTCGCGCTCGTGCACCAGGCCCACCAGGTCGGGAGCGAGGATTGCCGGCCGTGAATCGAACGAGGCGTAGGCGACGTTCGCGACCATCACTCCGGCCAGCACCTCGTGGATCTGCTGGAAGACCGAAAGCTCTTGCAGCACCCGCTCTCTTTCCCAGGGCGCCGTGATCAACGCGTGGTCCGAGTCGCCTTCGAGATCTCCGTAGCCGGGAAAGTGTTTTCCAATCGGCAGCACCCCGGCCTCGAGCAGGCCCCGAGAATAGGCGGTGGCCTTCATCGCGACGACCAGCGGGTCGCCTGAGAACGAGCGGCGGTTGTCGGCCATGTGTCCCGACTCAGCCATGTCCAGCACCGGAGCCAGGTTCATGTTCAGCCCGATCGCGTGCATCGACTGCCCGACGCGCTTGCCCCACTTGCGCACTTCAAAGTCCTCGAGCTCGGCGAGGTCGCGCGCCGAAGGCATCGTGCGCAGCGCCTTGACGCTCTTCAGTCGGTTCGAGGCGCCGCCTTCGATGTCGACCGCGAAGAACGGGGGGATTTTAGCGCGCGCCGTCAGCGAGGCGATCTTCTCTGTCGCCCGACCGATGTTTCGCAGCGCGTTGCCGACGAAGACCACCCCGCCCACTTCGACCACGCCTTTGCCCAGCTGGGGGTAGGCGATGATCAGCTGGGCGGCGCGCCCCCGAAGGTCGAGGCTCTCGAAGACGCGATCGACCCGGGCCTCGTTCACTTTCCGCGACAGCGGGTTCTTCACCACCGGCCGCAGCGCCATGGGCGCCGTGCCTCCGTCTTCGAGTCCGGCGTCGCTCGCAGCGGTGAGCCCGCCATCGGAAACACAGAGCGCGGTGCTGAGCACAAACAGAAGAATCACGTCGCCAGCCTACCGTCTGAAAGCTCAGCGGGCCCCGGGCCTTATTGGCAGCCCTGCACCCGGGCAATCTGATTCTTGACGCAGACGGATCCGCTCTTGACGCAGTGAAGAATCTGTCCCGACGCACCACACGCCGGCAATGCCAACCAACCGTCTGCATCGGAACCGCACCCGTCGGCGACCAGACCGCAAGTGGTCCCCACCTTTGTGTTTTCTTTCTCGTCGGCCCCGTTGCAATTGAAGTCATAGCTGCCCGCGCCAAACCGAGGACTGGTGAAGTACGCAACCTGGCCCGGGTGAACTCGGCTGTCGTCGTCGTCGCAATCATTGCCATTCTGGGCGGCGCGCCACCCTGACCCGGGCGGCGTCGTTCCGCAAAACGAGGTAGCCGCGGCGGTGTAGAGGTCCTGGTCTGCGTCCCGCCAAAACGTGGTGCACACCCCGGCCGCGCACTCGAAGCCGCTGGTGCAAACGCTCTGAGCGGACAGCAAGCCCGTACAGACAGACCCGTTGCAGAAGTACCCCGAGCCACAAACGCCGGCCCCGCCCCCGGCGCTCGAACAACCCGAATAGCAACTTGCCCCGTCTTGGCAGAGGTAGGCGCCACCGCCGCATGTCGTCGAAGCGGGCACCGGGCATTGGGTCGTGGCTCCTCCACAGTACAAATCTGGAATGGATTGCCCCGAGCTGCAGGTGGCACCGCGGCACAGGTAGCTGCTGAGTTGAAGTGCATCGACCGGGCAGAGGGCGCCACTTCCGCCGCAAGCTTCGGGAGCATCGCAGGGGCCGACGGCTGCGCGGCAGCTGGTCCCTGCGCTGACGAACTGATCGACAGGGCAAGCCACTGCGCCGCTACACACCTCGGCCACGTCGCAGCTGCCCGCGACAGCGCGACACAGGGTGCCGGTCGGGGTCCGCGCATCTGCTGGGCAGAGGGCCGCGGCGCCGGTGCACTTCTCTTCCAGATCGCACGATCCTGCACTCGCACGGCACACGGTGGCGGACGACTTGAAGCCATCGGGGGGGCAGGAGACTGCAGCACCGGAACAGACTTCCGCGACATCGCAGGTGCCGAAGGCCGCGCGGCAGACAGAACCGACCGAGCGCACGACGTCGGCGGGGCAGGTCGGCGAAGTCCCGGTGCAGAGCTCTTCGGCGTCGCACAGGCCCGCGACACCGCGGCAAAGCGAGGTGGCCGACTTGAGGGCGTCGGTGGGGCAGGCGGCGTTTCCACCGGTGCATCGCTCTTCCACGTCACAGTCGCCAGCGCTCGCACGGCAGACGACCGAAGCAGCCTTCAAAGCATCGCTGGGGCAAGCGCCGCTGGTGCAAACTTCGGCCAGGTCGCACGTGTCCGTCGCGCCCCGACACGTTTGATCTTTGCAATTGGGGTCCGCGCAGTCGGTCAGTCCGTTGTTGTCGTTGTCGAGCCCGTCGGCGCAGCTCGAGGGACCGAAAGACGCTTCTCCGATTCCAGCGTCCATTCCAACACCTCCTCCCGAGCCGCCGCCCGCTGCTGAGCCGCCGCCCCCAGCCGAGCCACCGCCGGCCGCCGAACCACCGCCGGCCGCCGAGCCGCCGCCGGCCGCCGAACCACCGCCGGCCGCCGAACCACCGCCCGTACCGCCATCGGTGTTGGAGTTCGCTACGCAGACCTGGCTTGCCGGGTCGCAGTGCGCTCCGGCTTCGCACCCATGCTGGCAGGTGAGCAACCTGGGACCACAGGCGAACAGCGACGCCGTCAAGCAGACGAAGAAACAGGTGTGCACTGCGGAGATCTTCAGGGTCCAGGCCATGTGCGGAAGTCCTTGTCTGTCTGCTCTTCGTGAAGTCGGCGTGGCCTCTACCTCGCCAGGGGGTTCGCTGCGAAGGAGCAAGGACCTCGCCATGCTCAAAGGCGTGATTTCAAAGGCTTCGCGCGAAGGCTCCGACCGGGAAATGAAGAACCCCATCCGCGATCGAAGCTGCCCAGTCGCCTGGGACCTTGTCGACGAGGTCGTCCGGGGACTGAGGATCTTTACGACTTCTGCGCGCCCCGATGGTTTGGTGAAGTTCGCCACCGCGGCGTCAGCCCATCTTCTTGAGAAGTGTGTCCAATCGAAACGCGGTGGCTCCAACGGCATTTGGCTTCCAAGGAGACAACCCGATGAATGCACCACTGAACGTGAATCTGGCGGGGAAGGTCGCGCTGGTCACCGGCGCAACCTCAGGGCTGGGCAAGGAAGTGGCGCGCGGGCTGACGAAGACGACTCCCAGACTGCATCTCGTGATCGACAACGCCGGTGCCTAATTTACGGACCGCCGCGAGAGCCCGGATGGAATTGAGCTGCAATTGGCGACCAATTCTGTTGCGAGCCAGCGCGCCCGCACGAATCTTGAATACCGTCTCGAGCTTCGCGGCGAACTGCGACGCGACGGATCTGCAGTTTTCGAAGCGGAAGTACGACGGCTTCAAAGCGTATGCACAATCAAAGCAGGCACTGCGAATGCTGACGTTCGGCCTGGCCAAGCGCCTCGAGGGCACCGGGATCACCGCGAACGCCGTCGAGCCGGGCTTCGTTCGCACCGACCTCAATCGCAATGCAAAAGGCCTCGTTCCCACTCTGATTAACCTCTCGGTGACAACCCGGGGACCACGACGGGTGCTCAGTCCGACACCACGCTGTCGTGCGGGCCCTGGCCCCGCACCAGACTCTTCTCGACCTTGTTGATTGAGGCGACGAAGGCGTCGAGCGAGACGGCGCCGAGCTCGCCGGGAAAATGGTTCTGAAGCCTCGGGTAGAAATGCGACCAAAAGGGCCGGCTGGCCCACGACGTTCTCCCACAGCCGCGACTGCGATTCGTCGATCCCCGCGGACGGGGCCGCCGCCAACGAAGTGTGAAAGTGCTCGGGCGCGAAGCCTTGCGCGTACCGCCCATGCCCACCCTCGTGGAGCGTAATGAACAGGGCCACCAACCGCCTCGACCAGCGGAGTCAACCTGGCTTTGAGCTGCGTCAGAACCGGCGAGAGCCGCTTGACCCGCATTCCAGGCTCGTAGCCTTCGAGCAGGGCGTCGTAGCGCTCGTCGCTGGCCGCGTAGCCATACGCGTCCGCCTGCTCACGCCGCAGCGCCAACCGCTCTTCGAGCGCAGGTCGAAAAAGTTGAAAGTCCTGCGCCTCTCGCTCCGGGCTTGGGTGGGTGTTGTCTCTCAACACCAGCCTCACCGAGCACGGAGCGGGACGCACCTTCATCGAGCGTGCGACCTCGACCGTCGTCGATCTGCCCAGCGACAATTACTTCTCCCTGGTAGCGACAATTACACTTCCCGATCCTGAGTGAGCGCCGGGGATGGTCGTCGACAAGGAGTTGTCGATGATCGCCACGGACGCCCAGGTGAGGAAGCTGATGGAAGAGCTGAACAAGCACGGGAAGTTGGGGCT
>JAYVCD010000373.1:0-4568 GCA_043750125.1 Archangiaceae bacterium | reverse complement strand
GGCTCCGAGGCGCAAACCAACAGTCGCCCTCCTGCATTACGGGCCGACCACCTGAAGCCCAGCCCGGTTACTTCAACGGGCTGCTAGGTCAACGCGCCCACCGTTTGCCAATTCGCTTCGGAGTGAAGGCAATCAGCCAAATACAATCCGGGGGTTTGGCTGTCTGCCGGTTCGCCGACACCTGTGCTAACCCGCCCCCGCGTGTCGATGACGCCTTCACCTTTTCGCACTCCGCGCCCGAGCACGTTCTTCGTTTCCATCGGCTACGCGTGGAACGGGCTCATTCACACGGTGGTGCACCAGCGCAACATGCGGATGCACATCATCTCGGCGGTGCTGGTGGGGTTGGTCGGCAGTGGAATCCCGCTCGGCCTCGCCGAAAAGGTGACGCTGATCTTCTGTGTCCTGCTGGTGTTGTTAGCCGAGATGCTCAACAGCGCGCTCGAGCAGTTGGTGGATCTGGCGATTCAACAGTTCGATGAGAAAGCCCGGCTGACCAAAGATGCCGCCGCAGGTGGCGTGCTGGTGCTGGCAATCGGCACCACCGTGATCTTCGCAGCGGTCCTGGTCCACAACGCCGACACGGTGCTCGACAACCTCGGCGCGGTGCAGCGGCAGGTCGTCGTTGGCACTCCGATGACCATCTGCGCCGGGATGTTGATGCACGAGAAAGTGCGTCCGATGTGGGTCGACGTGTTGATCTTCGTCACCGCCCTGGGCCTGCTCGCAGTCACCATCAGCTGGAGCACCAGCCTCGTCTTCTCGAGCATGACCTTCGGGATGTTGGTGGTTGCCGCGGCCGCAGCGCGCTCGCGCCAGCTGGCCAGACAATAAAAAACCCGGCACCAGGCCGGGTCCGTACCGCCTCCCAGCGGGCGCCAAGCACCGGAGCCAGTCCGGAACCTGTCGCGCGCCCGTGGGCTTACTTCTTAAATCTCAGTGCCGAATCTCGGCCGGCTTGTCTTCAGTGGGCTTGGGAGTGGCCTCTTTCAAATCATTGGTAACAAGGTCGATGAGCTCGGTCGCGATATCGAGAATCTGGTTCGGAGTGTAATTCCCCGTTCGCAACTGGGTAAAGAACGTGCGCGCCAGAATCTTGGTGCCCTTCTTGTCCGTGCTCATGATCCTCCCGGGTGTTTGTTCCATTTCGGGAACAGCTTTAGCAGAGGGCATGCCACGAACAGCTGCCCACCAAGCTGCCGGAACTGTTGGAACGTTTTGCCCAATAATTCGGAGGTGCGTAATAGTCTACGCACCTGCCGGGCTGGCGAGGTTTCGGGGTGCGAAGCGCGCTATCCACCTTCAGAACCCGAAGCGGTCGTTTATAAGGCCCTTCTCTTGGCATATCGAATCAACAACCTGGGCCTGTGGCTGGACGAGCCGAACAGTCTGCTGTCGACGCGGGCGGCTGAAAAGCTGGGCGTCACCGTTTCGGATCTGGCCTCGGTGCGTGTGGTGCGCCAGGTGCTCGACGCCCGAAAGAAAAACAGCCCGCGGTACATCTACACCGTCGAAGTGGAGCTCGCGCCGGGGAAGAGCCCGAAGGTCGTGCCCGCCGATGTGGCGACGGTCGAAGAGGCTCCACCCGAGCTTCCTCCGGTGAAGAAGCAGCCGGATCAACGGCCGATCATCATCGGCACCGGCCCCGCGGGTCTGTTCTGCGCGCTGGCGCTGATCGAACGCGGAGTGAAGAGCATTCTTCTCGAGCGTGGCACCGACGTGATTCAGCGCCGCAAAGACGTGGCCAAGCTGATGCGCGACGGGACGCTGATGGAAGAGAGCAACATGAACTTCGGCGAGGGCGGCGCCGGCGCGTACACCGACGGGAAGCTCTCGACCCGCATCAACCACCCCCATGTGCGCAAGGTGATCGAGACGTTCGCCAAGTTCGGCGCCCCGGACCGGATCTTGATCGAGGGCAAGCCGCACATCGGCTCGGACCTGTTGCCCTTCGCGGTCGAAAAACTGCGGCTGGAATTGGTCGCGCGCGGCTGCGAGGTGCGCTTCGGGACGCGCGTCGATGACCTGCTGTACGACGCTGATCGGGTCATTGGAGTGAAGCTGCAGGACGGAAGCGTGCTGCACAGCGATCGGGTGATTCTGGTGGTCGGGAACTCTGCCCGCGAGCTGTACGAGCGCTTCGCGGCAGACGGTCGGGTCTTCGTCGAGGCCAAGCCCTTTGCGCTCGGGTTCCGCGCCGAACACCCCCAGTCGATGATCAACGCCATTCAATATGGCGATCGCGCTGCACAGAACTCCAAGCTGCCGCCGGCCGACTACAAGCTGGCGGAAAACCTCGAGGTGGCAGGCGAGGTGCGCGGCGTTTATTCGTTCTGCATGTGCCCCGGCGGAATCGTGGTTCCGACTCCGACCGAAGACGGCTACCAGTGCACCAACGGAATGAGCAATTCCCACCGCAACGCGAAGTACGCGAACGCGGGCATCGTCGTCTCGGTCTCGGTCGACGACTTTGCGCGCGAAGGGTTTACCGGCCCCCTGGCGGGTCTTCAGTTTCAACGGCATTGGGAAAAGAAGGCCTATGAGCTGGGAGGCGGAAAGTTCTTCGCTCCGGCGCAGACGATTCCCGACTACCTCGCGGGGACGCTGAAAAAGAAGCCCGGAGGAACGACCTACCGACCGGGCCTGGCCCACGCCGACTTGAATCGGCTGTTCCCCGAGATGATTACCCAATCGCTCAAAGCCGCGCTCAAGGGGTTCGAGAAGAAAATGCGCGGCTTCACCGGCGAAGCGGGAATCTTGATCGGGGTGGAATCGCGAACCAGCGCTCCGCTGCGCGTGACCCGAAACGAAAAGCTGCAGTCGGTGTCGATGAAGGGGCTGTACCCGGGTGGCGAAGGTTGCGGCTATGCGGGAGGCATCGTCTCGTCAGGGATCGACGGCCTGAGAATCGCAGAGCAGATCTGTGCGGAGCTGTCGTGAACTACACGGTCAAGAACAAGGACGGAGAGTTGACGTACCGCAGCCTCGACGAGGTGAAGACCGCGTACGTGCTGGGTCTGGTCGAGCCCGAAGACGATGTGCTCGAGGCCGGCGCGACGCTCTGGCGCAAGGCGGGGGCGATTCCCTTGTTGGTGACGGCGAAGAAAGTGACGGCGCAACGCGGGAAATCGAATGCGCTGCGGGCCTGGGTGCTGGGCGCACTGGCGCTGGCGTTCTTCGCGTTCTACTTCTTGATCAAAGGCGTCTGGATCTGGGGAGGACTCACGTCGCTCCTCGTGGTCGTGCTCCTGATTCAGATCACCACGCTCGCCGCTCGAAGGCCCAAGCGCTGAACCGCGTCATCTACTTTTTCGCAGGCGCTGCGGCCTTCGCGCGATCTTCTGCGACCACGTTGCGAATCGCCGCGAACACCTTGGGCACCGCGGTTCCGTTCGCCTTGTTCGCAATCCACTTCGGCAGCGAGCCGCCCGGGTCGGTGTAGACGAAGTAGGTCGCGAACGTCTTCTTCCCTGCGTCCCGCGGCTCGAGCTGCCAGAAGCCGTCGTTGATTTTCACCCGCACGTACCCGGGTTTCTCAGGCACTCCGTTCACCTTCTCGTTCCAGGTGGACCAGGCGACCTTGAGGAAGCCCGCTCCGTCTTTCCAGTCCGACTCGTCGATGAGCTTGATGACGTAGTCGCGGCGGTCGACCAGCGGCGCGTTCACCACCGAGTAGAACCAGATGACCTTGTCCCCGTTCTCTTTGGCGAGCACCTTCGATTCCTCGGTGTAGGGCATCGTCTTCGGGTAGTTCGGATAGTCGCGAATCGCCTTCCACACCTCTTGCGGGGTGGCGTCGATGATCCCCATCGCCTTCATCTGGGCGACCGATTCCCCCTCTTTCTGGCGGGAGTAGATCTTGATCCCCTGGTCCTCGGCGGCCAGAGCCCACGGCGGCTCAGCAGCTGCTTCCTTCACGGGTGCCTTGTCGGCGGACAGCAGGAACAGCGGTAGGGCGAGCAGCAGATTCATTGGGGGTCGCATCCTAGTGGAAAGGCGTATAAGGCAACGCATTGTGAGCCAGAGCGAAGACGGTGCGACGAATTCAAGCGAAGAGAAGATCCGGAAGATTTACGCCCGGGACCTCAAGATTGGGGATGCGATTCACACGGTCTTCAAGGCCGCGGGCAAGGAGAAGGTCACCAGCCGCGCTGGCAAGACCTTCCTGACTTTGGCGCTCGTCGATAAGACGGGCGAAGTCGACTCGAGGATCTTCGACGGTGTCGAGTCGGCCGAGACCTCGTTTCGCGACGACGACTACCTGCTCGTGAAGGGCAAGGTCATCTCGTTCCACGGCAAGCCCCAGCTGGTGATCGACGCGCTCGAGCGCCTGGATCCGGGCCCGATCGACGGCAAGGAGTTCGCCTACACGGCTCCTGCGGCGCCGGCCGCCGAGCCGAAGCACGAGACCCCGCGCCACGAGAAGGGCAGCGGCGGGCACCGGGCGATCAAGCAGCGCATCCTCGAACTGCTCGATGACCCGAAGGTGGCCCAGGGCCTCGACGCGCTGCTGCGTCACCTCGACCAGTACATCGACGAGCGCGTGGCCCAGAAGACGGGCGGCGGTG
>JAYVCD010000372.1:0-8533 GCA_043750125.1 Archangiaceae bacterium | reverse complement strand
TTCCGCGTAGACACCGCGCCCGATGACTCCAGTTGCGTTGCAGGTGGAAGCGAAACGCCGCGCGTTCCTCAAGACCAATCGAAAAGACAATTGGTGGGTTGCGCCGGTTCTGACTTTTCTGGGCTTCTCGTCCTTCATCGTCTACTCGACCTGGGCGGCGTTGCAGGGGAACCACTACACCCACGGTCCGTACCTTTCGCCGTTCTACTCGCCTGAAATCTTCGGCTACTCGCACCACGCGGTGTTCGGACCGCCGCCGGGCTGGTGGCCGTCGTTCATTCCCTTCTCGCCGGCGATGCTGATTCTCTGGGCGCCGGGCGGCTTCCGCTTCACCTGCTACTACTACCGGGGCGCCTACTACAAAGCGTTCTGGGGAGATCCTCCTGCGTGCGCCGTCGGTGAGCCGCGCAACAAGTACCTGGGCGAGCACTCGTTTCCGCTGATCATGCAGAACGTCCACCGCTACTTCCTCTACCTCGCGGTCGCGTTCATCGTGATGCTCTCGTACGACGTCTATCTGGCGTTCTTTCGCTGGCCGAACGGCTTTGGGGTCGGGGTGGGAAGCCTGATCATGATGCTCAACGTCGGGCTGATCGCCAGCTACACCTTTGGCTGTCACTCGATGCGCCACCTGATCGGCGGGAAGAAGGACCAGCCGCCGAAGCATGGCCTGGGCAAGAATTGCTACGACTGTGTCTCGGGTCTGAACAAGCGGCACATGCTCTTCGCGTGGTGCAGCCTGTTCTCGGTGGGCCTGACCGACCTCTACATCCGCCTGTGTTCGATGGGCGTGATCACCGACTTTCGAATCATTTAATTTCGAGCCGGAGTTCCCCCCACGATGGTTGAGTTCAAGACGCATGAGCACGATGTCCTGGTCATTGGCGCCGGCGGAGCAGGGCTTCGGGCGGCAATCGAAGCCTCTGCGGCCGGCGTAAACGTCGGAGTCGTCTGCAAGTCGCTGCTCGGCAAAGCGCACACCGTGATGGCCGAAGGTGGAATGGCCGCCGCGATGGGCAACGTCGACGATCGCGACTCGTGGAAGACGCACTTCGCCGACACGATGCGCGGCGGGCAGTATCTGAACCAGTGGCGCATGGCCGAGCTGCACGCGAAGGAAGCGCCGGATCGCGTGCGCGAGCTCGAGAAGTGGGGAGCGGTCTTCGATCGCACCAAGGACGGGAAGATCCTTCAGCGCAACTTCGGGGGTCACAAGTACCCGCGGCTGGCGCACGTCGGAGATCGCACCGGCCTCGAGATGATCTGTACGCTGCAAGACCACGGAATTCACAAGGGCATCGTCTTTCACATGGAACAGACGACGATTCGTCTGCTCAAAGACGGCAACCGCTGCATCGGCGCGTTCGGCTACGACCGCGAGCGCGGACGGTTTCAGGTGTGGAAGGCAAAGGCGGTGGTGCTCGCGACGGGCGGCATCGGGCGCGCGTACAAGATCACCTCCAACAGCTGGGAATACACCGGCGATGGCCAGGCGCTCGCGTACCACGCAGGCGCCGAGCTGATGGACGTTGAGTTCGTGCAGTTCCACCCGACGGGCATGGTGTGGCCGCCCAGCGTGCGCGGAATCCTTGTGACCGAGGGCGTTCGTGGCGAGGGAGGCGTGCTTCGCAACAGCGAAGGCAAGCGCTTCATGTTCGACGACATCCCGGACAACTACAAACCGCAGACCGCCTCGGACCCCGAAGAGGGTTGGCGGTATGTGACCGGCGACAAGAACGCGCGGCGCCCTCCAGAGCTGCTGACCCGGGACCACGTCGCGCGCTGCATTCGGCGCGAAGTCAAAGCCGGCCGCGGCAGCCCGCACGGCGGCGTGTTCCTCGACATCGCGTGGATCAAAGAGCGCGTCCCCAACGCGCCGGAGCACATCAAGAAGAAGCTGCCCAGCATGTACCACCAGTTCAAAGCGCTGGCGGACATCGACATCACCACCGAGCCGATGGAAGTCGGGCCGACCACCCACTACACGATGGGCGGGGTGCGGGTGGACGCGGACAGCCAGATGGCGACGACGGTGCCGGGGCTGTTCGCCGCGGGTGAAGTCGCCGCGGGGCTGCACGGCGCCAATCGCCTGGGCGGCAACTCGCTGTCGGACCTGCTGGTGTTCGGCAAGCGGGCCGGGGAATACGCGGCGAAGTTTGCCAAGGACAACCCGGGCGGGAAGGTGAACGACGCGGATCTCGACGCGATGTCGAAGCAAGCGGTCGCTCCGTTCGAGCGAGATCCGAAGAACAACCCGTACGCGGTGCAGTACGAATTGCAGGACATGATGCAGGACCTGGTCGGCATCGTGCGCACCGAGAGCGAGATGAAGCAGGCGCTCGAGGGAATTTCGAAGCTGAAGGCCCGCGCGCAGAACGTGGGCGTCACCAGCCACCGCGAATGGAACCCCGGCTGGCACACCGCGCTGGATCTCGAGAGCCTGCTGACGGTGTCCGAGGCGATCACCCTGGCGGCGATCGAGCGCAAAGAGAGCCGCGGGGGCCACTTCCGCGACGACTTCCCGGAAAAGCTTCCCGAGTTTGCGAAGTTCAACATCGTGCTGAAGAAGGGCGCCGACGGGCAGATGGCGTTGCGGCGCGAGCCGATTTCCGCGATGCGCGCGGACCTTCAAGACATCGTCACCGCGGAGGCGAAGTAATGGCTCGTACGGCTGCCTTGAAGATCTGGCGCGGCGACGCGAAGGGTGGAGAGTTCAAGGACTACACCGCCGAAGTCGAAGAAGGGATGGTGGTGCTCGACCTCGTGCACCAGGTCCAGGCCACCCAGGCCGGCGATCTGGCCGTGCGTTGGAACTGCAAGGCCGGCAAGTGCGGCAGCTGCTCGGCCGAGATCAACGGCAAGCCGCGGCTGCTGTGCATGACCCGCATGTCTGATCTGCCGGAAGGCGCGCCGATCACGATCGAGCCGATTCAGGCGTTCCCGGTGATGAAAGATCTCGTCACCGATGTCTCTTCGAACTTCCGCGCGAAGATGAAGATCAAGCCGTTCAAGCCGCGCGCGCCTGACGCCCCCGACGGAACGTGGCGCATGGATCAAGTCGATGTCGATCGGGTGCAGGAATTCCGCAAATGCATCGAGTGCTTCCTCTGCCAGGACGTGTGTCACGTGCTGCGCGACCACGGGAAGCATGAGGAATTCGTCGGGCCTCGACTGCTGGTCTACGCCGCGGCGCTCGAGATGCACCCGCTGGACACCGAGGACCGGTTGCCGGACTTGAAGGAAGCGGGCGGCATCGGCTTCTGCAACATCACCAAGTGCTGCACCACCGTCTGCCCCGAGAACATCACCATCACCGACAACGCGATCATTCCGTTGAAGGAACGGGTGGTGGACCGCTACTACGACCCGCTGACCAGGCTGTGGCGGGCGATCACCGGCGGGTAGTGGAACGTCATGACCGCGCTCAAGCCGATCTCTCGCGATGCGATTCCCCGGGCTCTGGAAAAAGCCGAGCGCTACCGGATGCTCAACGAGCCGTTCTTCGCCGAGAGCATTTGCCTCGATGTGCTCGCCACCGATTCCACCCACCAACGGGCGTTGGCGATCTACGTGCTGTCGTTGACGGATCAATTCAAGGTTTCGATGGGCGGTGCGTCGAAGGCGCGCGCGGCGCTCAGTCGCTTCACCAGTGGGTTCGACAAGCTGTACTACGGCGGAATCATCAGCGAACGCTCGGCCGTGGCTCTGCTCGAGAGTGCCGCGACCGGAGTCAACGTCACCGCCTGGCACCATCTGCACGACGCGATGAGCGCGTACGAGAAGGCCGATGGGGTGCAGACCGACGCAACCAACGATGATGCGCTGCTCCGGTTCAACACCTGTGTGCGGTTGATCGAAGCCCACCGGCTGACCGAGCCGACCGAAGACAAGCACGATTACCCGCTCGAGTAGTCTGCCCGACCCGCTGCATCTGGTTCAGATTCGGGACCCCTGATCGAGCCGCTTCAAGACGTCCTTCGCCCTGGCCCGAATCGCTGCGAGCTCGGCTGGCAGAGCGGGGCGCGAAAACGACAGCCGATTCCGACGATCGCATCGGTTCTTTTGAGTGGGTTTCCACGGCGTTTCTCCTTCGACCGGCCGACAGGGCCGAAGTGGGGCCGCATGCGAACTCGGCCCGAAATGAGGCCGAGTGGGACGGGGTTGGTCTGGTAATCGGAGGCCCCATGGTCCACGTGATGATGTTGCTGCTGTTTTCCCAGCCCACGCCGCT
The DNA here is from genome assembly GCA_043750125.1 of Archangiaceae bacterium. Classification (GTDB taxonomy): domain Bacteria; phylum Myxococcota; class Myxococcia; order Myxococcales; family Myxococcaceae; genus JAGSPQ01. Next base: position 4,302 of record JAYVCD010000372.1, on the reverse strand, counting down.
CGAGCCGAACGCCGCCGACGTGAAGGTGAAGGCGGCGGACGCGAAGCCGATGACGGCCGAAGTCAAAGCCCTGGTCGACCGGGTGCAGGCCTTTTACGAAAAGACCACCGACTTCACCGCCGACTTCAAGCAGGACTACACCTACCAGACCTTCAAGCGCACCCAGAGCAGCAGCGGAAAAGTGTCCTACGCCAAGCCCGCGATGATGCGGTGGGACTACCAGAAGCCCTCGGCCCGCACGTTCGTGCTCGCCAAAGACCGGGTGGTCGCGCTCGACCCCGAGGCGCTGACGTTGACGATCATGAGCATCGCGACCAGCCAGCTGTCGGCGTCGGTCACCTTCTTGTGGGGGCAGGGGAAGCTGGCGGACGAATTTTCAATCGCGAAGAAAGACTGCAAGGACTGCAAGGGCACGCTGCTCGAGCTGACCCCACTCAAGCCCGACCCAAGGTTTCAGCGCGTTCTGCTCGAGGTGGATCCGAAGAGCGCGACGGTGACCAAGAGCACGGTCATTGATCCCGACGGAAGCCAGAACGCGATCACGTTCGGCACGATGCAGCTGAACGCCGGGGTGGACCCTGCGAAGTTCAAGCTCGAGCCTCCTCCGGGGGTGCAGGTCATCGACTACACCAAGCTGAAGCCCGCTGCGCCGACTCCCCCGTGATGCGTGCGGCGCTCTTCGCGTTGGCGCTGACGGCCTGCGTTCGCGACACCCGGCCTGCGCCCTCAGAAGATTTGAGCAAGCTGAAGATCGAGTTGGTTCCGGGTCCGATGCGGCTGATGACCCAGGGCCAGGTGGGCTCGGTTCCCGCGACCCTCTTCTTCGATGTCGGCTCTCCGCTGTCCACGGCGAACCTCGGGTGCTTCGAAGACGGTCCCCGGGTCGACGGTCAGGTCGAGACCGGCTTTCCCGACGGGACCCGCCGCCGGTTGCCCGAGGCGGTGCTGCGCAACTTGAGCTTCGGAGGACAGCGCTACGTGCCGCTGAAGGTCGGGATCGAAGAGGGCAGCGAATGTGCGGTGGTGCTGGGGATCGACGTTCTGCTCCCCTGGGCCCTTCACGTGAACCTGGCCCGTCGCGAGCTCACGTTTCTTCCGTCCGCCACCCGGCTCGATTACCAGGCGCTCGCTGTGAAGCAGGGGGAAGAAGGCTGGGAAACGCATCAGCTCGAGCTGACGCGAGACCCCGTCGGCGACTGGCCGATGCTGGCACTTCGGGTCAAGCAGGCCGATGAAGCGCTGGTGGCGCCGTTGGTGTTCTCGACCCGCGAGGCCGCCACCCGGGTGTCGAGCACCGCGGTGCGTGGGGCCGGCTTGAAGGTGGGCAGAGAGCTGTTCGAAGGCGTGCCGGTGCCCGAAGGCATCACCCTGCCCGACTCGATGGCCGTGACCGACGTGGTCGCCACCGACGGCCTCGAGCTTTCGCCCGGCTTTGGAGTCGCGGCCCACACGCTGCGGCTCGACAAGAAGTGGAATGGCAAAGGCGTGGCCGGGGTGCTGGGCGCAGACGTGTGGGGGCGCTTCGATGCGGTCATCGATGTACAGGGTGGGGTGCTGGGGCTGAAGCGGCCGCGGGTGCTCGAATCAGGCTCCGTTCAGCGCTGCGTGCGCGGCGCGGTGACTTCCGAAGAGGGCTGCTACGACCTGTTCTCCAAGCCGACTGCCCAGGGACTCGAGGTGGCGGTCACGCTGTGGCGTTCGCTGCCCTCAGGGGGACGACTGTACCTCGACGTGAAGGCCGTTCAGCAACCGCCGTGTCGCATTGGCTTCACCTTCGGTCCCACCGAACGCGGAGCGAGCGCGCACTTCGTCTTTCCCTGGAGCCGAATGACCGAGTCGATGCCCGAATGCGCCGGCGGGTTCACGACGGCGACCGGAGCCAGCTTCTCGCTCTACGAGGAAGGCCCGCTGCCCCAGTGTCCCGGCACCTGCGCCTTCGCAGAGGACGCGCTCACCCGTCGAATGAGCTGCGCGTGCGAGGCCGGCAAAGAGCTCACCGATGACGAGCGCGCGGTGATGGGGCTGTACAAGAAGTTGCTCGAACAAGAATTGAAGAAGCGCGACCGCGCGGCAGAGCCCATCGACCCTTGACCTTCGCGGCTACTCGTCTTTCGCCGCGGCCTTGAACGAGTCGAGCACGGCCTGCGAAGATCGCGCGAGGTACTTGCCCTTGCGAAGCAAGATTCCAATCGGCCGGGTGTACGAGCCTTCGGCAAAAGGTTTGGCGATGAGAGTTCCGGTGGCGAGCTCGTGCTGCACGGTGGGCATCGGCAACACCGAGACGCCCAGCCCCAGCTCGACCGCGCGTTTGATCGTCTCGACGTTGTCCATTTCCATCGTCGGGTGCAGCTCGAACCCTTTGTCCCGAAACAGCCGGTCAATGCCTTTGCGGGTCGGCGCTTCGCGATCGAACGAGATGAAGGGCAAGGTTGCGACCGCGGCCATCGCCACTTTTGATTTTCCCGCCAGCGGGTGACCGGGCGGCATCACCACCATCAGGCGATCTTCGCGAAAGGGAATCACGTCGACGCCCGCGCGGGACTGGGGATACGCGACCAGGCCCAGGTCTGCGGCCCCCAGAATCACATCGTCATAGACCTGGTCCGAACGTCGGTAGTTGAGCCGCAGATTCACCTTCGGGTGGGTCTTGAGCAGCTCGCGTTGAATGTTCTGCAGCTCGTGGAGGCCGACCGAATAGATGGTGCTCACCGTGGTGGCGCCCGAGACCTCGGACGCCTGCTCACGGATCTCCGATTCGACTTCCCCAAAGCGGGTCAAAATTTCTTTGCAGCCCCGGAAGAGTCGTTCACCTGCCGGGGTCGGCGTCACCTGTCGCGCGCTGCGAGACAGCAGGCGCTGCTCGTACCGATTCTCGAGCGCGCGAATCTGCTGGCTCACCGCCGACTGCGTCACGTGGTTCAGCTGCGCCGCGCGGGAAAACGACCCGGTCTCGACCACGTCACAAAACATCTTCAATGACTCGAGTTGCACTGCTGCTCCCGGGAGTTAGTCGAGCTACTGATAACGTCGCATAAGTATTAGTGCAAGTGGAGTAGGCCCGCGCGCGTGTCTTCTCGCCTGTGGGTCGGTGACACCAAGCTCGACAAGCCCGACTTATTCCTCGTCGTCGACAAATCGGTTCGATGAACTTCGGGCAGGGTCGCTCGATTGCCCGGAAAACCCTGACTGCGCTTACAGCGTGAACGCGACCATCAGGCTCGCGCCGCGATAGTCATCGAGCGCGCCACCGGCGACCGAGGCATCGCCCGGCTCGGGGTTCAAGGTGAACCAGTAGCGGATGTAGTCGACGCTGAGGCGCAGCTCGACGTGATTGAAGAGCGGCCCAATCGTGACCCCGAAGTTCGCGTCGAGGCCCCCTGCCTTCAGTCGCGGAAAATAAGCCGCCGAGCTGATTTCGCCGGTTGAAAGCGGCGCCTGGTAGGCGAAGCCGGCGGTGACGGCCAGCGGCCCGAAGAGGCTGAGCTTCGTGCCGAGCCCCACGCGAAGATTGCTGTAGCGGACGTCGGGGACATTCGGTTTTGCGGTCCCGGTGGCCCCGCCCGCGATGGTGTAGCTCTGCATCACCCAACCGAAGTGGGGCTGCAGCTCGAGGATTCCGAGCTTGATCCGCCCCATCACTGCCAACCTCAGCCGCGAGGCCGACGTGCCGTAGCGGGTGCCGTCATTGGCGACCGAGCTGATCCCCAGCGCGTAGTTGAAGCCAAATGAAATGCCGACGTTCGCGGCCGGCCCCTTGGTGAAGTGCGCTCCGGGAAACCAATCGGCTTCGACCTGCAGCGCGGGTCCGACTGGAAGGTTGTACTTGCTGAGCGATTGGAAGATGTCCTGGTTGTAATAAAAGCGGCGCGCAAACAGCTTCAGGCCCACTGCGAGGTTGAGCGCCACCGGCTGGTCGGCCCCGTCGCTGGGAGACGAAACCTCTTCCGCGGTCTTCTCCTCCACATCTTCCTTCGGCGTTTCTTTGACCGTGCGGGTCGAGCGGGTGGACTCGACCTTCTTTGGAGCCTCGGCAACCGACTCTTCTTTCGTCGGCTCTTCTTTTCGAGGCTCTTCTTTGGGTTCTTCTTTCTTCACCTCTTCTCTTTCTTTTCCCGGAGCCTTCGCTTTGGCCAGCGCTGCCTCGAGCCGCTTGTTGGTACCCTTGGGAAGCGCCTTGACCGGCTTTTTTCCACCGGGCGCCTTGAACTTGAATTGTTCAATCGGAGACCCATCAGCGCCGTTGAGCGCCATCACTTCCCACACCCCATTCGACAGTCGCGCCGTCACCAGGCCCACTGCTCC
>JAYVCD010000371.1:0-11084 GCA_043750125.1 Archangiaceae bacterium | reverse complement strand
CCATCGCGTGCACCACCTTGGCGCTCTTGATGTAGGCGCAGAGCGCGCGGAACTTGAAGGCCCCCTCGCCCGCCGACAGATCCAAAAGGGGGTTCGGAGAGACGCGCGCGAGGACATGATCATCGGCGAACAGCAGCTTCTGGGCCGCGCTGTACAGACAGACGAGCCCCGGCGTGTGCCCCGGCATGTGCAGGACCTCGACCGACAGGTGCTTGAAGTCGAACCGCTGCCCGTGAACCAACAGCTTCACCCGCGCACGATCCACCTGGCGGGCGAAGGTGCCGATGCGGCGCGCTCCTTCGACCATCAAGTCGAGCGTCGCCCGTGAGACCCCCAGCCGCAGAAAGTAGGGGATCGCCTGTTCGACCTGTTTGTTCCAGCGGCCCTCGCCGCAGATCTTCTCGATGTCGGCCGGGTGCACCCAGATGGTCGCGCCGGTCTCTTCCGCGAGCTCCTGCGCGTTGCCGTAATGATCGACGTGCCCGTGGCTGATGATCAGGGTACGAATCTTCGAGCGGTCGAGGCCGCGGTCCTCAAAACCCTTCTTCAACGCAGCGCGCGCGACATCGGTCGCAATGCCGCAGTCGAAGAGCGTCAGCGTGTCGTCTGCGTTCTCGAGGACGTAGACGTTCGCCGGCCCGCCCGCCTCGAGAAACGGCACGGGCACCGGAACCCGGTGAATCCCCAGGCCCTTCAAAAACGACTCATCGACCGGCAGCGCGGCTTCCGCTGAGGCGTAGAGGACGCTCAACTACTTCGACGCCTTGATGCCCGCGCGCAGCTCGGGAAGCGCCTTGAAGAGGTCTGCGACCAGGCCGTAGTCGGCGACCTGGAAGATGGGCGCCTCGGGATCCTTGTTGATCGCCACGATCACCTTGCTGCCCTTCATCCCCGCCAGGTGCTGGATCGCGCCGCTGATACCTGCCGCGATGTACAGCCCGGGAGCCACGACCTTACCGGTCTGACCCACCTGCAGATCGTTGGGGACCCAGCCGGCGTCGCATACCGCGCGAGAGGCTCCGACCGCCGCTCCGAGCTCATCGGCGAGCGCTTCGACTTCCTTGAAGTCGCCCTTGGTCCCACGGCCTCCAGAGACGACGATCTTCGCTTCCGTCAGCTCAGGGCGGGCGCTCTTTACTTCCTTGAAGTCGACGAACGTCGTCGGCGAGCTGACCGCGGCGGGAGTGAAGGCCTTCACTTCCCCTGCCCCGCTCTTGGCTGCCGCGTCGAACTCGGTCGCACGAACCGTAAAGCACTTCACCGCGCTGGTGAGCTTCACTTCGGCAATCACGCTGCCGGCCCACATCGGGCGGGTGAACGTGAGGTCGGCCCCAGCCCCCCCAAAGCCCATCACGTCGCTGGCCATCGCGGCCTTGAGCCGAGCAGCAGCGCGCGGAAGCAGATCTCGCCCCATCGCGGTCGCGGCGGCACCGACGTACTCGGCCTTGATCGACACCGCGAGCTCCGCCACCGCCGGGCCGAAGGTCTCAGCCAGGTAGTGCTCGAACTGCGGGCCACTGGCGGCGTGAACCACCTTCACTCCGTATTCTTTTACGGTGTTCGCGAGCGCGCTCGCGTCTTTCGCCAGGGCGACCGCGTGGAGCTCACCTCCGATCTTCTGGGCGAGCTGCGCACCTGCGGCGAGCGCGTGCAGCGTGGCTTTGCGAATGGAACCGTCGGGCTGGGCTTCGGCAATGATGAGAACGATGGGCATGATGGGCTCCTTTTCAGATCACTTTTGCTTCGGTCTTGAGCTTCTGCACCAGCGTCGCAACGTCCGGCACCTTGATCCCAGCCTTGCGCGCAGGAGGGCTCGACATCTTCGAAATCGACAGCTTCGGAGTCACATCCACTCCCAACCCCGCCGGAGTCAGCTCTTCGATCACCTTGCTCTTCGCCTTCATGATCCCCGGCAGCGACGCGTAGCGCGGCTGGTTCAAGCGCAGGTCGGTGGTCACCACCGCCGGCAGCTTGCATTCCAGAGTGTTGAGCCCGCCGTCGACTTCCCGCACCACGCGCACCGTCTTGGCATCGGCGCTCACCACCAGGGCCGGGACCTTGTTCTTCTCGGAGTCCGAATCGAACGACTCGACCTTCGAAGCAAACGTCGCCTGACTCCAACCCAGCCACTCGGCCAGATACTGACCGACCTGGTTCTGGTCATCGTCGATGCTCTGCTTGCCGAGAATCGCCAGGTCCGGCTTCTCTTTCTCTGCCACCTTCTGCAGCAGGCCGGCGATCGCCATCTGGTCCAGCGCGCCCGGGTGATTGACCCAGACGGCCCGAGTGGCTCCCATCGCCAGCGCGTGACGCAGCTGCTCGTGCACTTCTTTGCCGCCGATGCTCACCACCACCACTTCGCCGGGCAACTTGGCCATCAAGCGAAGCGCCTCTTCGACCGCGATCTCGTCGAAGGGGTTGATCTTGTACTTCAGCCCCTCAGCCACGATGCCGGTCCCGTCCGGCTTCACCTTGATTTTCGACTCCGGGTCTTCGACGCGCTTGGCAGTGACGAGAATCTTCATGAATGACCTCTGCAGGATTGAAATTGACGCAGTGCGTCCGCTCGCATTGACATACAAATCAGCCTTCGCCGAAGCAAGCCTCGATTAGGACTTCAGCAGCTCGCGCGCCATCACCAGCCGCTGCACCTGGCTGGTGCCCTCGTAAATCTGAACCAGCTTCGCGTCGCGCATCAGCTTCTCGACCGGGTACTCCTTGCTGTAGCCATACCCGCCGAAGACCTGCACTGCGTCGGTGGTCACCCGCATCGCGGTGTCGGCGGCGAAGCACTTCCCGTAGCTGGAAACCAGGGTGTTGCGCTGGCCGGCATCGAGCATCCACGCGCTCTGGTAGGCGAGCAGCCGGGCGGCGTGGGTGTCCTTCGCCATGTCGGCGATCATGAATTGAATCGCTTGAAAGTCGGCGATCGGCTTGCCGAACTGATGCCGGCTCTTCGCGTATTCGATCGAGTGCTCGAGTGCAGCGCGGGCGATGCCGACGGCGAACATCGCGGTCAACGGGCGGCTGTTGTCGAGCGTGGCCATCGCGATCGAAAAGCCCTCGCCTTCAGCTCCAATTCGGTTGGCGACCGGGACCTTTACGTCTTCGAAGTTGAGGGTGACGGTGTTCGAGGCGCGCTGGCCCATTTTGTTTTCGTGCTTCCCGACGGTAAGGCCCTGGGGCCTTCCTTCGACGATCAGGCACATCAGGCCCTTGTGCCGCTTCGCCTTGTCGGTGGTGCAGAACAGCGAGAACTGGTCGGCGTACTCACCATTGGTGATCCACTGCTTCTGGCCGTTGACGATGTAGTGATCGCCCTCGCGCCGCGCGGTGGTGGTCAAGCCGGCCACGTCGCTGCCGGCGGACGGCTCGGTGAGGCCGAAGCTGGTCAGCTTGAACGATTCGGTGAACGGCTTGACGAAGCGCTCGTGCTGCTCCTTCGTGCCCGAGAGGATGATCGGCAGCAGCGCCAGGTCGTTGGCGATCATCGACGTGGCGACCCCGGCGCAGCCCCAGGCGAGCTCTTCGGCGACCAGCACCTGGGCGAAGTGCGACAGACCCGCGCCGCCCAGCTCGGTGCTGATGGTCATGTTCATCAAGCCCAGCTCCCACCCCTGCTTGATGATGTCCCTGGGGAAGGTCGAGGTCTCGTCGAAGTGCGCAGCCTTCGGGCGAACGATCTCTTTCGAGAACTTCCGCGCCGTGGCCTGGAATCCCTTCTCTTCGTCTGACAGGTCGAAGTTCATGTGCCGGCCGCGTCTACCACAACGCGGCCAGCGTTAAGACGACCCTGCGCGCCTAGTTGTTGGTGCCCGACCTGGAGATGGGAACCGTCACTCCATTGAAGGTCGCATTCGCCCGAACCTCAACTGGGCCAGCGACGGTCCCGCCGGTGATGTTGACCACCCCGACCGTGCCATAGCTGTAGTTGCCGACCACGCCCACCGTGTAGCAGGGCGCGGCGGCGCAGGTGTTGCCACAAGGCGGCGCGCCGACGGCCGAAGTGCAGAACTGCTGAGTGAACGAGAGCCCGAGATTGTCGACGGGGATGAGTGGGCTGGTCGTGTAGACCGCGGACGAGGAACCGGTGACCACCGTGAGCGAATAGGCGGTCGTGAACTCGGGCTGATTGAAGTTCAAGTCTGCGAAATAAACCCTCAGCGCCTCGCTGGTCGGGGGAGGCCCGCCGGAAACCGTAAACGGAGAGCTCGTGACGCCGGTATACGGCGGCGAGAAGCCGGTCAGCGGCAGCCACTTGGAGATCCCCGCTCCGGTGTCAGGAGCGCCCGTGTAAATGACCCGAGTCTCAGCCCACACCACGGTGTTCACGTCCCAGACCCCGTTCGGGCCGTCCCATCCATTGTTGTTGTTGGCGTCGACGTACGCCTCATTCGCATCTCGAATGCCGTTGTCGTTCACATCGACGAACGGTTCGCCCTGGTCGACGAAATTTTCGCCCAGGTCGTAAATCCCGTTGGCCGGAAAGCCATTGCTCCCGTCGACGAAACCTTCCTCACCAATCGCAGAGACGATGATCGACACCAGACCATCGCGAGGATTGTGGGTCTTGATTCCGCAGGCGTTGGTGTAGGTGAGGCTCGCCTCACTGCCGAACGGGGCTACGTCGGCAGGCAACGCAAAGCCCCCGACCGACACGAAGCCAATTGCGATTCCTCCCGACGCGGTAGTGGCTGGAGGCCCAGCGGCGCCGGCCTCGGTCGAGAACGTCGCCAGGGTGGGAACTCCGAGCACGTTGTTGAATCGATCGGCAAATGCGGCGCGGCACGAGATGTTGGTGTTGACGTAGGAATTGGTGCAGTCGTTGTTGTTGAACGCCGGAATGTTCTTCGGCGTGCAATCGAGCGAGACGTGAAGACCGCTGGCCTTCGCGCCGACGATCGCGATGTTGCTCGCCGTCGCATTCGCCGTCCCTCCGCCCGCCGAGGCATCACCGCGAACCGAGACCACGCTCGCCACCGTTCCTGAGTGCAGCGCCACGGTGACGAACCCCTGCCCGTCAGTCACACCGGTCGCAGTACAGCTGAGCGGCGCACCCGAACAGGTGGCCGTGCTGCCGAGGAAAGAACCGCCGATCGGGGAGTGGGTGAAGGCGACACTCAACCCCGCGGGGTAGGTGCCATTGGACGTGTCGAGGACCTGGAAGGTCAGAATGTTGGTTTCCTGGAAGCTCGAGAAGCGAACGCCCATCACCGAGAACTGCTGCGAGATGAACTTGACCTGACCCACGCGAGGCTGCTCGACGGCGGTCGAGCCGCTCGCGCCGCTGTAGCTGGCGGTGATGGTCGAGAACGAGGCGATCGTTCCCGCGGTGAAGACGGTGGTCGCCTTTCCGGTCGCGTCGGTGATTCCCGTCAACGGGCCCACTGAGCCAGGTCCCGCGCTGACAGCGAACGTCACGGTGACTCCCGCCACGGGGCTGGTGCCATTCTTGAGAACGGCCGAGATGACCGTGGTCGCCACCCCATCGGCAGGAATCCGCGGGCTGGTCGCGGTCACCACCAATGAATAGAGCGACGTCTGATCCTGGCAGACCGGCGGCGTCGCGCTGTTGCACAGGTAGTTCACGTTCCCCGTGTTGCACTGCTTGCCGACGCAGTCCGGGTCGAGGCAGTCGACCAGACCGTCGCAGTCATCGTCGATTCCGTTCGAGCACAAGCCGTTGCTGGCCTCATTGGTCAAACCTGAAGGGCAACTGCAACCGGTCGGAGAGATCGAAGAGCAGGTCTTCCCGTTCGCCGAGCAGCTGCGGCCGATGCAATTCGAGTCGGCGCAGTCCACCAGCCCATCGCAGTCGTTGTCCTGAAGGTCGCTGCAGGAAGCTTCCTGCGCTTGCCCACCGGGACAAATGCACACCCCCGTCACGTCGCAGGTCTTGCCGACCGTGGGCGGTGTGGCGACGGGCTGGCTGCAGTTCTTTCCAGTCGGTGTCGCCGGCGGAGCAGGCCGGCAGTTCGAATCGGCGCAGTCGATCACCCCGTCGCAGTCATTGTCGAAGCCGTCGCCGCAGGTCGCCCCGGACGAGACGCCTTCGGTCAATTCGGCCACGCCGCCATTGCCCGAGCAGTCACAGGTTCCCGCGGCGCTGCAGACCTTGCCAGTCGTCGAGCAGGCCTTGGCGAGATTTCCGTTGATCGGTTGACAGTCGGGGTCCGCACAGTCGACCTTTCCGTCACAGTCGTTGTCGAGCCCATCGCCGCAGCTCGTCTCGCCTCCGGCTTCAGGGCCGGGACACACGCACAACCCCGTCGCGACGACACAGCGCCTCCCATCAGAAGAACACGCCAACCCACCGCAACCAGGATCCTGGCAGTCGACCTTTCCGTCGCAGTCGTTGTCCTTATTGTCGCCGCAGGAAAACTCAGCCGTCTGAGGCTGGCCGCCGTTGCCTGAGCAGACGTTGCAACTCGACACACCACCCGAAGGATTCGAGCAGGTGTTTCCCTTCACATCACAGACCTTCCCGGGGTTGTTTCCGACCGGCCGGCAATCGGGGTCCGCGCAATCACTCAGGCCGTCACAGTCGTTGTCCTTCCCATCGTTGCAACTGACCTCGCCCGCTGGCTCGGCGAACCCCCCGTTGCCGCTGCAGGCGCATGACCCAGAGGCGGTGCAGGCAAAGCCATTGGCCCCGCAGGCGCCAGCCACGACATTGCCCAAAGGCTGACAGTCGAGATCGGCGCAGTCGACCTTCCCATCACAGTCATTGTCCTTGCCGTCGCCGCAAAGCCCGGTTTCAACCTTGAGATTGGTGGGGCAAAGGCATTCCTTCGAACTCGCCGAGCACACGCTGCCAAAAAGGTTGCAGGGCTTGGCATTGCAATCAGGGTCTTGGCAGTCCGTCGACGGAAGCAACATGGTTCCGTCGCAATCGTTGTCCTTCCCATCGCCGCACGTCATGCTCGCGCCACCCGTACTGCCTTCGGCCGCTTCGACCAGGCCCCCATTTCCAGAGCAGACAGAGCACGAGGAGGCTCCGGCCAGAATCTGCGAACACGTATGTCCACTGAGGTCGCAGGCGGCCCCGAGCCCTGAGCCACTGGGGCGGCAGGCGATCTCTTCGCAGTTCGTCAGGCCGTTGCAGTTGTCATCGCCGGGAGTCTTGCAATCCTCGACCGTCGCGCCGCAGCCGCAAACGTTCAGGGCCTGGCAGGTCTTTCCAAACGTCCCGCACACCTGCGCAATCGGACCGACGCACGACGTGTCCGCGCAGTCGACGGTGCCGTCACAGTCGTTGTCCTTGCCATCGTTGCAGGTCGTCTCGACCGCTTCGGGGGCGCCGCCGCCGCCACACAGACACAGCTGCTGGGCACCGTTGCAGACCTTCCCGAACGCGGCACAGCTCTTCGCGTCACAGTCGGGGTCGGAGCAGTCGACCTTTCCATCGCAATCATTGTCTTTTCCATCGTTGCAGGTGGTCTCGGTCGTCTGTCCGCCCGCGCAGACGGTGCAGGTCGCAGCTCCTGCCGCGTCGGCCGGCCCACAGCTGTGCGAGTTGGTGTCACAGATTTTCCCGAGGTTGCCGCCAACCGACTGACAGTCGGGGTCCATGCAGTCGACCAGCCCATCGCAATCGTCGTCGATGCCGTCATCGCAGATCTCGGCGACCCCCGGACACTTGCACATCGTCCCCGCGCACTTTCCGCTCGTTCCCGCTGGAAGCTTGCAGATCTTCGTGTCGCAGGTCGTGTCGGCGCAGTCGACCTTCCCATCGCAGTTGTTGTCCACCCCGTCGTTGCAGGTCTCGACCACTCCGGTCGAGCACAGGCAAAGGCCGGTCGCGCTGCATTTGCCAGTGCCGACCGAGGTGGAAGGCAGAGCACACGCCAGATCGACACACTCTTCGTCAGCGCAGTCGATTTTGCCGTCCCCGTCGTTGTCCCGGCCGTCGTTGCACAGCTCGAGTTGTTGGAATTCGACCGAGGCTTCACCCGACGCGCCGTCTTCGCTCGAGGCCGTCACCCGGACCAGCCCGCTGCAGTTGATGATGCGCGAGTCGCAGCTGATGAGCTCTGCAGACCCTGAGCCCCCGACGACCACCGTCAGCTTGTTGCCGGTGTCTTTGAACGTCCCCAGACCCACCCGAAGGGTTACGTCCTGGGTGCCTTTGCGAGAGACGACAAGCATCGCCGAGGCGACTCCGTCGGCCCGCATCTTCGTCGGGGTCGCGGTGATCTTGATGACTTCTGGAACAGGGGTGTCTTTTCCCGGGCAGCCCGCGAAGAACAAGACCGCACAGAAACCGCAGATGCTGCGAGCGAAAACTCGGGACATCGACCCCCCTTCACTTGTTGGTTTTGAAAAACTCTTTGGCGACGCGCGCAGAGAGCTTTCTAAAGACCTTCAAATTGTTGAGCGGTGCGGCGGTCGAGTCAAGGTTGATGCACGACGGAAAGCGGATTGAGTTGTTTGAGTTCCTCTTCCCGCACCACCACGTTCGCCTTGCTTCGCAGCGCCTGGGTGTAGGCACGCAGATCCTGATCTCTCACATTCTGAGCCACCTGCACCACCTGCGAAGCCCGGAACTCTTCGAAGGTCGCCAGCCGGGAAGCCCCCCGCTCGAGCAACCGAAACAGGTGCAGACCGCGCTCGGACTCGAGCACTTCGGAAACCTGATGGAGCTCTTTGACCGCGAAGGCGCCATCGGCCACGGCCCGCGAGTAGAACGACTCGAGCTGGGTGTGGGTGCGATGGGTCAGGTCACCGCCCCCGACGGCGGTGGAAGCCTCATCTGAATGCTGGCGGGCGAGCGCTGCGAATTGCCGGTCGCCCTCTTCGCTCGCCGGCAGCGCCAGCGCCTGAGCCCGCAGCGCCTCGATTTCCAGACGTCGCTTCGGGCGGTCGGCGCCGGGAAGCACGGCGAGGAACAGGTGCAGCGCTCGAACGGTCTGGGGAACGGCCTCACGGTCCGTGCGGGCCTCGAACTGGGCCCGGAGCTCACCCTCGCTGGGAATCTTGCCGCCGGGGTATTGCTCCGCTTTGCCCCGCAACAGCTGCTGAACCATCAACTCGCGCGTGGCCCTGACGATCTCGGGACTGCGCTCGAGCCCTTGCCGCCGGGCCTCAGCGAGCAGCACCTCGAAATCGATCATCTTCTCGAGCAGCTCATGCTTCTTGTCCAACTGCGAATAGAAACCCCGGTCTCCCGGGGACTGATTGTTCACGCTGGCCCGAAACTGATCTGCGCTGATGGTGAAGCCGTTGGCGGTGGCCAGGGGCACCGACGCCTCGCGGTTGCAGCCCAGGCCGAGCGCCGCGCACAACCCAAAGTGGAGCCAGAGTGAACGATTGGGCATGGAGAGAAGACCCTATTTGGGCTGCGGCACTTTTTCCCAGTCGCTGAGGAACTTCTTGATCCCCGCGTCGGTCAGCGGGTGCTGCGCCAGCTGCTGAATCACCGCCAGCGGAAGCGTCGCGACATGGGCCCCCATCCGAGCGGCAGTCATCACGTGAACCGGGTGGCGAACGCTGGCCACCAACACCTGGGTCTTGAAGTCGTAGGCCCGGTAGATCTCGAGAATCTGGCGCACCATCTCCATTCCGTCCTGCGAGATGTCGTCGAGCCGGCCGACGAAGGGCGAGACGTAGGTCGCTCCGGCTTTGGCGCACAGCAGCGCCTGGTTGGGCGAGAAGACGAGCGTCACGTTCGTCTTGATCCCCTCGGCGGTGAAGATCTTCGTCGCCTTCATTCCTTCGACGCCCATCGGGACCTTCACCACCACATTCTTGTGCAGCTTCGCCAGCCCTCGGCCTTCGACCACCAGCTCGTCGGCGTTCATCGAGACGCACTCGGCCGAGATCGGCCCATCGACGATCGAGCAGATCTCTTTGATCGTCTCGACCAGCGGCCGGCCGACCTTCGCCAGCAGCGACGGGTTGGTTGTGACTCCGTCGACACACCCCATTGCGTGGGCGGCCCGGATTTCCTTCACGTCTGCGCTGTCGATGAAGAATTTCATGAGGGTCGTTTAATCCCGCCCACCATTCGTGTCGACCCCGGATCGCGCGGCCTTCGGCTACAAGCCTACCCGGTGAATCCCCGCTCGACCCTCGCGTACGCCCGGAAAGTCCTCCGCGCCGAAAGCCGCGCCATCGCGTCCCTCGAGCGCAGGCTCGACCACGACTTCGTCTCGGCGGTCGACGCGATCCTCGGCTGCCGGGGGCACGTCATCGTCACCGCGATGGGCAAGCCCGGCTTCATCGCCCAGAAGCTCTCGGCCACCCTCGCCTCCGTCGGAGTGCCCTCCCTCTACCTCCACCCCGCAGAAGCCGCGCACGGCGATCTGGGCCGGGTGCGAAAGGGCGATGTCGTCGTCGCGCTCTCGAACTCCGGCACCACGTCCGAGCTGCTGGTGCTGCTCACGCCGCTCAAGCGGGTCGGCGTCACGTTGGTCGCGATCACCTCCGACCCGCGCAGCCCGCTGGCGCTGGCCGCCGATCTGCTGCTCGACATCGGAGTGCTCGACGAGGCCTCGCCGCTGGGGCTCATTCCCACCGCCTCGTCCGCCGCGCTGCACGCGATGACCGACGCGCTCGCGATGTGCGTCGCCCACCAGCGTGAGCTCACCGCCGAGCAGTACGCGCTGCTCCACCCCGGCGGGAAGCTCGGCCGCAGCGTCCTGAAAGTTCACGAGGTGATGCGCGCCGGCGACGCGCACCCGGTGGTGAAGCAGACCGCCCGGCTGTCCGAGGTCGTCATCGTGATGACCAACACCCGCGGCCGCCCAGGCGCCGCCAACGTCGTCGATTCCAAAGGCCGGCTGGTCGGGATCTTCACCGACGGAGATCTGCGCCGCCTCGCCGAGCGCAACCGGCTCGACTACAAGGTGCAGGTCAAAGAGGTGATGGGGAAAAATCCGCGCTTCGTCCTGCCCGACGATCTCGTCCTCGGCGCTGCCGCGCGCATGCGCGAGCACCAGGTCGATCAGCTTCCCGTCGTGGATGGCGAAGGCCGCGCGGTCGGGCTGCTCGACGTGCAGGATCTGCTCGCTGCGAAGCTGGTGTAGTTCCGTTTTTCCCGAGAGCAGTCGAGGGACGTGGACTACTCGCCGAACCGCAGCAGC
>JAYVCD010000370.1:0-4940 GCA_043750125.1 Archangiaceae bacterium | reverse complement strand
TAATCCCTGCCGGCCACTCAGCTCGGCAGCGGCGTTCCACCCGGGTCGGTCTTGTCCGGGTCGATGGGCTGATCGTCGTCCTGCGCCTTGTCGTCGCCTTCCTGGGCCTCGTCGCCTTCACTGCCTTCGGCGACTTCGCTGCCCTCACCTTCGCCTTCTTGATCGTCGAGATTTTCTTCGTCGTCATCCCCTTCGTCGTCTTCGCCCTGTTCCTCATCGGAGTCCCCGTCCGCGTCGTCGTCTTCGGCCGGCTGACTGAGCGCGGCGGCCATCGGACCCACCGCATCGAGCAGGCGCTTGAGTCGCTGAAGGCCAATCAGCCCTTCGCGCGCCAACAACTGGAGCAGCGACTGCAGCGCCTTCACTGCGGCGCCGAAATCCACGTCTGAGGTCTGCCCGCGCAGTTGCTCGATCGCGCCTTCCACGTGCTCGGGGCTGACGGGAACGGGGCCGTCGCTCCAGGCGGCGGAAAAGAGCGCTTCGACCGTCGCGAGCAGCAGGGGGCGCTGATCTGCGGGCACGTTGTGAACGAAGGTCTCTTCGAGCTTGGTGACCCGGTCTTCATCCAGCGCGGCCAGGCGGGGCAGGGTGCGGAAGGTCTCGGCCACCAGGTCGCTGTCGAAAGTGTTGGCCTCATCGTCGAACGCGAACGCCTCTTCGAGCAGGACCAGCGAGAGGAACTGCTGGACGTCGTCGTTGGTGGCTCCAGCCTCGATCAGGGCGCGACGGGCCTGCTGCACCACCGGCGAGAGGACGGGATCTCTTTCGACCTGGGCGAGCGCTGCGAAGACCGCGAGGGCGAGCGCGGCCTGCTGGTCTTCCATGTCTCCGTTGGCGGTCGCCTGCAGGGCGCGTTCTTTTCGATCGGGGTGCGCGGTGGCGGCGTTGACGAAGAGCAGCTCGATGTCGCTGAGCGGTTCTCCTTTGGCCGACTTGTCGAGGGAACTGCGAACCGCCTTCGGATCCAGGAAATGGGCAATGACCGGATGCATGGGACTAAGGCGGGTAGCACAGCTGCAGTGGTAAGGGCAGCACCCGTGCCGAAGAAGCCCCTGAGTGCATTCGAGGTCGCGGTGAAGCTGCTCGGCGGCCGCGAAAAGAGCCGCGCCCAGCTCGACGCGGCGCTGGTGCAGCGCGGGCACACGGGGGACGAAATTCGCGCAGCGATCGGGCGCTGCGTCGAGCTCGGCTATCTGGACGACCAGCGGGCGGCGGTCGAGCTGGCGCGCCGGCTGTTCGCCGAAGACCGGTCGCACGGCGACGTGCAGCGACGGCTGGAAGCCAGGGGCTTTGACCCGCAGGTGACAAAGGCGATTCCCCACGACGACAAGGCGTCCGCACTGCGGCTGCTGAAATCAAAGCGGGTGTCGGGCGTGAAGGCGGCGAGGCTTTTGCTCGCGCGGGGCTTCGAGGAAGAGCTGGTCTTGACTTTGGTTGATGTGTCAGAGGGTGCCGAATAGGGTGCGCGCCGAAATGAAAACAGCAGTGAAAATTTCGAGTTTGATCGGGCTGTTGTCCCTGTGCGGCTGCAAGTCTCTGGGGGTCTTCAGCAGTGACGAGAACCCGACCGTCACCTACGGCGACGACGCCGAGACGAACATCGCGAAGGGCAACAACGCGCTCGCGGGGAAGAACTACGCGGAAGCGCAAAAGTACTTCGACTACGTGAAGAGCAAGTACCCGTACCTCGAAGCGGCGAAGGTCGCCGAGCTGCGACTGGCAGACACCGACTTCGATCGCGATCGCTTCATCGAAGCCCGCGATCGCTACGTCACCTTCGTCAAGATTCACCCCACCCACCCGCAGATTGACTACGCGGCGTTCCGGGCGGCCCTCAGCTATTACAAAGACATCCCGTCTGATTTCTTCCTGCTGCCTCCTTCGGCCGAGAAAGATCAGGCCAATCTGCGCAGCGCGCTCACGTCGATGAAGGATTTCGTTCGGACCTACCCGGACTCGAGTCACCAGGCCGAAGCGAAGACTGTGCTCGACGACGTAAAGAAGCGCCTGGCGGCTCATGAATGGTACGTCGCCGGCTTCTACAAGAAGCGCGACAAGTGGCCGGCGGTGATCAACCGGCTGAACATCATCGCCCGCGACTTCCCCGGCATCGGCCTCGACGACAAGGTCCACTTCGCCCTCTACGACGCGTGGATGGAACTGAAGGACGAAGCGAAGGCGAAGGACGCACTGCGGGCGCTGGTGAAGTTGAACCCCGATTCTGATGGGGCCAGGAAGGCCGCCCGGGTGTTGGGGCCCCAAGGGTAGCGGCGGTGAGAGAACTGCCGAAGGTCCTCGGTCTGGGCCTGGCGGTGGCGTTGGTCGCGACGTTGGCCTGGGTGGGCTTGCCCCGGCTGCTCGGCACCGCGGCCGGGCCGGACGTTGAGCTCATCACCCAGCTGAAGAAGGCCGAGCAGGAAGGCCTCGAGCTCAAGGTGTTGGGCGGAAGCCTGACGGGCAAGAGAGTCCACTACCAGCGAATGACGGTGAGCCTCGAGCCTGGGGGCCGGCGGGCGACGGTGCTCTCGACCCTGGACTTCACCGGTGAGCTCAACGGCACCGAAGTCAGCTCGCTGGGGGTGGAGAAGATCGTCTTCGGCTACGACGGGACCGCCTGGAAGCCCGAGTCGAACCTGGCGCCCCGACTGGTGGCAGTGGTGACGGCGCTCGAGAGCCGTCGGCGCGCGCTCGAGTCGGGGGACCGGGGGACGCTCCAGCGGCTGGCCCGTGCCTTCGACGCAGGCCTGGGCAAAGAAGCGGACGAATGGCTCGCGCTGCTGGAGCGCAAGGTGCGCATCGACGCCTGGTTCATCCGCCTCGATCGCGACCAGGTGCAGGTCAGCGAGCAGTACCGAATGGAGGGCTTCGGGGCCGACCGACCGTTTCATTCCAGCGGTCCTCGACGTCTCGACCTTCAGGCGGCCGGGGGGCAATTCTTCTTTCCGAACGGACTTATGTAGGCTACGCAACCTTTCCTTCGCGAGCGGACACCTTGTACGAGGCGGAACCCCCCCATGGATGAGGCGCTCAAGCAGCTGTTGACCCTCGGGCGGGGGTACTTCGAGAAGAAGCAGTATTCGCAGGCTGAGAAGTACCTGACCCAGGTGGTCGAGCAGAACCAGTCGTTCGCAGACGTCTACAACATGCTGGGCATCGTCTACCACGACGCAGGTCAGTTCGCCCGGGCGCAGCGCGCGTTCGAGGCCGCCTTGCGCATCAACCCGGCGTACACCGATGCCGCGTTGAATCTGGCGGTGATCTACAACGACCTGGGCAAGTACGCCGAGGCCAAGCAGGTCTACCAGACCGCGCTGACCCGCCAACGCTCGAGCCCCAATCACATCGACCCGTACGTGAAGGGCAAGATCGCCAACATGTACGCCGAAATCGCCGATGTCTTTTCCTCGAGCGGGATGCTGGACGAGGCGATTGGCGAGTACCGGCGGGCGCTCGGTTTGTGCCCCACCTTCGTCGACATTCGGCTCAAGCTCGCCGATGCGTGTCGGGACAAGGGCGATCACGCCGAGGCGCTGGCCCAGTTCGATGAAATCTTGAAGATCAATCCCAACTACCTTCCCGGCAGAGTGCACTACGGTATTGCGCTCTATTCTGCGGGCCGGAAGGAAGATGCGGTCAAATGCTGGGAAGACGTGCTGGAACGCAACCCGGGCAACCGAAGCGCTGAGATGTACTTGAACCTGGTGAAGGACAACACGAAGGACAACGCGAAGGTCGAACAACATTGAACGCTGGCTTCGCACTCAAGTTTATCTCGGGCAAATACCAGGGCGGTGAGTTCCCTCTGCGGGCCGAGAAGCAGATCGTCATCGGCCGGTCGAGCGAGCTCGACATGGTTCTCGTCGAAGACATGGTCTCGCGGAAGCACGCGAAGATCACGCTCCAGAACGGGAAGATCACGATTGAAGACCTCGGGAGCACCAACGGGACCTTCGTCAACGGCGAGAAGGTGAAGACTGCGCGGATCAAGGAAGGCGACCGCATCTTGATCGGCACTTCGATCTTGAAGCTGGTGCGCCAGGGCGCGAACGTCCCCGAACTCGACGACGCGGTGGTGAAGCAGAAGCTCGAAGAGGTCGCGATCATTCAGTCTGCCAAGCAGACCAAGACCGCGATGACGGGCAAGCTCGAAGAGGTTCCGCTGCCCGACCTGCTGCAGCTGTTCCACACCTCGAAGAAGAACGGGGTGCTCGCGGTCACCAACGAGCACTCGGGCAACATCTACCTGCGGCAGGGCAAGGTCTATTACTGCTGCATCGACGACAACCACGAGCTGGGCCCGCAGAAGAGCTTCAACCGGATCATCACCTGGGAACAGGGTGACTTCGAGCTGCGTCCTCCGGACCCGCAGGAATTCATGGTCGAGCTCGACACCTCGACCGAAGCGCTGCTGATGGACGCGCTGCGCCAGCTGGACGAGATGAAGCACATTCAATCGCAGCTGCCGGCGATCACGTCGACGTTGACGCTCACGATGCCGATGGCCGCTCCGCTGCGCGAGCTGACGGCAGACCAGCTGGACGTGCTGCAATTGGTCCACAACTACGGCAGCTTCACCGGGGTCCTCGATCATTCGCCACAGGACGACTTGAAGGTCGCCGAGGTGATGGTGGAGCTGATCAAGAAGGATTACGTCCGTGGCGGCTGACCGCGGCCCGGTTCGGCTCACGTCGCTGTCGAATTTCGCAGGGTGTGCGGCCAAGATCCGGCCGGGTGTCTTGACCGAGCTGCTGGCGGCGCTGCCGCGGATCAAGTCTGATCAGGCGCTGGTCGGGTACGACACCCGCGACGACGCGGCGGTCTACAAGCTGTCGCCCTCGTTGGCGGTCGTAGAGACGGTCGACTTCTTTCCGCCGATCGTCGACGACCCGTACGCGTACGGGCAGATCGCCGCGGCGAACGCGATGAGCGACATCTGGGCG
>JAYVCD010000369.1:0-6574 GCA_043750125.1 Archangiaceae bacterium | reverse complement strand
CTTGTCCGCGAAAGAGCCCCGCGCTGCGCCGCGCATCAGGAACGTCGCGAACGCACCGAGCCCCAACAACAGGCCGACCAGCAGCAGCGGAAAGCGATCACGCACCGGCGGTCATTCCTTCGGAGTCCGGCGCGAGAATCGGCTCGCAGAGGCTTCGAAACGCAGTCCACGCCGTCTGGCTGCCTTCGAGGTTGCCGTACCAGGCGAAGTCGAACCGCAAGGTCAGCTCTCGAAACGGCCCCAGCACCGAAGGGCGACCCTTGAAGCCGCGGAAGTAGTCCCAGTTGCTCTTCGCCGGGTCGTAGTCGATTCCGCCGATTCGATGCAGGTGGGAAAGCAGCGCCAGGTAGAGGTGCCGAATGGCCTCGCGGTACTTCCCTTCGCGCGCCAATTGGTCGGCCAGACCGGCCCAGCTCTCAGGGGCGCGGGCCAGGGCGCTCATCGGGTCCGTCGACAGCGCGCCGTGATTCAGCGACGAGACGAAGGCGTCGGCGTCGACCGCCTTCCCCTTGTCCCGGCCGCGAATCAACAACCAGAGCAAGAACGAAATCACCCCCAGCACTGCGAGCACGACCACCCCGTTCGCAAAACCCATTCCCCCGAACTTCGAGCCGCCCAGGTCGGCTTTGGGCTCAGGGTCGGACTGCAGCCCGCGCAGCCACTTCGAGATTGCTTCCCAAAACGCGGCCCACGCCTTGCTGAACCCACTGGGCCCTTCTTCCTCTTCAGGTCGGGTCTTCTCGACTGCGTCGCTGGCTCTGAATTCCGGGCGGGTGAGAATCGCCTTCGCTTCATCCCGGGTTGACGCCGAGGAGTCCTGCTCGAGCCGGCGCGTCTGGGCAATCAGCGCCAGCCCCCGCTGCAGATCTGCCGCGGCGGCCTTGCAGTCTTCATCGTCCCAGACGAGCCGTTCGATGCGGGCGACGAAGCGAGAGAGCGAAGATTGGTCTTCGGGCGACAGCTGCCCGACGGCCCGCAGCTGCTCGGAGCTGACTCTCTTCGAAAGGTTGCACTGGTCGACCACCGCCTCGAGCCGCTCTTTGAGATTGGGCGACGCAGCCGGGGGCTCGTCGGCTCGTCCGGGGGTGTACACGCCCGACCAATCGTCCTGGGCTCGCGCCCCGGTCGACAGCAGCAACAGCCCCAGGCCGAGGGCCACCGCGGTCGACGGGCGGGGCCTCTTGCGGCGGGGCAATTGCTCGAGGGTGGCGAGCAGATCCAGGGCTTCCTGCCGCACCCGGCCGTCGATCAGCAGCAGCGTGGCAGTGGCGGCCCGCAGCGGCTCGAACAGGGTGAAGGTGGTGGCCATCAGCGCGGCGAGCCAGGTGGCATTGTCCAGCGAGGCGAAGCGCTGAACGAATGTCAGGTCGAGCGCGAGCAAGCTCTTGCCCAGGTAGAAAATGGCGATCGTCACGAGGTGAAGGTTGAGCAACACCAGCGCCTGAGACAGCCCACACAACCGGACCCACGCCGCGGTGTGACGGGCAGGCCCGAGCAGCTTCGAGGCAGTGGCGTAGACGGCCAGCGGGTGGCCTTGCCCGCGCATCGCGACTGCGTAGGCGACGTTGTGCGCGCCGAGGAACAAGAACCCGATTCCGAGGGTGAGGGTCCAGATCAGGGTGTTGAAGAAGGCGGTGAACGCGGCGGTGATGATCAAACTGGGAGCGCGCTTCAACGCCGCCGCAAACGAGCTCCAGGCGTTGGCCTCGACGTTCCCCAGCACCTGCACCTGCAAGAAATGGCAGGCGGCACCCATCGACACTGCGCGGAAGAGCCACGCGGCGGTGAAGAGCGCGACCGGCGTCAGCAACGCCCGGTGATGGGTGACCGCGTCCACCAGGGAGAACAGCGCGGCAATCACGCAGGCGCCCGCGGGCAGGGTGACGCTCCACACGCCGCTGGACCGCGCGCACAGCCGCAGCGCCGCATCGAAGAGTGCGACCGTTTTCCTGGGCCTCAGCTCTAGAGCGGGGACGGCCATCGGGTCAGGCCGAAAAGAGCGCGGCGATCACCCAGATGGAACCGAAGAGAAAGGCGGCCGACAGCACAGCGAGCAAAAGATTTCCCAGCGAAAATTCCGACCGGGCCACGACCTTCTGAGCCTGCGACAGCCGGGTGGCCAGGCATTGGGCGCACCGATTGATCCCCTCGAACTGCGTCGTGCACTCGACGCAGATGACGTTTCGACACTCGACGCAGATCCCCAGGCCTGCGCGATCTGGGTGGTAGAAGCAGCGGCCCGAGCCCGAGATCATCGCGCTTGCGAGCCTACAACTCGTCGAGGAATTCGTCGTTGTAGGTGAACCGCCCGAGCCGCTTGACCAGCGCTTCCATCGCCTCGACGGGCTTCACCGAGAAGAGCATCTGGCGCAGCTTCTTCACTTTTTCGTATTCCTTCATCGTGAAGAGCTTCTCTTCTTTGCGCGTGCCCGACTGCGCGATGTTGACCGCCGGCCAGATTCGCTTCTCGGCCAGCAGGCGATCGAGGGTGACTTCAGAATTTCCGGTGCCCTTGAACTCTTCGAAGATCACTTCATCCATTCGGCTGCCGGTGTCGATCAGCGCCGTGCCGATGATGGTCAACGAGCCGGCTTCTTCGGTCGCGCGGGCCGCGCCGAACAACCGTTTCGGGCGCTCGAGGGCCCGCGAATCGACGCCGCCGCTCATCGTGCGGCCCGACGATTCGATTTCTTTGTTGAAGGCGCGTGCAAGTCGGGTGATCGAATCGAGCAGGATCAACACGTCTTTCCCCGATTCGACCAGCCGCCGCGCCCGCTCGAGCGAGAGCTCGGCGATTCGCAAGTGATCTGGCGTCGGGCGATCTGAGCTCGACGCCAAAATCTCGCCTTTGATGTTGCGCTTCATGTCGGTGACTTCTTCCGGCCGCTCGTCGATCAGCACCACCATGATGTGAATCTCGGGGTGGTTCGCGGCGACCGCCTGGGCGATGCGCTGCAGCATGATCGTCTTGCCCGTCTTTGGAGGCGCGGTGATCAACATCCGCTGGCCTTTTCCCAGCGGAGCGATCAGGTCCAACACCCGGGTGACGTGCTCGTTGTGTACGTGCTCGAGCTTGATCCGTTCCACCGGGTCGATCGACGTGAGGTCCTGAAAGTGAGGCAGCCGGCTGGCCTGCTCGACCGGCATTCCGTCGACGGTGTCCACCCGCTGAATGAAGCCCTTTTGTCCCCGCATCTGCGCCTGGGCCGAAAGGAACTGGCCGGTGCGAAGCCTGAGCTTCTGGACCAGGTTCTTCGGAATTTCAGGATCCTCGGGCGAGGCGAGCAGGCTGCGCTTGAGCTGCCGCAGGTACGCGTTGGGTCCCTTCACTTCGGTGTCGAGCACGCCCTCGACGGTCTGCACCGCCGCGGCGGGAGCCGGCTGCCCCGCCGGGCGCGGCTGTTGCTGCTGTTGTTGCTGTTGCTGTTGAACCTGCTGCTGCGCGATGCGCTGCTTGTACTGCTCGACTTCCTGGGGGGTGAGGAACACCTGGGACTGCACGCCGTCGGGCTGGGTCACCGTCCGGAAAGCCTGGCCCTCGGGCGTAAACTGCACCGGGTTGCCCTTGCGCCTGCGTCGGCGCCGGCGCTTGCGACCTCCCGCTCCAGGCTGTTGGCCGAACTGTCCGGGCTGACCGCCAGGAGCGCCACTGGGAGCCGGGCCCCCCCCCGAGTCGGCCGAGACTTCAGACCCTTCGGGACCCCCGTCGTCCCCCTCATCATCCCCCCCATCGCCATCGTCACCGCCAGGAGCGGAACTCGGAGGGTCTTTCGGGTCAGGCTGCTCGTCGTGCTCGGTCATGGGGGGGGAGCGCTGAGTGGCTCAGCGCCTCTGGATTGCGCGGTTGAAGTGGGAGCAGGAAGAAAAAATTCCTGTATCCGCCGGGGCCTTGCAGCCGGGCCGACGAACGAACGAACCGTAACGGCCGCCCAGACCGTTTGTCGAGAGCTTCTTGCAATCACTACCGAACGTCGAAGGGGGTTTCGAGCCGGGCCTGGATCCCCGCCGCTTCGAGCAGCAGCCCTGCGCCCAGCTGCGCGCCCAGCGCTCGAACCACGGGCGACCAGGGTGTGGCGGTCTGGATTCTGGCCTCGCGCAGCGTCTGCGCCACCGCGCCGTCGCCGACAATCGCGCCGAAGATCCCGGGAGGGGGGCCGTAGATTTTGACCGGCAGGTCGAGGTGCGCGCAGCCCGCGCGCCTCTGGGCGGCAGCGATCGCATCGGTCAGCCCTCCGATTGTGTCCACCAGTCCCTTGCTCTTGGCGTCTTCCCCGGACCAGACCCGCCCCCGGGCCACCTGGTCGATGGCTTCCTTCGTCGTCTTCCGGCTCAGCGCGGCCTCGGTGATGAAGGTGTCGTAGAAATCGTCGACCCACTTCTGCACCGACGCGCGCTGCCCTTCAGTCCACGGCTCCCAGTAGTCGAGCGCCCCAGCCAACTTTCCGCGCGACAGCTCGTCCTGGTGGGCCCCGAGCTTTTCGCCCAGGCCCTTCACCGCCGGCTTCAAGAAGAAGACCCCGATGCTTCCGGTGATGGTGCCCGCCGAGGCGAAGATCTCGTCGGCTCCCATCGCCACGTAGTACCCACCCGACGCGGCCACATCGCCCATCGAGGCCACCACCGGCTTGCGGCGCTTCGCGGCGAGCACCGCGCGGTACATCAAATCGCTGGCCAGGCCATCGCCCCCGCCCGAGTCGATGCGCAGCACGATCGCCGCGACAGAGGCATCGCGTGAGGCCGCGTCGAGGCTGCGAAGGAAGCTGTCGGCTCCGGCATTGAGCGACAGGCCCAGCGGGTCCGAGCCGTTGCTGCCGCCGCTGATGTTCCCCAGCACCGGAATCACCGCGATGTGGGACGCCGTCCCCCAGCGATCGTCTTTCTCCTCATGGGCCGAGTAGTCGGAGACCAGGCGCGCACCGGGAATCAATTCGGGCAGCAGCTCTTCGAGCTGGGTGGTGGTGATCACGTCGTCGATGAGCTTGAGCTCTTTGGCCCGCTTGACCGATTTGAGGCCCTCGTCGATCGACGCGTGCCATTGCGCGACCGTGAGGCCGCGGGCGGCGGGCACCTGGGCGTCCACGCTCTTCACCTGCGCATCGAGCAGCGCGTTCATCGCTTCTTTCTGCTCTTCGCTCATCGAGGTGCGGGTGAACTGATCGGGCGCATTCTTGTACGCACCGACCTTCGCCACGTCGACGCTGACCGAGAGCTTCTCGGCCGTGCCCCCGAGGAAGATCGCGCTCGAGCGCAACCCGTCGACCATCACCATCGCCTCGGGCACCGCGTAGACGTGGTCCGCCGCCGACGCGATCAGGTACTCGGGGTCTTCCGCCGAGAGGATCAGCGCGATCACCGTCTTTCCCGCGGCGCGCAGCCGCATCAACGCCTCGCGAAGCTCCTGGGCGCGCGCCATTCGCAGCCCACTGACTTCGACCTTGAGCAACACTCCCCGCAACTGTGGATCCGCAACTCCATTCTCGAGCGTGCGCAGCACCCGCAAATAGCGGTCGGGAGTGCTGATGTTGAGCAGCGTCGCCAGGGTGCTGCCGGTGTCGGCCTGCCCGATGTTGCTCAAAGCCACGACCGCGATTTTTCCGCCGCCGATCGGCACCTGCCGGTAGGGGTCATACGACAGCCGGGCGGTGGTGAGGTGACCCAGCCCCTGGCTTGCTCCGCTGAGCGCATAGCCGGCTCCAAAATGCTGAGTGTCGACGGTGAGCCCGACCTGGAAGAACAGCCCGTCGGTGGGGCGAAAGCCGTGGCTGAAGCCCGCGTGCGCGCCCAACCCTTTCCACAGCTCGGCCTTCACCGAGTAGGCGAGCCGGGAAGCCGCCAGCGAGCCCTGGTCGGAAAAAATCCAGTCCGCCCCGACGCTCAGCCGCTCGCCCACGGGGCGAAAGCCGACCCCTGCGTCCCAGGTGCGAGGAAGACTGATCGCGCCCCGCGCCGGAGCGTCGACGTTCTTGATCGTCAGGCCCGCCGAAAAATAACGTCCCGGTCGGCTCTGAATCCCCAGGTCCAGCGAAGTGAGCCCGTCGATGCCCCGGCCCGCGAAGAAGTTGGCCGCAAAACCCAGGCTCAGGCTCTGCCCGCCAAAGGCCAGCGCGGCCGAGGTCTTTCTCGAAGCGTTGCTTCCCCCGGCATTGCGCAGCCATTCGACCGAGAGGCCCAGGCCCAGCGAAGAGACGGGGGACGAGGCGAAGTAGAGTCCGTCGATGACCTCGTCGCGCGGAACGCTGCGCTCGTGGGCCCAGATGGCCTCGAAGGTCCCGACCTTGTTCAGGCCGGCGGGGTTGATGCTGATCGCGGTCGCTTGATCCGCCCAGCCGACCGAGTCCGGCAGCAGCGTCGCGCCGCGAGAAGGGTCGAGATGAACGACCGCATCGACCTGGGCCAATGCGAGTGAAGGCAGCGCGAGGAAAACGAAAAGAGAACGCATGGGCGCGGGGAGACTACACCGCGCACTCACCAGTCTTCGGTGCCGTTCATCCGGTCGAGCGGGTCGCCGCTCTTCTTCTTCTTGTCCTTGTTCGTCCGGGTGCCGCCCTTGTCTTCGGCGTTCCACTCTTCGGTG
>JAYVCD010000368.1:0-14845 GCA_043750125.1 Archangiaceae bacterium | reverse complement strand
GCCAGAAAGTGATGACGGTCGCGCGTGGCAAGCGCTCGCGAATGAGCCTGGGGGCGAGGGCGAAGTGGTAGTCCTGAACGAGGACGATCGGATCCTCTGAATCGACTTCCGAACACACCGCATCGGCGAACTTCTTGTTCACCGCCTGGTAGTGAGCCCAGTCCTGCCCGCGAAACAGCGGCCGGGTGTGGGCGACGTGGCACAGCGGCCAGAGGCCCTCGTTGGAAAAGCCGTAGTAGTAGCCCCGCTCTTCCTCGGGGCTGAGCCAGACCCGACGAATGGTGTACGACTCTTCGCCAGGGGGGACCCGCACCCGACTGTGTCCGTCGGCCATTTCCTTGTCGGCGTTGCCGCTGCCGTGGGCGACCCAGGTGCCCGAGCAGGCGCGCATCACCGGCTCAAGGGCAGTGACCAGGCCGCTGGCCGGGTGGACCGTGAGCAGCTTTCCGTCGCTGTTTCGCGAATGAATGTAGGGCTCGCGGTTGGCGAGGATGACGACCTTCTCGCCATGCAGATGACGGTTGAGGGTGTACTTCAGCCGCTGCGGAGTCCACGGCCCGCCCAGGCCGTCAGATTCTTTCTCACTGGCGATCCGCTCGACCAGATCACGCACGTCCTGCAACAGCGGCTGGAACTCGGGCGGAGGCCCTCCGCCTTTGAGCAGGCGGCGCAACTCGTTGCTCCAGCCACGCCACGAGAGGCGAGAGGCAATGACTGTGATGATCGACGCGCCGAGCGCGAGAATCGCAAAGCCAATCAGTAAAAACTCGTCGGTCTTCTCTTCGCGTCGGGCGACGAAGCTCATGTCGTGGACGAGCACGACAAAGCCAGCCACCTGGTCTTCGTCGAAGATCGGAATGGCGCTGACGTGCACCGCGCCGCCGGGCAGCATCGCCCGGGTCTTGAAGCTGGCCCACTCACCCGGGCCGCCGTCGGTCGAAACGCGCAGCGAGCTTCCGATTTTCTTGCACTCGAACTGCTCGGGAAAGTCGCGCGTCCTGGCCAGCAACCGCAGATCGTCGTCACAGGCCGCGGCCGCGAGCAGACGACCGTCCCGGGTGAGCTCGACCAGCAGGGCCTCGAGCGCCTTTCCTCCCCCGGACTTCCAGTGCAGCAGCAACGCCTGGCGCGCCCCGTTGACCGCCAGCTCAGCGCGCAGATCGAGATCGCGCCCGAACCAGTTGCGGGTGGTGTTGTTGAGCAGCGTCGACGCGCCCAGCGTCAGCAGGCCCAGCCCAATCACCAGGACCACGACGAACTTCAAGGCGCGCGACATGAAGTCCATAGAATCTTCAATTGATTGGTGTAGCAATTGATTCCAGTTAGCGTTCTTTGCATGCGACTCGAAGATCTTGCGCTCGTCGGCAATTGCCAATTCTCTGCGTTGATCGACCGAAAAGGCTCAGTGGTGTGGTGCTGCTTACCGAGGTTCGATTCCGAGCCGATCTTTTCTACCCTGCTCGACGAGGGGGGCGGCGGCCAGTTTCGCATCGGGACCCCCGACGTTACTTCGGGGACTCAGCGTTACCTGGACAACACCAACGTGGTCGAGACGACGTTCGTTTCCGAGGACGGCAGCTTTCGGGTGATCGACTTTGCGCCCCGCTTTGTGCAGAACAACCGGACCTTCCGGCCCACCCAGCTGATCCGAATCGTCGAACCGATCACCGGAACGCCGCGGGTCTCTGTTTTTCTGGATCCGAAGTTGGGCTGGTCCAAGGCCGTTCCCGAGCGCGCGCAGGGCTCACACCACGTGCGGTTCGAGGGCTACGCAAGCCAGGTCCGGCTGACCACCGACATCCCGTTGTCGTACCTCGAAGGCCAGCCCTTCGTGCTGTCCGAGCGGAGGCACTTCGTCTTCAGTTACGGGCCTCCGATCGAAGAGTCCTTGTCGGCGGTGTGCCACCGGTTCCTCGACGAGACGGTGCGGTACTGGGGCAATTGGGTGAAGGACTGCGACATTCCTCCGCTGTTTCAGCAGGAAGTGATTCGTTCGGCGCTGGTGCTCAAGCTGCACTGCTACGAGGACACCGGAGCGATCGTCGCCGCGATGACCACTTCGATTCCCGAGTCGGCGGGCAGCGGCCGGACGTGGGACTACCGCTATTGCTGGCTGCGCGACGCCTATTACGCCCTGGGCGCCTTTCGAATGCTGGGGCGATTCGAAGAGCGCGAGAGCTTCGTCACCTACCTGTTGAACATTGCCGCTTCCAACCCTGAGCTGGCGCTCAACCCGCTCTACCGCATCGACGGCAGCCTGGACCTCGAGGAAAAGATCCTCGCCCATTGGCCAGGCTTCAATGGCGAAGGCCCGGTTCGGGTGGGCAACGGGGCGGCGAAGCACCAGCAGAACGACATTTTTGGAGAGATGGTGTTGGCGTTGACGCCGGTGTTCCTCGATGACCGGTTCAAGGCCGAGCGCTCGGCCGACGCCCTGGGGCTGTTGGAAAGGTTGGCGAGGAAGGCCATCTCGCTGGCGGGAACTCCGGACGCCGGCATCTGGGAATACCGCACCGAGTGGCAGCCGCAGACGTTCTCGAGCCTGATGAGCTGGGCGGCGGCCGATCGCATGGCGCGGGTGGCGGCCCGACACCTTCCGGGAAAGGAAAAGGAGTTTCGCGACGCAGCGACCGCGATCAGCGCGCAGGTGATTGAGCGGGCGTGGAGCCCAGAGCTTGGGTCTTTCGCTGGCAGCTACGGGGGAAAGAATCTCGATGCCTCGCTGCTCGAGATGGCGCCGCTGCACATGTTTCCTCCCGATGACCCAAGGCTGCGCAGCACCGTCGAGGCGATCTGGAAGGGGCTGGGCCACGAGGGTTGGCTGTTTCGCTACCGGCTCGACGACGGGTTTGGCCAGCCCACCGTCGCGTTCGTGATCTGCACCTTCTGGCTGGTCGAGGCGCTGGCGGTGATCGGCCGGAAACAGGATGCCACCGACGTGCTGGCCCGCATTCACGCCGCGATGTCGCCGCTGGGTTTGCTGTCTGAGGACATCGAGACGGCGAACCGGCGGATGTGGGGCAACTTTCCCCAGGCGTACTCGCACGTGGGGTTGATTCGTGCCGCGTTCGCGGCGTCTCCCAGTTGGGAGGAGATTCTCTGATCGGAAATCGAGTAGGAGACACACGCATGCGCTTCAAAGGCACCGATTCGTACCTGACTTCTGAAGGCCTTCGTTCGGCGGTGGACTGCGCGCTGGCGCTGCAGCGGCCCCTTTTGGTGAAGGGTGAGCCCGGCACGGGAAAGACGCTGCTGGCCCAGGCGATCGCTCAGGCGCTCGATCTGAAGATGCTCACCTGGCACGTGAAGAGCACCAGTCGGGCCCAAGACGGGCTCTACGTGTACGACGCCGTCGAACGTCTGCACGACTCGCGCTTCAACGATCACGACGTGCGCGACATCAAGAAGTACCTCAAGCTCGGCCCGCTGGGAGAAGCCTTCGCGTCGAAAGAGCGGCGGGTGCTGCTGATCGACGAAATCGACAAGGCCGATCTCGAGTTCCCCAACGATCTGCTCCACGAGCTCGACCGGATGAGCTTTCGAATTACCGAGACCGACGAAGAGATCGTCGCCGCACAACGGCCGGTGGTGATCATCACCAGCAACAACGAAAAAGATCTGCCCGACGCCTTCCTTCGCCGATGCGTCTTCCACTTCATCGATTTTCCCGACCCGGCGCTGATGCGGCGCATCGTCGATGTGCACCACCCGGATCTCGACGCCCGACTGGTGGACCAGGCGCTGCAGATCTTCTTCGAGCTGCGTGGCTTCGCCCGGCTGCGCAAGCGGCCCAGCACTTCCGAGCTGATCGACTGGCTGGCGGCGCTGAAGGCCACCGGAACCAAGAGCCTGAAGCTCGACGAGCAGCTGCCCTTCCTCGGAGCGCTGCTCAAGCGCGAGCAGGATCTGCAGGCCTTCACCGAAGCCTTCGCCGGAGGCAAACGCAGCCGCGCTTGATCGCCGACCATGTTCATTCCCTTCCTGTACGAGCTGCGCGCGCTGAAGGTGCCGGTGGGAACACAGGAAGCGGTCGCGCTCGCGCAGGCGCTCAAAGAGGGGCTGCACGACAGCAGCCTCGATGGGTTTTACGACGTGGCGCGGTCGCTGCTGGTGCACAGCGAGACGCAGCTCGACGCGTTCGACCAGGCGTTCGCGAAGCACTTCAAGGGCATCGAAATTTCAGCGAACGAAATTCAGCAGCAGCTGCTCGACTGGCTCAAAGACGCCCAGGCCCGGCGCCCGACCCTGACCGCCGAAGAGCTGGCGCTGCTCGACCAGCTCGATCGGGCGAGCTTGGAAAAGATGTTCGCGGAACGGCTGAAGGAACAAAAAGAGCGCCACGACGGAGGCAACAAGTGGGTCGGCACTGGCGGGACGTCGCCGTTCGGGCACAGCGGGGCGCCGCGGGAAGGCATTCGCGTCGGAGGACCGGGCGGGAACCGAAGGGCCTTCGCTGTTGCGGGCGAGCGCCATTTTCGCGATTACCGGGACGACGTGGTGCTCGACGTGCGGCAGCTGGCGCTCGCTCTTCGAAAGTTGCGGGCCTTCGCGCGAGAAGGCCGGCCCGACGAGCTGGATCTCGACGAGACGATCGAGCAGACCGCGCGGAACTTAGGCGAGCTGGAAGTCGTCACCCGCCCGCCGCGCAAATCGAACACCAAGGTCATCTTGTTGATGGACGTGGGCGGCTCGATGGATCCCCACGCCGACACCGTCTCGCGGCTGTTCACCGCGGCGAAAAAGGCGACCCACTTCAAAGAGCTGCGCACCTACTACTTCCACAACTGCATCTACGGGCGGGTCTACGGCACCGCCCAGCTGCGAAATCCGGTCTCGCTGGGGCAGCTGTTTGCCGAGACGAACCCCACCTATAAGTTGATCGTGGTGGGCGACGCGCTGATGGCTCCGTGGGAACTGACCGGGACTTCCGGGGCCGAAGACGATGCCGAAGGAGTGGTCTGGCTGATGCGGCTGGTCGAACGGTTTCCCCAGTCGGTCTGGCTCAACCCCGAGCGCCCCCGCGAGTGGTGGCAGACGACGATCGAGGTGATCCGCAGGGTGTTCGCGATGTACCCTTTGACCCTCGAAGGGCTGGGGGAAGCGGTTACCCAGCTGACCCGGGGAGGGCATCGTTAAAATGGCGAAGAACGTTGCCGACCTGCTCAAGTTTCTGCCTTCGATCGCCCTGTTCGGCGGGCTCGAGACCCGAACGCTCGAGAAGATCATCTCGATGCTGACCGTGAAGGAATTGCTGCCCGGCGCCGAGGTCTGCAAGCAGGGTGACGCGGGCCGAACGATGTTCGTGGTGCGCTCAGGAGAAGCGGTCGTGTACCGCGACAGCATTCCGGGGGGTCGGCGGGCGAAGTTGATTCGCATGGGCCCGGGCGAGTTTTTCGGCGAGATGACGTTGATCGACATCATGAAGCGCTCCGCGACGGTGGTGGTCGAGAAGCCGACGGTGTTGCTGTCACTGGGGAACAAAGAGCTGTACCGCCTCTACACCGAGGACGTGGCCGGGTACGTGATGGTGCTGCAGAACCTCTGCCGCGAGCTGTCACGCCGGCTGCGGACAACCAATCAGAAGCTGACCTTGCTCGCCGAAGAAGCGGGCGATGAGAACACGCTGATTCGTCCAATGCACAAGCGCTGATTCGCCTAAGAGACGTTGCGGATGCGCCGCCTCGAACCCGTGGAAACCCAAGTCTTGATCGAGCTGGACGGGCAGCCGGTCTCTGCGTGTAAAGACGAGAACACCGCCTGTGCCCTGCTCGCCGCGGGGCAGACGGTCTTCTCGCGCAGCATCAAGTACCACCGCCCCCGCGGCCCGTTTTGCATGACCGGGGCCTGCGCCCACTGCTTGATGCGCGTCGACGGGGTGCCGAACATCGCCGTCTGTCAGACCCGGGTGCACCCCGGAATGAGGCTGGAACGGCAGAACGCGTTTCCGAGCGCGCAGGTCGATGTGTTCGCGATCACCGATTGGCTGTTTCCGCGCGGGCTCAACCACCACGAGATGTTCGCGGGGGTGCCGATCGTTGAACAGGTGATGGCGAAGGTCGCTCGCCAGCTGGCCGGGTTGGGAAAGCTGCCCGACACCCCTGCGCCCGTCCGTCCGATGGCGGTGCGGCTGCGGTGTGAGGTGGCGATCATCGGAGCCGGAGCCGCCGGGCTCGCGGCCGCCCAGACTCTCGAGGAAGCCCACCGCCCCTACCTGTTGATCGAGCGCGAGCCCTTCGTGGGTGGGCGCCTGGTGCTGGCCCCGCTCGAGTCTGGGGATCCAATGGCCTGGGTTCCGCCCCCGGAACGGGTGCGGTTGGACTCGACGGTGATCGGGCTGTTCGAAGACGCCGAAGGCCGGTTTCTGGCGGTCAGCGACGGGGTGCAGCTGACCAAGCTTTACCCGCAGCAGATCCTGCTCGCCAATGGCGGCCACCCGCAGCTGACGACTTTCGAGAACAATGATCTGCCCGGGGTCTTCGCAGCTCGTGCCGTGAGCCGAATGATTCGACAGCATCGGCTGCTGCCGGGGGAACAGATCGCCGTGGTGGGAGAGCCAGGCGAAGCCCAGGCGTTGGCCGCGCTGATCGCGAGCGTCGGAGGAAGCGCCGTCGCGGTGGGAACGCACCCGGTCAGCGCCCACGGGCTGTCGACGGTGAGCGGGGTGACCGTGAGGATCAACGGCCGGGAAGTGAAGCTCGATTGCGACGCGATCGCAGTGTGCGCTCCGCTGGCGCCCAGCTTCGAGCTCGCCCGACAAGGAGGCGCCCACGTCGGCTGGCGCGAAGCTCAGGGGGTGTTCACAGTCGAGGCCGACGACGAGGGCCGCACTTCGACCCAGGGCCTGTTCGTCGCGGGGGAAGTGACGGGCCCGATGAGCGCCGCGGTTGCAGCCCGCTCGGGGCGCCGGGCGGCACAGAGCATTCTGGACGACGCCCGATGAGCAAGGCATTGCTATGTCCATGCGAGGACGTGACCACCGAAGACGTGGACCACGCGATCGCCCGGGGCTACTGCGACATCGAATCGGTCAAGCGCTACACCGGTTTTGGCACAGGAATGTGTCAGGGAAAGCAGTGCCTCAACGCAGTCGCCTCGAGGCTCGCCCAGACCGGCTTGAAGCCGAATCAGCTGGCGCCGTTCACGCCCCGCCCTCCCCTCTTTCCGACCGAGCTGTCGCTGTGGGCGTCCGACGGCTTCGACCCGGCGGCGCCGGTGACGGCAGGGGTTCCTCCCGAGCTGGACGTTTCGGATCATGCGCTGAAGCCCGAGGGTCCGGTTCCCTCGAGGGCGAAGATCGTAATCATCGGCGGAGGGATCATGGGCCTGGCCCTCGCGCACAACTTGAGCCTTCAGGGCGAGCGCGACGTGGTGGTGCTCGAGAAAGGCTACCTGTGCGCGGGTGCCAGTGGTCGCAACGGGGGCGGAGTGCGGATGCAGTGGGGCACTTCGACCAACATCGAATTGTCCAAGCGCAGCATCAGCCTGATGAAGAGCTTCGCGCGAGAGATGGGGATCAACATCTGGCTGCGCCAGGGCGGCTACCTGTTCCTCGCCAAGAGCCAGCACGTCGCCCAGAAGCTGGCGCGCAGCGCCGCCCTTCACAACCAGCACGGAGTGCCGACCCAGATTCTCACTCCCGACGCGGCGCAGCAGTTGGTGCCGCAGCTGACGATGAAGGGAGTGCAGCTGGCCGCCTTCAATCAGGACGATGGGGTGATTTTTCCCTGGCCGTTCCTCTGGGGGTACGCGCAAAGCTGTCTCAAGCGCGGGATCAAGGTCGAGACGTTTACCCAGGTGGTGGGCTTCGAGCAGAGCGGGGGTCGAATTCGCAAGGTGCTCACCGACCGGGGAGAGATCGCCTGCGACACGGTGGTGGTCGCGTGCGGCGCGTGGAGCCCGCAGATTTCCGCCCTCGCGGGGGTGAAGATGCCCAATGAGCCCCACCGCCACGAGATTTGTTCTTCCGAGCCGCTCAAGCCCTTCCTGGGTCCGCTCGTCTCGGTGCTCGACAGTGGTCTGTACTTCTCGCAGTCGATGCGGGGCGAGATTGTCGGCGGAATGGGAGACCCCGCTGAGCCGGCCCAGATGCAGCTGGGCTCGACGATGCGTTTTCTTTCCCGTTACGCGCAGGCGTTGACCGAGCAGATGCCGATTACGGGGCGGCTGAAGATCTTGCGACAGTGGGCGGGGCCTTACGACGTGACGCCCGACAACTCTCCGATTCTGGGCCGCACGCCGGGGCTTCCCAACCTGCTGCAGATGTCAGGCTTCGTCGGACACGGATTCATGATGGCGCCCGCGGTCGCCGAGCGAATGGCGAAGTGGATGGCGACCGGCCAGTCAGACGAGCTGTTCGAGAAGTTCACCATGCAGCGCTTTGCGGACAACAAGCTCATCCGCGAAGACATGATCATCGGGTGAGCGCGCGGCGGGCTCGACGCGGAACACTGCGCTGGTCGAGAAACACGGTGCCGTGGCCCTCGACTACACCCGGGGCGACCCACTGACCGCCGCGCGGGCGCAGGGCCCTTTTGACCTGGTCGTGCACGCGGTCGGCACCGCCACCTACCCGCTGGGAGCCTGCCGGGCGCTGTTGAGCCCGCAACGTGAAGGCCATTCTCGGCCGGGCGAATCGAACCACCCTCGAGCCCCTGGTCTCAGCCATGGCGCGCGGAGCTCTGGTGGCCTTGAGCGAAAAGCGATTTCCCCTGCGCGATGCCGAAGAGGCCCACGCGCTGTCGAGCGGAGGCAATGTGGTTGGAAAGCTGCTGCTGATTCCTGAGACCAACGGCTCAGCTTCCGGTGAGCACGCTGACGGTTACCGACAAGCCCGCGCGCAAGGCGAGTCCCGGTGCCCGCTTTAACGGGTTCGCTCGGCGCGCGGGCCATCGGTGGAAGACCGGAAGACCTTCTCGACTGACAGCCCCAGCTTTCTGACGGTCTCGCGATCTGGCGAGCCCGTCTTGGCCAGCGACTGGTCGCCTTGAAACTTCCTCAGCGCGGCGCTGGTCTCTGGGTCCAGCTTTCCGGTCTGGTGGTCCGCCGGAAGGTAGCCTTGCCTGGAGAGCGCTTGCTGAATCAGCCGAGGCCCGTCGGGCAGCAGCAACCCCTGAGGGGACACCGAAAGCTCAGGGCGGCCTTCCTCCACCGGGGGTCGGGCATCGGGAGATGAAGTCTTCGGAGTGGTTTTTGAAGTGCGAGAGGGCTGGGATTTTTTTGCCGCGACCGGCGCGGCCGGCTTCTGCTGCCCGTCCGAGGCACCTTCGTTGCCCTTCTCGACTTCCTGGGTATGGACACACCCGACAAACGCGACAGCCATCAGAACCAAGGTGATATTTTTCATAGGAGGTCGTTTCGAGGACTACGACTTCGGGGGACTGGGGGGCTGGGCCTTGGGGCCCTCTTTCTTGTCGAGCGCGTCGAGCGCCTGGTCGATGGGCCCCTGCGGCTTGTCGGATTTGGGCAACGGCAACCGCTGGAAGCTCTCTGAGACGCCGATCACGAAGGCGTTGCGGATGACGCCGACGACCGCGGGCCAGAGCTGAACCTGGGGCTGGTCGATGTCGCCGCGAATGGGAATCACCGTCGCCACGGCGGCGCGGTCACCCACGCGGTCCGAGAAGATCTTCACCGCGGCGTCGGCGAGCACCGCATTGATCGCGTTGCTCAGCCCCGGCTTGCCCTGAGCAACTTCGACATTTTTCAGCACCGGCTTGATTCCTCCAGAGAGCTTTCCGGCCCGGCAGTCGAATTCGGCAAAGAGGTCGAGGGTGCCTTTTTGAACCGTCAGCCCGCTTTTGGAAGCCATCACCTTCCCCAGCTCGTTCATCTCGAAGTGGGTCAGCATCGCGCGGCCGGCAAAGAACAGGCCTTTGGACAGAGGGTCGGCGGTGATGAAGGCCGAGATCTCGCCCGTCTTCTGGATCTTTCCCGAGATCGCAATCGACGTGGGCTCGCCCCGGGCCAGTGCCGCGCGGGTCGCGAGATTCTCGAGCGTGCCGTCGATCGCGTGGAGCCACACTTTGGGGAAGTCGGGGTTCGTCTTGTCGATGAACATCACCTCTGCGTCTTTGACTTGAACCCGGTCGACCGTCAGGGGCAGCGCTGCGGCGAGCTTGTCCGAAAAGTCGGGGATCCCGGTGTCCAACTGCTCATTCTCTTTGCTCTTGGCGGCAATCAGGTTGAGCCGGACTTTCTCTAATTCCATCGTGGCGACGAGGTGCAGGTGGAGCAGCTCCTTCCCGTAGACGCCCATTTCCAGGCGGTCGATGTAGATGTACGGCTCGGCGTTGCCCCCGGCCGATTCCTTCATGATTTTCAGGTGGGTGAGCGCGTAGTTGAGCTTGGTCGGCTGCAACGAAGCGTCTTCGAACGTCACGAGGTACTGCGGCTGAAAGAGCTTGAGCGCCTCACGGGTTCGCCACTCGACCAGCGGGTCCAGCCCGTAGAAGACGAGCAGGAACAAAACGAGGGGCGTGAGCACCAGCGCCCAAAATTTCTTGGTCTGAAACCAACGGGTTTGGCGAGCCATGTTGTGACCTGGCAGCACGAATGATGCCGCTGTGTTCTTCGGCAGGGTTACGCCCTCGGGAAATGCCGCATTTTTTCCCAATGTCGCAAGATTGAACACGGCGCTCGGGTGAGGGGGCGTCATCTACGAGCCCGTGTCACCCGAGCGCCGGCCTCTCGCGAGCCAGCGGGACGAGGTCTTCGCCTTGGCGAGATCCTTGGCGATCTTCAGGTGCTCTTGAAGAGTGGGAAGGGTGTTGGTCGCGAACTCTTTGACGGGCGCGGCCTGACCGGACCTCGCTTCCTTCTTGAACAGCTTCACCATCTTCTCGTGGCCCTCGACCATGTGGCGCGTGAAGGCGCGGTCGAAGTCGGCACCCTTCTTGGCTTTGAGCATGTCGAGGTGGCGCTGATGGACGTCATCGACCTTGGTCGGAAGAATGACCCCGTACGGCGCGACGGCCTGCTCGAGATCCTTGTTGGCCTTCTCATGGTCGGTGACCATGCGCTCGCCGAAGTCCTTCACTTCCCGGCTGACGGCATTGTCGGCCGCCAGCTTGCCCATCTCGACTTCAGCCAGCCCACCGATGGCGGCTTCCATCACAAATGCCTTGTCGTCTCGACCGAGCTTGGCCATCGAGCCTGCCGGGGCCGAGTCGGTCTTGCTCTTCATCGGCTCAGCACGCTGCGGTTCGGCCTGGGAGGGCTGGGTGGGTTGGGGGTCTGCCTGCGGCTGCTGATCCTGTTGGGCCCAGGCGGTGAGGCTGAGCAAGACCGCCGAAGCGGAAACTGCGATTTTCACGATGTTGGCTTTCCTGGGTGGCTCCTGGGACAATCGACATCCGCTTCGAGGCACCGAGGTTGGTCGGAGCCGGCTGTTGAACGCGAACGTAAAGCTTCGGCGCGCAGCCCGTCATCAGCACGGAACACGACACCAGAACTGCACGAACCAGGGTTTTCATCGACATGGACTTTTCCAGGGAAAGGAGTGCGGCAATGGGGCGAAAGGGCTGTTCCCCTTCCGCATGCCGGTAAGTCGCCTGGGAAAAAGGGGGCCAAGTATTTTTTGTGGTTCTCTTTTTACCGGGTGGGAACGATCGGACTCCGCGCGGTTTGTGTTCTCGCGTTGGCAGAGTGCGCGACATTTCGCGACACGGTGTGACGACCGCGCCTGGGGCTAAAACGCGCATTTTCTTCTTTCTGCCAGAAGAGCCAAAATATTTCGCGAGGATGGCGCTGGCATTTGCGTTGCTCAAGACGCCGGCCAGCGCAGTTCAAACCCTCACCCAAGGACTACACAATGAACCCCTCATACGGAATCCTCCTCTGGATCGTCGTCGGCGCACTGGCAGGCTGGGTCGGCAGCATGATTATGGGCACCAACGCGAAGCAGGGCTCGATCATGAACATCGTCGTCGGGATCATCGGCGCAGTGATCGGTGGCTTCATCACCCGCACCGTCTTCGGCGATTCGGCCGGGAATAATGGCTTGTTCGCGAGCTTCGGCGTGGCTCTGCTCGGCGCCTGCGTGCTGATTGGGATCGTGAAGTTGGTCTCGGGCACGGGCCGCGGCGCGATTCGTCACTGAAAAGAGCGGCGGTCTTCGCGCGGTCGAGGGTGGTCGGCACGTCGCCGGCCACCCTTTCCCCTTGAAACTGCCTTTTTCAGTCGATCTCGGGCTCGATCCGCGCGATCCGCTCGATCTTCAGATTCACCACCTTCCCTTGCCGCTCGAGCCGGCCCTCACCCAGCACCAGCGCGGTACCGGTGAGCTCGCGGCGGTACTTGTCGAACAGCTGCGGAGTAATCACGAAGTTCGAAATTCCCGTCTCGTCTTCGACCGAGAGAAAAGTGAAGCCCTTCGCGGTGGGAGGCCGCTGACGGACAATCACCAGCCCTCCGACTTTGACCCATTCGCTGCTCTTGGCCTGCTGAAGCTGTTCGGCGGTGATCGCGTTCAGCTTCTTCAGCTGGGGTCGCAGCAGCGCTATGGGGTGAAACTCGAGCGACAGACCGATCGTCTCGTAGTCGGTCGACACCCGCTCGCGCGCGCTCATCTTCGGCAGCTCGACGCCTTGGGAATTCATCGGCAGGCCGAAGAACAGATCATCTTCTTCCAGCGGACCCAGCGCGTGAATTTCCCACAGCGCTTCACGGCGGCTGGGGCACATCGAGCCCAGCGCTCCGGCGAGCGCTAAGCGGGTGAGCTCGAAGCGGGGAATCCGGGCGCGGCGGGCCAGTTGGCCAACCGAAGAAAAGGGCCCTCCCCTGCCCTGGGCTTCCATCACCCGCTTCGCCGATTCTTCGCGCAGCCCGCGCACCAGCTCCATTCCCAGCCGCAGCGCAGGCCCGCCCTTCCCCCAATCAGGCGGGGCTGCATCTGCGGCAGCGCCCAGCGCCGGCGGCCCTTCGAGCGTGCAGTTCCAGTGGCTGTGGTTCACGTCGATGCCCCGCACCTCGACTCCGTGGCGGCGGGCGTCATCGACCAGGGTGTGCACCGCGTAAAAGCCCATCGGCTGGGCGTCGAGCAGCGCCGCGCAGAACGCCGCCGGGTGGTAGCGCTTCTGCCAGGACGACACGTAGGCGATCAAGGCGAACGACGCCGAGTGACTCTCGGGAAATCCGTAATGGGCAAAGCCGTCGAACTGCTTGAAGCACCTTTCGGCGAAAGCGCGCTCGTAGCCGCGGCTGACGCAGCCTTCGATGAAGCGGTCGCGGTACTGCGGCAACAGCATTTCGGCGCGCTTGTTCGACAGCGCCCGGCGCAGCCCGTCGGCCTCGCCCGGTGTGAAGCCGCCAGCGACCATCGCCAGCTTCATCGCCTGTTCTTGAAACAACGGCACGCCCAGCGTGCGCGAGAGAATGTCCTTCACGTCCGCCGAGGGGTAGGTGATGTCTTCGATGCCATCTCGCCGGCGCAGAAACGGGTGCACCATCTGCCCGACGATTGGCCCGGGGCGGATGATCGCGATCTCGATCACCAGGTCGTAGAAGCACCGCGGCTTGAGCCGGGGCAGCATGTTCATCTGCGCGCGGCTCTCGACCTGAAAGACGCCGATCGCGTCGGCCTCGCAAAGCATGTCGTAGACCTGCGCGTCTTCGGCGGGGACAGTCGCCATGCTCAGCGCCTGCCCTTCGTGACCGCGGACGAAATCGAAGCACCGCGCGACGACGTTCAGCATGCCCAGGCCGAGCAGGTCGACCTTGAGGATGTTGAGCGCCGACAGATCGTCTTTGTCCCATTGGCAGACGGTGCGGTCTTTCATTCGTCCGTTCTCGAGCGGCACCAGCGCGGTCAGCCGGCTGTGGGTGATGACGAAGCCGCCGGTATGAATCGACAGGTGCCGCGGAGCGCCGGCGAGCTGACGGGAAATCGAGATCGTCTGCCGGACCTTGAGGTCATTGGGGTTGAGCCCCGCGCTGCGCAGCTGGAACGCGCCGACCTCTTCTTCGATGTCGAGTGCCTTGGCGAGCCGGTCGACCTGGTCGGCCGACAGGCCCAGCACTTTGCCCACGTCGCGCACCGCCGATCGACCGCGGTAGCTGATGATCTCGCTGACCATCGCGGCGCGGTGGCGGCCGTGCTTGCCGTAGACGTACTGGATCACCTCTTCGCGGCGGGCGTGCTCGAAATCCACGTCGATGTCGGGCGGCTCGCGGCGTTCCATCGACAAGAAGCGCTCGAACAACAGCCCCATTCGCACCGGGTCGATTGACGTGATCTGCAGCGCGTAGCAGACGGCAGAGTTGGCGGCCGAGCCGCGCCCCTGGCACAGAATGCCGCTCTCGCGTGCGAAGCGGACGATGTCCCACAGCGAGAGAAAGTAGCCGGCGAAGTCGAGCGCCGCGATCAGGTCGAGCTCTTTGCGGATCTGCAGGCGGACGTCGTCGGGAATTCCAGACGGGTAGCGCACGTGAAGCCCCCCCTCGACCAACTGCTGCAGATATTGCTGGGGGTGGTCGATGCCGGGCGGCAGCTCTTCGCGTGAGAACTCGTACTTCAGCTCGTCGAGGCTGAAGGTGCAGCCGCGGGCCAGCTCGGCGCCCCGGTGCACCGCTTCGGGAAGATCCGGAAACAACCGCAGCAGCTCGGCGGTCGATTTGAGCGTGCGTTCGGCGTTGGGAAACAGCTTGCGGCCCGCGGCGGCCAGCGTGGTGCGGTGGCGGATCGCGGTGATCGCGTCTTGCAGCGGCTGCTGCCCTCGCACCGCGGTGTGCGCGTCGGTATGCGCGAGCAGCGGAGCCCCGAGCGCCCCACTCAAAGCCCGCGCGCGGTGAAGGCGGTCTTCATCGCCGGCGCAGTGGGCGCGAATCGCTCCGACGTAGAAGCGGTGGG
>JAYVCD010000367.1:0-3453 GCA_043750125.1 Archangiaceae bacterium | reverse complement strand
GCGGCGGTGGGCCTCCGAGCGCCCGCGTGGACACGCGTGTCTGCGATTCACCCGCCAGGAGCAGCGATGCGTCGTCGGCGCCGAGCGTCTCGCTGGCGGGCGCGACGTCGCCCGAGCGCACGTGCTGGAGGAAGTCGCACCCCTCGACGAGCTCCATGGTGAAGAACCACTGTCCACCTTCGGACACGAGCTCGTGGAGCGCGACGAGGTTCGGGTGGCTCACGTCGGCGAGCGCCCTAAACTCGCGCTTGATCCGGACCAGGGCCTCGGGATTCCGGCTGCGCAAAACTTTGAGCGCGACCCGAGCCGAGGATCGTTCATTGTCGATCGCCTCGTAGACGATGCCCATTCCGCCTTCTCCGAGGCGGCGAACGATCGTGTACCGAGCGTTGCCTGGGAATTCGCCGAACACGGGGCGGACGAGCATACATCTGTGGCGGTTGGCCCTTCGACCTCTGGGTGAAGCGAGGTAACTCTGTCGACCCGTGCCTCCCTTCTATTGGCCTTTGGTCCTCTATGCCTTGATCCTCGTTCTCCACGTCGGGGTGCCGGCGCGCACCGTCGACGGCTACGTCCGGGACCGCACCGGCCAGCCGCTGCGCTATCGACTGAACGGCTTGTGGGTCTTTATCCTGACGGTCGCGGCCTGGGTTGCCGCGTGCCGGGCGGATTGGCTGAGGTGGGATTCTTTCTACGTTTACCGGTGGCAGATGGCTGCCGGTGCCTGCGTCCTCGGGGTCGCCTTCACCCTGGTCATCGTCCTGCCCTTTCCCCGAAATCGATCGCTGGGGGCGGATCTCTACCTGGGCCGGCTCGAGAATCCGCAGTGGCGCGCGATCGACGCGAAGATGGCGCTGTACCTGCTCGGCGCGATTTTGCTCGAGCTGAACGTCCTTTCCTTCGCCGCTTTCCACGTCCAGACCTTCGCGGACCAGCCGTCCTCGGGAGTGCTGCTCTACGCCCTCTTGTTCACGTTCTTCATCGCCGAGTACCTGAGCTTCGAAGAGGTGCACCTCTACACGTACGACTTCGTCGCCGAGCGGGTGGGCTTCAAGCTGGGCTGGGGTTGCCTGGTCTTCTACCCGTTCTTCTACCCCGTGGGGTTGTGGACCACCGCGGACCTGCCCAACCCCCACACTCCCGTGCCGCTGCTGGTGCTGTGTGGGGTGCTGTTCTTCGCCGGTTGGGTGCTCTCGCGCGGCGCGAACCTGCAGAAGTTTCAGTTCAAGCAAGACCCGACCGCGAAGGCCTTCGGGCTGCTCGAGCCCCGGGCCATTTCCGGCGAAGGCCAACAGGTGCTGGCCGGCGGCTTCTGGAGCCTGTCTCGCCACATCAACTACCTGGGCGAGATTGTGATGGCGTGCGCCCTGGCCCTCAGTCTGGGTCACCCCGGACAGCTGGGACCGTGGCTGTACCCGCTCTATTACGTTGCGCTGTTGTTGCCCCGGCAGGCCGCAGACGACCGACGATGTGCCCAGAAGTACGGAGCGCTGTGGGTCGATTACTGCAAGCGGGTGCCGTGGAGGATCATTCCGCGCATCTACTGAGCTATGGGGCCTGCAATGGGTGGTCGCGAGGTGTACGGGCGCTGGGCGCTGGTGGCAGGCGCTTCCGAAGGGCTCGGAGCAGCGTTCGCCGAGGCGCTGGGTGGGCGCGGCCATGACCTGCTGCTGATCGCTCGACGGGCCGAGCCGCTGGAAGGGCTGGCGCGCCACCTGGGACAGAAACACCGCGTCGAGGTTCGCACGCTCGCGCTGGATCTCGCATCGCCCGAGCTCTCGTCGCGGGTGAACGCCTTCATCGATGGTCGCGAAGTGGGGGTGCTGATCTGCAACGCGGCCGCGGCCCCGCTCGGGCCTTTTGCCGACCAATCGCTCACGGACAAAGTGCTGGCGATCGACGTCAATTGTCGATCGCCGGTGGTGCTGCTCGACCTGATCTTGCCCCCGATGATCGCCCGTGCCCGCGGGGCGGTGGTTCTGATGTCGTCGCTGACGGCCTTTCAGGGTTCGCCGTACGCCTCGATTTATGGAGCGACCAAGGCCTTCAACTTGAGCCTGGCCGAGGCGCTGTGGAGCGAGTTGGGCTCGAGCGGAGTCCAGGTGATCGCGACCTGCGCCGGAGCGACGCGCACCCCCGGCTATCTGCAGCGGGCCGCGCAAGGCGGAGCCCCCGGGGAGCTCGAGCCCGCCCAGGTGGCCGAAGAGACCCTCGCTGCGCTGAGCTCTGGGCCGATGGTGATTCCCGGCGCGTTCAATCGCATCGCGTCGTTCCTGATGCGCCGGCTGATGCCCCGCCGCGCGACCATTGGCCTGATGGGCGCTCAGACCCGGAAGCTTCTTCGATGATCTCCTTGTTGCTGATTCTGGCCGCCGCGCCCGAATGGAAAGAGCTCGACAGCGTGGACGGGATTTCGATGTCCGCCCGGACTGTGCCCGATGAGCGGGTGGTCGAGCTGAAGTTGACCGCGGTTTCGTCGGCGAGCGTGGCGAAGCTGTGCGAGGCCGCGTTCGGTCCTGAGGGGCTTGACCCGAATGAGCCCGACATCACCCTGCGGCGGGTTCTGCGCGAGTCACCCGGCGAGCGGGTGACCTACGAGCAGATCTCACCTCCGATCGTCAGCAACCGGGACTACGCGGTGCGCTCGAAAAAGCAGGAGCTTCCCAATGGCTCCTGCCGGGTGACCTTCGCGGCCGCGAACGA
Source organism: Archangiaceae bacterium (assembly GCA_043750125.1). GTDB lineage: Bacteria > Myxococcota > Myxococcia > Myxococcales > Myxococcaceae > JAGSPQ01. The sequence goes on along the minus strand of JAYVCD010000367.1, from coordinate 750 downwards.
GCTGGCGCCGCCGTTGCCCAAAGGCTTTGTCCGCATTTCGAAGCTGAGCGGCTCGTGGGACTTTGAGCTTGTGGGGACGCAGACCCGAATCACCTACGTGATTTTCGCAGACCCCGGCGGTTCGATTCCCGCGGTGTTCATCGAGGGCAGCCGGCGGAAGACCGCGGTGGCGTGGATGAAACTGGTCGTCCACCGAGCGATGCAGAACTGACGCGCGTCGCAAAAGCTACTTCGAGCCGACTGTCACTTCCTTTCGATGCCACTGGGGCTGGTCGAGCATCTCGAGGACGAAGTGAGCCAGGTCCGTTCGGCTGACCCGGTGAGGCGCCGGTGAGGAAGGTTCGGTGGTGACGACCTCGCCTTTGGCCGACCCGTCGGTGAGCCGGGTTGCCCGAAGAATGGTGTAGGGGAGTCGGCTGACTCGAACGAGGGCCTCGGCAGCGGTGATGTCGCGGAACACCGTCCGCATCAACCTCGGAAGGTGGGGCTGAAGCGGGCCAGAAGCCTTCGAGCTCTGCTGAAGGCTGCCACCCGCGCCCAGCCTCGAAATCATCACGAACCGTTCGAGCCGCTTGACCTGTTCGAGCTCGAGCACGACGTGGGTCAGACATTTCTCGATCTGGGGCTTCAGCGAGCCCAGGGCGCTGATCACGAACTGACAGCGCTCGACGACCGCCTCGAGGCCTTCACCTGTCTCGGCGTCACCCTTGATCACCGTGAGCCGTTCGTTATGTCGTTTGATCCCCCGGG
>JAYVCD010000366.1:0-2504 GCA_043750125.1 Archangiaceae bacterium | reverse complement strand
AAGCCGACTCCGACACCGAGCGCGACAGCTCCCACCCCTCCGACGACCCACGGAGCTGCCCAGCGGGTCCGAGGAGTCAGGGACGGCGTAGGAAGTGGGGAAGGCGCGATGGTTAGAACTGGAACTGGAAATGGGGAAACGGGAACTGGGGAAACGGGAACTGGAGAAACGGGAACTGGAGAAACGGGAACCGGAGAAGCGGGAACTGGAGAAACGGGAACGGGAGGCGCCGGAGCCTCCGAAACACTCAAGCGGGATCGGGCCTGCTCGAAGCCCTCTTTGATCCGCGGGCTCGAGTAGGGCGGCAGCGCTACGGTTGAAGAGACCCTGAGTGCCAGCTCGAAGTCTGCTTGGGCCTGCGCCTCGTTTCCCTCACCAAAGTGGCAAAGCCCCCGATAGAGGGCGACCTCTGCTTCCTCTGCGAGAGTCGTCGACTTCCAGGCTTCGGCCTGGTCCAGCCGCTTGAGGCAGCGGGCGTAGTCGAGTGCCTGGTAGTGGACCCGCGCCTCAGCGAGGAAAGGATTGGGCCCGGAAGCTGTCAGGAACACCGCCAGGAAGAGCATCTGCCAGAGCTCTTACTCAGGAAGGGAAGGACGAACGAAGCTAAAACCCTTATGGGTAAACTCCGCATCCGCCCCTCGGGGCCAATCGCAAGGTGAGACAGCGATCACCTCGAAGATTACGATCGCGATTCACTCGGCCCTGCGCGCCTGGCGTGAGGTGTCGAGCCAGGGCGATTGCGACCACCTCGACCGCGATCCTCTACCTGGCCTGCTCCCCGGAGGTCACCGCCGAAGGGTGTCGGGCCGCACTGGGCATCGCTCCGACACCGACGGGCGGTTCTTGAAACCCCGCTCGTTCGCCCAGGTCACCCCCGAGCCGGTGGGGGACGGTGTTGGCTAAATCTGGAAAGGCGTCGTCGGGACGGTTGCCGTGCCGCCAGAGCTGCTCGTGACAGTCACGGTGACCGGGTCGTAGGTTTGATACGGCATGACCGTGCCTCCGTAGCGACCGCCGCCGCCATTCTGGACTTCTCCGATGAGCGTGCCGTCGGGGCGGTAGGCATACAAGCGCACATTTGCGTCAGAGCTCGCGGCCTGGATTAGCAATTGGCCGCCACCCGTTGCGGTAGCGTTTGTGTAGGCCTTGGACACCTTCACAGTCTCGATCGTCTGGCTTCCCCCCGATGAGCTTGCCGGCGGGGGGCTGCTCTTGACAGCCTGCTCAGAGGTACCGACGTCCTCGGTCGGTCCGGAATTGCACGCGGGAAAAGTCACCACGACAGCGACGGCAACAAACAGCGGGATGCGAAAATGCATTTTGATTCTCCTTTGAAAACCAAGTGAGCAAGCCGCGTACCCTGCCCTGATCCAGGGAAGTCGCACCCTTCGCCGTCAGGTCCGCCTGACAAGTGCCGGGCGCGTCCTCAACACCTGACAACAGAACCGCCAATTCGTAAGAACGGCCCGCTCGAGCACCTCGACCCATTTCGTGCTTTGCCAACACGGTCTTCGGTGGACCCGGCCTACTGATTCGAGGCAGTCGCGCAGGTGAGGGCGCAGATCTCGACCGGGCTGTCCTGTCCCAGGCGCAAGGGCGAGGGCCGGGCAGTCCCATCAACGGGCCTCAAAGCGATCGTGCAGTCACTCGACCACCAACACTCCTGAGACCATCATTCCCATCGCGCACCCAAATCGGATCTGCCCGGATTTGCTCGGAGTGAAGCGCACCTCAACCGGTTGATTGAGCGGCAGGGAAACGTTGATGTCGGTGCCGTCGATCAGGAACTCGGTGGCGCAGGTCTTGTCGGTGACGCGGGTGACCTTGAGCACCAGGGGCTCGTCCTTTTTTACAGACACCGGGGTGGGCTCAAACCCGTCTTCGGTCACCTTGAGCTCGACCGTCCGGATTCCTCGCACGGGCGCGACCTTGGGAGCAGCCGAAGGCGCCGGCTCGCTCTTACAGCCCACAGCCACCACCAACATCGACAACGCGAACGAACGGAACGTAGGCACGGGTAGGACCTCTGGCGCGCTTCTAACGCGACGCAGAACCTTGCGCATCGACTTAAGATTGAGCGTCACGTCAGACGTGGGGCCGCCCGACGCGGACAAGAGGAACGAGGCAAAATGAATTGGTCAGCGTGGGGCGTAGAAACCGGCGAAGGCGAAAGTCGCGAAGTTCAGCTGCTGGTGAGCGCCGAAGCTTCAGGCGAAGAGCTCCGCGCGCCGGTGATGGTCAACCTGCTGCTGGACCGCAGCGGCTCGATGAAGGGAGCCCCGCTCGCAGCGGCGATTGAAGCGGCCCAACAGTTCGTCGAGCTGGCGCGCGCCGATGATTTTCTCGGCCTGTTGTTGTTCGACGGAGTCGCCGAGCAGCGCGTCGGTGTGATGGCCATGGACACCCGGGGCAAGCGGGCGATGACCGACGCGTTGTCCGAGGTTCGCACCGGGCGCGGAACCGCGCTGCACCAGGCGGTCGAGCTGGGGGCCCGGGCGCTGCAA
>JAYVCD010000365.1:0-35279 GCA_043750125.1 Archangiaceae bacterium | reverse complement strand
TCTGAAGCGGCCAGCGTCAACGGCGCAGATCTCGAGGCCGTGCTCGGCCGCAGCGGGACGATGGCCGACACGCTCGAAGGGTTTACGTCCCGGCCCGAGCAGCGGGGAATGGCTGCCGACGTGCTTCACAACCTGGCCACCTCGGGGTTCCTGGCGGTCGAAGCCGGCACCGGCACCGGCAAGTCCCTGGGCTACCTGGCGCCTGCCGCGCTCTGGGCGAGCCGGGGCGGAGGCCGGGTCGGCATCGCTCCTCACACCCGCGCGCTGCAAGATCAGCTGGTCGAAAAAGATTTGCCGAGGCTGCACGCCGCCACCCAGGGCGCCTTCGGCTATGCGGTGCTCAAGGGCCAGGGCAATTACCTCTGTCGACGGCGCACCCTCGAAGTCACCCGGGTTCACGAGTCGATGCAATGGGCCGATCGCGCCCCGCGCGCCTACCTGCGGGCCTTCTTACGGGGCAGCACCGAGGGGGACATCGAACGGCTGAGCTACTGGTTCAAAGACCGCTACCCCGCCTTGCCCGCGCTCGTCACCGCCTCGCAATCGACTGCCGCGACGACGCTCGGCGAGCGCTGCCCGCATTACAGCCGATGCTATTTTCATTCGGCCGTCTCACACGCGCGCGACGCCGACGTGGTGGTGGTGAACCACGCCCTGGCCCTGGCGTGGCCCGAGCGCTACCCGAAGCTGAGCCACCTGATCTTCGACGAAGCCCACGAGCTCGAAGACTCTGCCACCACCGCCTGGACGCTCGAGTTGGCAGATGGCGCGCTCGGAGCCCTGCTCAACCGGGTGGGGGTGCTGCCGCGCGCGCTGATCCGTGCCGGCCAGAACGCCGCGGCGCAGGCCCTTTCCCTCAGCAGCAGCGAGGTGGTGATCGATCTGAAGGTGCTCTCGGAAGCGCTGGGGGCGCTGGCGGAAGACTGCGGCGACGAGCTGCGCATCACCCCTTCGGTCCGGGCCAGCCGCGGGTGGCTGCGGGTCCGCGACGCGCTGCATGGCCTGCGCGCTTCGTTGTTGTCGGCCGAGCAGGCGCTGGCAGCGATCGAAGCCCCGCTGACAGCCGACCCCGCGTTGACCCGCGACGTGACCGGAGCCCGCGCCGAGCTGCTGGCCCAGGCCAACCACGTCGAAGAAGTCGCCGATCGCCCGCAGCCCGGGCGGTGTGACAGCCTGCTGCTGCAGCCGGGCACCTGGTCGATCGCGAGCCAACCGATCAGCGTGGCCGCGCGGCTGAGGCAGGCGGTCGAGCCCTTCACTTCGCTGACCCTCGTCTCGGCCACCTTGTCCGTGGGCCCGGGCGAAAGCTGGGTGCTGGGCAGGCTGGGGCTCAATGCCGGCCCGAGGCCGATGAGGGCGGTGAAGTACGAGACGCCTTTTGATCTCGCGCGGCAGGCGGTCGTGGTGCTGGTCGACGACGCACCCGACGCCACCAGCACTGAGTTTCTCGAATGGGCCGGCCTTCGAATCTCTGGGTTGGCGCGGTACCTCGGCGGCCGCACTCTGGGACTGTTTGCGTCCACCCGTCGGCTCGATGCGGTGGCCCAGAAGGTGCGCCGCGAGCTCGAACCCGAAGGCATCGAAGTGCTGCGTCAATCGCAAGGGTCGGCCCAGAAGTTGGTGGGGCGTCAGGCCGAAGATCGCGGCACCGTTCTGCTCGGCACCCGGCGGTTCTGGGCGGGCATCGACGTGCCGGGGCCGGCGGTCTCTTGCGTCTTCATCGACAAGCTTCCGCTCGAGCCTCACACCCGACCGCTGGTTGAAGCACGAGAAGAGGCCCTGGGCGGCGAGCCGTTCGGGTTCGTCGGTTACCGCCTGCCCCGCGCGCTGGTGCAGCTCAAGCAGGGCGTGGGCCGCCTGGTTCGGTCGGGCACCGACTGTGGAGTGGTGGTGATCGCCGACCCCGGCGCAATGGCGTACCGCGCCCAGCTCTATGCGGCGCTGGAAGGGTACCGGGTCGAATCGATGCCGTGGAGCCAGGCCCGCGTTCGCATCGCCCAGGTCTTTAGGAGCTTCGGCATCGCAGGTCGCGTCCCAGCAACGGTGGTGCGCCACGAAAACCTCGGCCCCTTGTTCGCGTGAGGGTGGCGCTGGAGCTACTCGGCGTCGAGCCGGGCCTGAATGCTGGCGCGCAAGGCTTCGAGCGTTTGACCGGGCGAGGAGCCTGACTTTGCGGTCGCCAGGGCGGCCTCGATCTGCGCCAGATCTTCGACCTGACGCTCGCGCAACTTCGTGACCATGTTGCTGAACGAGTCGAACACGTCCTTCAGCTCGTCCGAAGGTCGCAGCCCATAGGTCGGAGGCCGGATTTTCCCCGCGGCCACTTCGTTGGCCATTCGCTTCACCCGGAACAGCGGCCCGACGATTCGATGGGTGGTGACGATCGTCCCCAGCGCGACGACCAGAATGAACGCGACCAGACAGACGATGAGCCCGATCAGCGTCATTTCCTGCTGCTTCACCAGCTGGGCTTTGGTCTCGATCACCAATGCCTTTTCCAGCTCGAACGCCTTGTCGATCGAGTCCGAACGCTCTTGCAGCTGCTTGGTGAATTCGGGGTTGTCGAGGTTCCGCGCCAGGTCGTTGTTCAAAGTCGCAATCCCCAATTCCCGGCTGGACTCAGCCGCCGAGCTGCGCGCGTCGACCGCGGACTGCGCCTGGGCGAACAGGTGGTTGGTCGTCCGATAGAGGATCACTCCCAACACCGCTGCGAGGACGAGGGTGATGCCCACGATGTAGCTGGCGAACTTGAGCTGAAAGCGCGCGTCCAACAGAAAGTTGCGCGCTTGTCGCTTGTACGTGCCGGTGGTCGTAACGGGTTGGGTGGACATCGTTTCCTCTTTTTACGGGTGCTACTGGCCCTTCCACTCCAGGTCCTCTGAAGCGTCATCGATGACGCGGGGGACCATCACTTTGAGAAGGTTCTCGTACTTGGCCCCCGAGGCCTTTACGTTCCAACTGCCCTGCAGCGACTGCTCGGGGTACGTCATCACCAGAATTTCCAGCTTCAGTCCGTTGGCCGCATTGGGCAGCAGGTTGACCCGCAAAAGGTACCCGCGCAGCTTTCTGGCTTTGATGACCGTCTGCGCCTGCGGCTTGCTCTCACCCGGTGGAGCAAAGCTTGCGCCGATCGAGGTCAGCTTCTGCTTCAACAGCTCGTTGGCCAGCTGGGCGACAGCGGGGGGCACCCCGACCTTGTCGTTGATGTCTTCGAGCGAAAAATACAGGCCTCCGGGCACCACCGGCTTGAAGTCGATGGCCCGCTGAACCGCCGCGCGCACCAAGGCATCGCGATCGCCCAGCGCGGCGTGAAGGCAGGTCAACCCGTCGGGCAGATGCAGCTCTCCAAGCGCGTTGGCCGCCGCGGCCCGGACCACCACTTCGACGTCCTTCATCGCCAGGCACAGGGGCGCGATCGCCGCGGGGCTCAAAGTCCCGGCGAGAATCACCACCGTCTGGGCACGAACGCGGGGGTCCTTCGCCGTCTTCAGCTGCTTGGCGAGAAACGACACCCGCGCGTCCTGAGCGAGCGCAGGTGCGGCGAGGAGAACAAGAGCGAGGAAGAGCGCCGGCCGCAAGCTGTTGCCGATGATAGCCGATGGTTCGTCAAACCGGCTGTGGCATAAGGACCCTCATGTCCGCCCCAATGAGCGCCGCGGAAATTCGCGACGCATTTCTCAACTTCTTCGAGCAACACGGCCACCGCAAGTTGCCCAGCTCGTCCCTGGTTCCGGCCAACGACCCGAGCCTGCTGTTCACCAACGCGGGAATGGTTCAGTTCAAAGACGTCTTCACCGGCCGCGAGCCCCGCGACTACCGGCGGGCCACCACTTCACAAAAGTGCGTCCGGGCCGGTGGAAAGCACAACGACCTCGACAACGTCGGCTTCACCGCCCGGCACCACACCTTCTTCGAGATGTTGGGCAACTTCAGCTTCGGCGACTACTTCAAGCCCGATGCGATTGCGTTCGCCTGGGACTTCGTCACCCGGGTCCTCGGGCTGCCCAAAGATCGCCTCTCGGTCACCGTCTTCAAGGGCGAAGCGGGGATCCCCGCCGACGACGAGGCGTACGAGCTGTGGGTGAAGCAGGGCGTCTCGAAAGACCGGATCCGCAAATTGGGGCTGGCTGACAACTTCTGGGCGATGGGCGACGTGGGCCCCTGCGGGCCCTGCAGCGAAATCTATTTCTACCTTCCCGACGGCCCGGTCAAAGACGGCGAGTACGCCGGCGAATCTGACAGCTGGATGGAAATCTGGAACCTGGTCTTCATGCAGTTCGAGCGCAAAGAGAAGGACGGCGCGCTGCTCGCTCTGCCCCGCCCTTCGATCGACACGGGAGCCGGTCTCGAGCGCGTCACTGCGGTGGTTCAAGGCAAGAAGTCGAATTACGACACCGACGTATTTGCCCCGCTGCTGGCGAAGGCGGCTGCGCTGAGCAACAAGAAGTACGGCGCCAACGCCGCCGACGATGCCTCGATGCGGGTGATCGCCGACCATTCACGCGCGACCGCCTTTCTGATCGCCGACGGAGTGCAACCCTCGAACGAAGGCCGCGGCTACGTGCTGCGGCGGATCATGCGGCGCGCGATTCGCCACGGAGCACGGCTCGGGTTGAGCCAGTCTTTTTTCGACCAGACCGTCGATGCGGTGATCAGCCAGATGGGCACCGCCTACCCCGAGCTTCGTGAGAGCCGGGCCTTCATTCTCGAGGCGACCCGGCACGAAGAAGAGAGCTTTCGTCGCACCCTCGATCGCGGCCTGAAGCTGATCGATGAAGAGACCGAACGGCTCAAGGCTTCGGGGGGCAAGGTCATCTCGGGCGACGCGGTGTTCTTGCTGCACGACACCCACGGCTTCCCCTGGGATCTCACCCAGGTCATCGCCAAAGAGCGCGGGGTCGACATCGATCTCGAGGGCTACCAGAAGCGAATGGCAAAGCAGCGCGATGGCAGCTTTGGAGGCAGCGGCGAGAAGGCTGTTTCCGAGGTGTGGCTGACGCTCGCGAGCAAGCTCAAGGCGACCCTGTTCACCGGCTATGAGGCGACCCAGGGCACCGGAAAAGTCCTCGCCTTGGTACAGAACGGGCTCGAGGTCCCGCGCGCTGCAACCGGATCCGAGGTCGAAGTCGTGCTGGACCAGACGTGTTTCTACGCCGAATCGGGCGGACAGGTCGGTGACACCGGAAGGCTGACCACCCCCACCACCCAGCTCGAGGTCCTCGACACGACCAGGCCGGTGGCCAGTCTGCACGTCCACAAAGTGAAGGTCGCGGGCGGCGAGCTGAAGGTCAACGACACGCTGGAACTGAAAGTCGACGGCCCACGACGCAACGCGATCGCGGCCAACCACTCGGCGACCCACCTGCTGCACCGGGCACTGAAGGTGGTGCTCGGTGACGCGGTCAAGCAAGCCGGCAGCGTGGTGCACTCGGACTATTTCCGGTTCGACTACTCGTGCTTCCAGGCGCCGACACCCGAGCAGCTCGAGAAGGTCGAAGACCTCGTCAACGGCTGGATTCGCGACAACGAGAAGGCCACCACAACCGTGATGGGGCTGAACGAAGCCAAAGCCTCGGGCGCGGTCGCGATGTTCGGCGAGAAGTACGGAGAGAAGGTCCGCGTCGTCAGCGTTCATCGCGAAACGACCGAGCTGTGTGGCGGGACCCACGTGCGCGCGTCAGGGGACATTGGGCTGTTCAAGATCACCCAGGAATCCTCGATTGCTTCGGGAGTTCGCCGAATCGTCGCGCTGACCGGGGTGGGAGCGTTCGCCTTTCTGCGCGAGCTCGACAAAGAGCTCAAACGCGCCGCCGACGTCCTCAAGGCCCCGGTGCGCGAAGTGGTCAAACGCATCGAGACCCTCCAGAGCCGGATCAAAGAACAAGACGCAGAGCTCAAGCGCGCGCAGCTCAAGGCCCAGACCGGCGGGTCGGCGGCGTTCGTCGAGAAGCAGGTCGGTACCGTCAAGGTCCGCACCCAACAGATGTCGGCCCCCTGCGACGCGAACGTGATGCGCGAGCTGGCTGATCGGTACCGAGATCAACTGCAGTCCGGAGTCGTTGGGCTGGGTGGAGAAACGGCCGACGGGAAGGCGCTGATTCTCGTCGCGGCCACCAAAGACATCGTCGCCAAAGGTTTCAAGGCCGGCGACGCGGTTCGCCAAATGGCTGAAACCGTCGGAGGAAAAGGCGGAGGCAAACCTGATCTGGCCCAGGCCGGCGGCACCGACCCTTCGAAGATTCCCCAGGCGCTCGATCGGCTCTACGAATTGGTGAAGGTCTAGATGAGCGTCCGGGCGCGTTGGACCGTTGCAGCGCTCGGACTGATGCTGCTGGGCTGCCCGAAACCAGAAGCTGTTTCCGCCGAAGACCGACTTTTGAAGAAGCTGCAGGCCGAAAAAGACCGGCTCGAGAAAGGGGGAACCCCCGCGCGACCTTCATTGCCTGCGGCTCCCGCAGAACCCAGCCCTCTGGCGGTGCGTGCGGCGATGCCTGATGTCCCCAAGACCTTGCCGATTGCCGGCTCTCCCGACTTCAGCTGCGGCCTCGCAGCGTGCCGGGTTTCGTCCGTCGAGACCTCGCACAGCATCGGGGGCGAAAAGATGTCCCTCACGTCGGACGATTACTTCATCAAGGTCGTCCTCTCGGCGCAGCGGGTGGGTGGAGGGGCACTGGATCTCAGCGCGGCAAAGCTGGTTGCCGGGTCTCACGAATACCCGATTGCCCGCGATGCCCAGCTGCTGGCGGGCAGCCGCGAGCTGTCGGTCAGCCTCGAGCCCGACCAGAAAGTCGAACGGGTGCTGCTCTTCGAGGCGCCCAAAGCGGCGATCGCGCCGGGGCTCAAGCTGGTCGTCGTCGGGAGCGATGGCGTCGCGTTGCAGTGACTGCTTCCGACGCCAAGCCGGTCGCGCTGCGCATCCGGCTCCCGTTTGCGAGCGAGGACGAGTTCGTCGAGCGCTACGGACAGAACGTCGCGCGCGGAGGCATTTTCATCGCCACCCGCGCCGTCAAGCCGCTGGGCACCGCAATCGCGTTCGAGCTCGTGCTTCAAAGTGGCGATCGCCTGATGCGCGGCGAGGGCACGGTGCAGCAGGTGCAGGAAGACGAGACTCCGGGCAAGAGCGGGATGCTGGTGCGCTTCGTCCGCCTCGATGCCCGAAGCCGCGCGTTGATCGACAAGATTCTCTCGTTTCGGGAAGGGGTGCTGAACGCCGAACCCCTGGCCAGCGAGCCTTCGGTTCCAATTCCGAACACGGCAAGCCCAGGACGGGGGTTGAAGCCGGCGGCCGCCCTGCTCGCCGACGACGTGGTGCTGGGCATCGACCTGGGCACCACCACCTGCCGAGCGGCCCTCTGGCTCGACGGCGCGCCGCAGCTGATTCCCCTCGGCGGGCCCACCGAGTTTGCGCTGCCGTCCCTGGTCGCGCTCGACGACAAAGGGGTGCTTCGGGTCGGCCTGGCCGCCCGCGGCCTGCGCGCTGAACAGCCGGATTTTGCGGTCACCGGCTTGAAGCGCCTGCTCGGCCAAAGGGCACGCTCCAAAGCCGTGCAGCAGCTGTTGCCGCGCTTTCCGTTCAAGGTGGTCGCAGATCAAGACGGCGACGCCGGGGCGGAGCTCGGGGGTCGGGTGTGGTCGCTGCCGGAGCTCGCCTCGTTGCTGCTCAAAGAAATCAAGAGCTGCGCCCAGGACGTGCTCGAGCGCGAGCTCAAGCGCGCCGTGCTCTGCGTGCCCGCATGGTATTCGGATCATCAGCGCGGCGCGGTGCTCGAAGCCGGGCGTCTGGCCGGGCTCGAGGTGCTGCGGATCCTCAACGAGCCTTCCGCGGTCGCGCTCGCGTTCGGCTATGGCCGCGGCCTCGCGCGCAAACGCCTGCTCGTCTACGACCTCGGAGGAGGGACCTTCGACGCTTCGGTGGTCGAGATGACGGGCGATGACCTCGAGGTGGTGTCCACCGGAGGCGACAATTTTCTGGGCGGGGTCGACTTCGACGAGCGCGTCGCCGATGCGTTGGCCTTGACGCTGCCCCAGCCCCTGCAACTTCGCCTCAGGCAGTCCCGCGTTTCGTGGGAACGCGTTCGGGACGCAGCCGAGGTCGCGAAGATTGCGCTTTCAGATGTAGAGGACGCCTCGGTGCACGTTCCGCTCGCTGTCAGCGATGAAGCCGGAGCGCCGGTGGATCTTCGGGCCAACCTGACGCGCGCCCAGATTGATCTGCTCACGGCCGACCTGGTCGAACGCACGTCCGAGGTCACCCGCATCGTGCTCGAGGTCGGCCGGGTCAATGCCTCGGCGCTGGACGAAGTGCTGCTGGTCGGAGGTCAGAGCCGTGCGCCCCTGGTTCGCAAGCGACTCGAGGCGTTGCTCGGCCGCGCACCGCGGACGGACGTAGATCCTCAAGGGGCGGTCGCGCTCGGCGCGGCGATCTTCGGCCACTCGCTGGTGCAATCCGAGCGGGGAAAGGCAGGCGTGTCGTTGTCCGAGGTCCTCTCAGCGCCGATCGGCGTCGCGGTCAAAGGCGGCGGGTTCCTGCGGGTGCTCGAGCGGAACACCCGCCTTCCGGCTGAAAAGACCCTCTGCGTCCCGGTTCATGATCGGCCGGTGGAAGTGGCTGTCTTTCAGGGCACCAACCCCCGGGCCGATGAAAATGAGTACCTCGGCGCCCTGCATGCCGTCGTCGACAAGCCCGGAGAGCTGCTGCTTCGATTTGCCGTCAGCGCCGATGGTCGGCTCGACGTGGAAGCGGTCGGCCGCAAGGGAACTGCCTCTTTTTCGACCGCCGACGCGAGCGATGAAATGCGGGCCCGACTCTTTGCCGACGCCCCTCTTCCGGGCGAAGCTTCGAGCGAGACCAAGGGCCTGTTTCAGGGTCTCAAACGCCTCTTTGGACGCTGACGACGCAACTCCATCTGACCTTGTCCGACAATGTAGGCAGATGGAGTTTTGAGGCCTTTTGTAATATCCCACCCGCCTTCGAATCGCCCAGGGGACGACCGCCATGCCGAAAATCAACGACCGGGGAATTGCTGCCGTCTACACCAAACTCGAGACCGAGCAGCGCACCAACCCGAACGTCAAAATCGGTCAGGCCCAGGTCCTCGACATTCTCGCCTCGGTCGGAGATCGCTGGTTTGCGTCGGCCTCGAAGGTTCTGGCCGACCTGCAGAAGCCGGGCATCGCTCGACAGACCCAGGTCGACATCGTGAAGAAGGGCATGAGCAGCAGCGAAAAGACGGACCTCGAGCAGATCCTCGACGCCGGCACGGTCCCCCTCGAAGTCGACGCCCGCGCCTTCCTCGAAGCCGTGGTGGGGCGCGCGCCTCAGCCGCCGCCTCCTCCTCCTCCCCTTCCGGTCGGCAACGGCAGCCTGAAGATCAGCGGCAACCAGGCCACCGGCATCACCGGCAGCGCCACCGCGGGCGACAGCATCGAAGCCATCAACCTGAGCGCAGCACCTTCGGGCCGCCTGATGCTCGAAGACACGATGGAAATCGGCAAGGCCGACGCCGCGGGCCAGTTCAAGAACGCCCAGCTCAGCGGAGACCAGGCGATGCAGGAAGGCGACTTGATCCGCATGCGGGCCCGCCACGCCGACGGCACCGCAGGCGACTGGGTCACCGTCAAGGCCGGCGGCCTGGCCATCAGCGACACCCGAAACGCAGTCGTCGCGATCTTTCGCATCGGCTTGACCGACGCCGGCGGCGGCAAGGTGGGCCTGGCGAACATCAACGCCAGCCGCCAGGTGTCCGAGCCGGGCGCAGTGCTCCAGTTCACCAACGCGCGCACTGGCGAAAAGACCAAGGTCACCATCGACGACAAAGGCAGCTTTCCGGCGGGCACAACCATTGCCGGCAAAGCGGGCGACGTGTTCTCGGTCGCGGCTTCCGACGGGAAGAACAATTCGGACTTCGCAAGCGAGGTCGGCAAGCTCACCGTTCCGGGCGGCGTTCCTGCAGACGGCGACCTGATCAAAGATCCGGCGCTTCACAAAGACGAGCTGAATGCCGACGGCACTGCGAAGTTTTCGACCAAGCGCTTCACCGGCCCGCTCTTCAAAGACGGCCCGGCAGTCACCGACGTGCAGCAGGGCCAACTGGGCGATTGCTACATTCCTTCCGCGTTCGCGGCGATGGCGCTCAACAACTCTGAAGCGCTGCAGAAGATGATCAAAGAGAACGGCGACGGGACCTACACGGTCAACTTCAAAGAGAAAGACTGGGCGACCGGGCGCTACAAGGACGTGCCGGTCAAGATCGACGGCGACCTCTATGTCCGCAGCTGGGGCGGGCCGCTGTACGGCGCGACGCTGGGCGCCGACAAGGGCGAGAAGACGATGGAGCTGTGGTTCCCCCTCGTCGAGAAGGCCTACGCGCAGTGGAAGGGCAGCTACAACGACATCGGCAACGGCGGCCTCTCGAGCAATATCTTTCAAGAAGTGCTCGGCAAGGACGGCCAGAACATGAGCATCAAGTACACCCAGGCCGACAAGCTGTGGACCACGCTCAAGACGGCAATCGACACCAAGCAGCCGGTCTCGGCGGGCACCTACGGTGACGACCAGGACGCGCTCTACACCAACACCGGCGTCCACTCGGACCACTCGTACTCGGTGCTCGGCTACAAGGAAGTCAACGGCGAGAAGCTCGTCACCCTGCGCAATCCCTGGGGCGAGACCGAGCCTGCGGGCAACGGGCCGAACGACGGAATCTTCGACCTCAAGCTCGCTGACTTCCAGAAGCTGTACCAGACGCTGATGTACACCAACCAGTAGGGCCTTCTGAGGATCCCCCATGGCAAAGCCTCCTGAACCGCTTCAAGAAGTACTTCCCAGGGCCTGCTGGGTCTTTGATGCCGAAGTGGTGGAAGTGCTCAAGCAGGGTCCGGCGCCAGCGAAGAAAGAAGCTCCCGCCGGGGCCAGCGACACCGGGCAGAAGACCGCCAGCCAGACGGTGAAGCTCAAGATCAATCGGGTGCTCAAGGGCGAGCAGGTCAAAGAGATGATCGTCGAGAAGCCGGAAGCCGGGTACGCGCTTCGCGCCGGCAACCACGGGCCTTTCTTGATCGACGACTCGAAGGTGATCCTCGGTCGGTACGGTCCCGATTCCTATGCCTTCAGCAAGCTGGAAGAGGCGCTGAAGAAATAGGTCTCAGGCAGTAAACGAGTCGAGCAGAGCAACGGGCCCCCGGGGAGCTTCGAGCACCTTGTGGGCCGGTGACTTTCCGGACCTCGCGACCGCCAGCAGAGGCTGAAGCAACGCGGCGTCGGCGGGATCCAGGCGCTTCAGGCCTCGTTCGGCGATCTCCACCACTTCGAGCGCCAGCGCGGCCAGCGGGCGACCGGCGAAGACCCCCTGCAGTCCTTCGCGCTGGGCCAGGTGGTGCAATTCCAGGTGCGCGGGCAAGGGCAACTTCGGGAGCGCCGTTTCCAGCTCGCTGATCGCAGTCGAATCGTAAAGCAGCCCGCGCATCAGCGCTGCGAGCGCGCCGGTCAACTCGACGCTCACGCAATCGGCCGAGCGGATCTCGAGCACCTTCTTGATTCGAACCTCTGGGAACAAGGTCGAGAGGTGGTCCACCCAATCGCCCTGCCTCGCATGGCTTCCTTCGAAGCCGTGGGCCATCAGCTGGCGGAAGGTGATCTTCGGGTTGAGGTACTTCCCCTCGCGCCGCAAAAACAACAGCGGCGCATCGAGCGCCCACTCGACATAGGCGCGGTAGCTGAAGCTGCCATCGAGCATCGCCGGCAGGTAGCCGCAGCGGGCCGGGTCCACGTCGTTCCACACCCGGCTGCGCCACGACAGGTAGCCGCTGGGCTTGCCCTCGACCAGCGGGCTGTTGGCGTACAGCGAGACCAACACCGGAGCCAGCCGCGCCGAGACCATCACTTTGCGGGCGCAGTCCGCTTCGTCTTTCCAGTCGAGCGAGACCTGGCCCGTCGCGGTCATCAACATCATCGCGTGGGCCAGCTTGCCGCGCGCGCCCAGCGAGTCTCGCATCAGCCGATATCGGCTCTTGGGCATCCACGGCATGTTCGCGATGGAATCAAAAGGTCGATAGCCGAGCGTCACCACCCGAAGGCCGAGGCCTGCGGCGTTGGCAGTCAGCTGCTTGACGTGATCGACATTTTCCTGGTGGGCTTCGCGCGCCGAATTGAAGGGGCTGCCCGACAGCTCGAACTGCCCGCCGGGCTCCAGCGACAGCGCGGCGCGGCCCCGGGTCATCGCGATCACCGGCAGGTCCGGGCCCTCGCGGTACTCCTGGTAGCCACTGGCGGCGAACGACCGAAGAAGCGCGCCGATGCCCTGCTCCCCTTCGTAGGGAACCGGAGTCGCTTTGCCCACCGGGTAGATGAGCTTCTCGTGCTCGAGCCCAATCAGCGATTGGCCGTCGCGACGCTCCGCGGATTTGAAGTACTCCAGCAGCTCCTCGAGGGAGGCCAGGGGCCGGTCTTCGGTCTTCTTGCTGTCGAGCGACATGTAATGGGGCGACTCTTATAACGTGTCTCTTCCCGAATGCTGCCCGGCTCGCATCTGAACCCCGTCGCCGCCCCCATCTCGCGGGTCTCGGACTTCTTCACCGGGCTGGGGCTTCCGTTTCGAGCGCTCAAGCTGGTGCTCACCACCCCTACCCTGTTGCTGTTGTCGATGTTCTGCGCGGTCGTGACCGGCGTCACCCTCGTCTGCCTTCTCGTCTTCTTGTGGCCGCTGGCCCGGTGGGTCGCCGACAGCTGGGTCGGCACCGGCAGCGGCTGGCGAAACGCCGCCGGTACGGGGGCCTCGGTGTTGTTGTACCTGGGGCTGCTCGCCATCGGAGCGCTGACTGTCCCAAACCTCCTGCTCGCTCCGCTGCAAGACCCCCTGTCGGAAGCCACCGAGGCGCGGCTGGGGAACTTCAGCGCTCCGCTCCTTTCCTGCAAGCGCCTGGTGCAGGGAACCCTGGTGTCGTTGGGCCACACGCTGTCCCGGCTGGCGTTGATGTTGGTCGGCTTTGCGCTCTTGCTGCCGCTGAACCTGATTCCAGGGGCCGGCAGCCTCATCTACACCGTGCTCTCTGCCGCCTGGGCGATGTGGTGGGGGTGTGCGGAATATCTGTCCGGCCCGATGGCGCGGCACCTGATGCCGTTTCGAGCCGTCTTGAGGGCGATGTGGGCGCGACCCTTTCTGGCGATGGGAATGGGCGCCACCCTCTATGCGGTTCTGTGGCTGCCGGTGCTCAACTGCTTTCTCGTACCTCTCGCGGTCGTCGCCGGTACGCTGCTGTTCCGCGCGCTGTCGCTCGAAATGGGTGTTCTGGCTTCCCATGTTGCAGGTGATTAGGCTTTCCGAGGCTGTACCCTTCATTTTCCCACCGAGAACCCCATGACTTTGCTTCGCCGCATCTTTCTCGTTGCTGCGCTCCTTGGAGCGTGGGCACTCGCGGGAAACGATCGCGCTCCCCTTTCGCTAACGATGCCTGAGGCCATTGCCGCACCGTCGCGCCTCGATTCGGACGACAAACCCACTGCCAAGGGGCCACACGATCTCTCGGCACTGCGCGTCTTCACCAAAGTCATCCTCTACGTGAAGGACAACTACGTCGACCCGAAGAGGGTGAAGCCCAAAGAGATGATGGTCTCGGCGCTCGAGTACGTCGAGAAGACCGTCCCCGACGTGATGGTCGACGGAACCGCCGAGAGCGGGGTGATGAAGCTCAACGTCAACGGGAAGCTCAAACAGTTCGACATCAGCAAGGTCGATTCACTGTGGAAGATGAGCTTCACCCTCAAAGACGTCTTCGAGTTCATCTCGAAGAACATGCGGCCGGTCGAGGACACGCGCGAAATCGAGTACGCGGCCGTCAACGGAATGCTGCAGACCCTGGACCCGCACTCGGTGCTGCTGCGACCTGAGCTCTACCGCGAGATGAAGCTGACCACCAAAGGCGAGTTCGGTGGCCTCGGCTTCGTGATTCAGATGAAGGAAGGCAACTTGACCGTGGTCAAGGTGTTGCCCAAGACGCCTGCCTTCCGCGCCGGGATCAAGAAGGACGATCAGATCAAGAAGATCGGCGACGAGTCGACGGTGAACATGGACCTGAACGAAGCGGTTTCGAAGCTTCGGGGGGCAGTCGACTCGAAGGTCACCATCACCATCGAACGGAAGGCCTGGGAAAAGCCGGCTCCGATGACCCTCACCCGCGCGACGATCAACATCGAGTCGGTGCAGTCGAAGCTGCTCAGTCAGAACGTCGGTTACGTGCGGCTGAAGAACTTCCAGGGCAACACCACCCGCCACCTGCAGCAGGCGCTGGCTGAGCTCGATGCAAGCTCTCGGGAAAAGGGCAGCCCCGGTGGGATGCGCGGCCTGGTGCTCGACATGCGGGGAAACCCCGGCGGTCTGCTCGATCAGGCGATTCAGGTCAGTGACCTGTTTGTCTCTCAGGGCACGATCGTCGCGACGGTCGGCTTCTCGGACAAGCTGCGGGAAGAGAAGAAGGCCCACGCCGACGAGGGCGACGACGTGTACCCGATTGCGGTGCTGCTCAATGCGGGCAGCGCCTCGGCTTCCGAGATTGTCGCCGGCGCGCTGAAGAACTTGAACCGCGCGGTGATCATCGGTCGGCAGTCCTTCGGCAAGGGCAGCGTTCAGGTCCTCTACGACTTCCCCGACGACAGCGCGCTCAAGCTGACCATCGCCAAGTACCTCACCCCCGGCGACGTCTCGATTCAAGAAGTGGGCATCACCCCCGACATCGAGCTCATCCCCACCCGGGTGACCAAAGATCGCCTCGATGTCTTCGCGCCCCGCAAGACGATGGGCGAGGCCGACCTCGAGCACCACTTCAGCAACAACAACAAAGCCGAAGCGGTGAAGAAGCGGGGCGACGTAATCCTTCGCGAGAAGCCGTCCGAGTCGCTCAAATACCTGAAGGACGAGCCGAAAGAGAAGGTCGCCGAAGCGGCCAAACCCGCCGTACCGCCCAACTCCAAAGATCCAAAGGTGAAGGGGAAGGACAAGCACCCGCTGACCGACGTTCCTGAGGTCCCGCCCACGGCGGCCGAGGAGCTCGACGATCAGCTCGATGCGGAATCCCAGGACGAGGTGAAGGAAGACTTCGAGGTGTCGTTTGCCCGTGACTTCGTGATCGCTGCGCCCTTCGTGCGTCGGGACAAGATGCTCGAGGCCGGTAAGGGGTTCATCACCGAGAAGCGCCAGGTTGAAGAGGCCCGCATCGGCTCGGCGATCAGCGCCCTGGGGCTCGACTGGACTCCCGGCGAAACGCCGAAGAACGTGCAGCTGACCGGAACCATCAAGCCGGGGCTCGATCGGAAGATCGCCGCCGGTGAGACAGTTCAGATGGACGTGACGGCCGAGAACCGCGGCACCGAGCCGCTGCGCCGGCTGAGGGCGTGGACGGAAAGCGACAACGGCTTCCTCGATCGACGCGAGTTCCTCTTTGGCCTGGTGAAGCCGGGCGAGAAGAAGACCTGGAGCGTTCAGGTCAAGCTTCCGAAGGATCTCACTTCGCGCCGCGACGGCGTGACGGTGAAGTTCCAGGACGACAGCGGGCTGCTTACGGAAACGTTGATGAGCGAGCTGTCCTTCACCGAGCTGCCGCGACCGGCCTTCAGCTTCAACTACCAGGTGATCGACGACTGCGCGGCCTGCAACGGCGATGGCATCATTCAGCGAGGGGAAGAAATCACCTTGTTGCTCGATGTCACCAACACCGGCACCGGCAAAGCACTCGACACTTTCACCAGCATCAAGAATGCGTCCGACCAGAACGTCTTCATCGAGAAGGGGCGCTTCAAGCTGGGCGAGCTGGCTCCGGGAGAGACCAAGACGGCCCGGTTCAATCTGCAGGTGAAGAAGGCCTACGTGGGCACGGACTTCGGGCTCCGGATGGCGATCATCGATGAGCCGCTCGAAGAGTTCACTGCCGACAAGCTCGTGATCCCGATCGAGGCCGAGGGTTCCCCGGCGGTGGCGTTCGAAGCCCGCAAAGGCGCGGTGAAGATCAACGACAAGTCTGAGCTGCTCGCGAGCGCGGACCCCAATGCGCGGGTCCTCGCCCGGCTGCCCAAAGGCGCGGTCCTCAATGAGCTGGCCCGGGGAAGCTCCGTCGCCCGCGTCGAGTGGGAAAAAGACCGCTTTGCTTTCGTGCGGCTCGCCGACGTGCGTGACGCGAAGGGTTCCAAGGCCACGGGAGCCAAAGACGCGACCTACGTCGCGCTTCGCAGCCCGCCCGACATCTCGCTCTCAGTGGACCCCTCGCAGGGCGGGGTGGTCGCCGACACGGACCGGTTCACTCTATCGGGCGTGGTCGCCGACCCTTCGCTGCTCGATGTCTACGTGCTGGTGAACGATCAGAAGGTATTCTTCCGAAGCCGAGAGGCGGGCGACGAGGCCCGGCTCAAGTTCACCACCGACTTCGCGTTGAAGGAGGGCAACAACCTCGTCACCGTGGTGGCCCGCGAGAGCCAGGACTTCGCCAGTCGGAAGACGGTCGTCATTCGACGGCGGCCTGCCGCCGTCGCACAGAAGGCCTCGCCGGTCGCTCCGACCAAGGCCAAGCCGTAGATTAATTGATCGCTGCGGCCCCGACGGATAGCGTCGGGGCCATGGGCGGACTTCGACTTCTCGCGAGCGTTTGCGGTCTGCTGCTCGCACCGGCCGCCTTCGCTGACCCTTACGATTTCCGGATCTCGGACCTCGGGAACCCGCTGCTGGGCGGCTTCAACTACCAGCCCGCCGCCAACGCCAACTTCCGGGTCTTCGCCCGCCAGCTCGGCGCAGCCCTGACTTCGGTCAACCTCTCGCCTCCCGAGACGCTGGGGCACTCGGGCTTTGCCTTCACGGTCGAGGCGTCGGTGGTGTCGTTTGGCAACCAGAAGGTGCTGCTGCCCACCGAGAACCGAGACTTCCGGGGGCCGATGTGGATTCCTTCCATTCACGTCCGCAAGGGGCTCCCCTTTTCGTTCGAGCTCGGTGCCCGCGGGGCGTGGATCGAGAAGAGCAGAATGGGAGCCGGCACCCTCGAGCTGAAATGGGCGGTCAATGAAGGCTTCACCTACCTGCCCGACATCGCGGTTCGCGGAAACATCACCAAGCTCCTCAACAGCCGCGACTTCGACATCACCGCCGGGGGCGTCGACCTGGGCGTGGGAAAACAGTTTGCCCTGGGGGGAATGGTGACCCTGACCCCCTACATCGGTTGGAACCTGGTCTTCGTCGGCGCCTCGACGGGCAACGTCGACTTCCACCCCGGTCGCACCCTGGCCGAATCGGACAAGCCCTCGACCAATCCACAGGAACAGTTCAAAGACATCTACGTCTTCGACACGCTCGAGGCGCTCAACAATTCCCATAATCGCTTCTACGGCGGTGCCCGCTTCATCGGAGGAGTGGTGATCATCGGCGCCGAAGTGTCCTACTCAGTGATCGGCAGCTTCCTCGACAAACCCGTCGCGGCGGGAGGCACCGGGCTCCAGGTCGAGGTCCCTTCGGTCCTGGCAATCAACCTCACGCTCGGCCTCGACTTCTAGAGCGCCGCCCGCATTTCCGCGGGGCGGTTGGTGATCAAGAGGTCGACTCCCATCTGAGCCAGCGTCCGCGCGCGCTGCCCATCGTCGACAGTCCAGGTGGCGACCTTCAACCCCTGTCGGTGCCAGAAGCCGACCCGCTCGGGGGTGCACTGAGAATGATGGGGGTGAATCGCGTCGCGGCCGACCAGGGGCTGCCACAGCCACGCCTGGCTGAACCAGCGACGCTCTGGGTCGATCAGCAACCCCCGCTGTACCGAAGGAAACGATCGGGCCAGTCGCAGCAGGCACAAGGGGTTGAAGCTCGAGACGAGGACCCGATCGAATTCGTTGCGGCGGTCGATCAGCCGCCCGACTTCGAGGGCCAAACCGCGGTCGTCGGCCCGGTCGCACTTGAGCTCCACGTTCAGCAACGAGGCTTTGGGCAGTGCTTCGAAGACCTCTTCCAAGAGTGGAATTCGGGCGGGCCGAAAGCCGAGCGCGGTTCCCACGTCGGCCCGCTTCAGCTTCCACCAGGGCGTGCGTTCCACCACCCAGGCCTTCTGGGCCAGTCGCAGCAGGTCATCGTCGTGGCAGACCACCAGCTCGCCCGAGGAGCAGCGCATCACGTCCAGCTCGACTCCATCGGCCCCCTGCTCGACGGCGGCGGCAAAGGCTTCGCGCGTATTCTCGGGAAAGGCAGCGCTGGCACCGCGGTGGCCGAGAATCAGCATCGGACTCGTTTGTCGCGCAGCCACGCGTGCGTCAAGGGAGCTGTGTGTTGCGTGGGGACGCGCTTTGTGACTTCGTGTCGCTATGAAAATTGGCTACGGCGAGTTGGTGATGCTCGCTGTGATCATTCTGATCATCTTTTCAGCGTCCCGAATGGGCTCGCTGGGCAACGCGATTGGGAAGTTCGTCTATTCCTTCAAGAAGGCTTCGAAGGGCGACGACCTGATCGAAGTGAAGCCGACCTCTCGCTTGAACGGGAACAGCAACACGCCGATCGAAGACGCGCAGATCATCGACGAGAACAAGCGCCGCTAGCCCGTGGCCAGGAGCAGGGCGCGCGCCCGGGGATGCGCGGCATCAACCACCAAAGTTCCTTCCAGAGCCGTGCGTGCCTCGGACTGCTTTCCCAGGTCCAACAGACAGAGGGCCAGATTGAAGTAGGTCGTCGCGTGAGGCCCCCGTAAGTCGATCGAAAGGCGGTAGTGGGTGGCCGCTGCTGAAAGCTGACCTGCGCGGTGAAGCACCGTCGCAATCTCGAAGGCCAGATCGTGCGGCTCTGGAAGCACAAATCGATTGTTCCAGGTCTCTTCGAGCGCCAGCACCAACGCGGCGACCTGCCCAGCCGGCGTTTGAGCCGAGAGCTTTTCCCGAAAGCGCGCCGACAAGCGCAACAGCGCGTCGGGATCAAAACGGGTGAAGGCCAGGGCCTGCAGCAGCTGGGGCACGGTGACCGCGGGCTCCGCGCCCAGCTCCTCGAGCAGAATCTCGGCCTGCAATGCCAGATTGAGCCCGGTCGATTCGCCCCAGGCACGGGCGAGGGCAGGCACCGAGCGGCGGCCGAGCCCTTGAACCAGGGCATAGGCGCCAAAACGCATCTCGGGCAGCTGGGGAGCAAAGAACGCGCGCCAGCCCGCCCAGGCGCGCAAGGCATCGAAGTTGACCGACGCCGAGATGCAGCCGTGGCGGGCCAGGCTCGCAGTGTCCCTCCCCCTCAACTGGGCCAGCGCCGCGGGCCCTTTGTCCGCCACCAGCCAAAGGTGAGGCCGCCGAAGCGGCCCGGCAATGGCCCGCATGCAGGCGATCGCCCCACTGGGCCAGAGGAAGCGCCCCGAGCCGAGGTGAGCCGCATACCCCACCACTGCAGGCGGCGGGCGCGCTGCACCGTCGATGAACTTCCAGTCGCTGTCTTCGAGGCAAGCCGTGGGCCCCGCCGCCCACACCTCTACTTCTTGCCCGACTGCCGTTCCTGCCTCGCAGCGCCAACACTCGTGAGGAAGCGAATCGAACAGGTAATTGGCCACCACCACAGTCGGGCCCGGGGGCAGTGAAAGCCCGTGGGGAGCCAGGGCGTCGAGCTGCTGCAGCGACAGTTGGCCTTCGTCGAGCCGCGCTCGAAGCTGGGGATGCTGCGCGACGGCTTCGACGTTCGCGGCCGAGGCATCGGTAAAATGGTAGTGAAACGGCACGCTGCGCTCGTCCAGTGCGCGCATCAGGTTAAACGCCATTCGCCCCAGGCCGCCGCCCAACTCGAGAATTTGAAGCGGGCCCGGAAGATCGCGCGCGAAAGCGATGGCTGCATCGGCATAGGCCGAGGCGAGCAACAGGCACGAAGTGATGCGCCACGGAACCACGCCGGAAGTGAACGCGGTCGGCCCCCGCTCTTCGTAGAAACGCCGCTGCCATCGCCACAGCACCGACTGCGAGAGCGGACAGGGCCCGTCAATGCGCCGCAGAGTCACGGGACCTTCAAGTGGGGCAGCAGCAACACCCTGGCCTGTTCCCGAAGAACCGGATGCACGGCGCGATCTTCGGTGAGCTCGCGCAGCTCGGCTTCCGAAAGCAATGGGACGATCTTTGCCGCCACTTCGGGTGGAAAGTACGGATTGAAGGCCAACGCCTTGCGGACCAGGGGGCGAACCGACCAGCGGGCGGACTTCCAGATCTCCACCAGCGGTTCGGGGCGCGCCGGCCGCCGCGCCGCGATGCGCACGACCAGGGCTTCGGTCAGGCGTGGATTGATGAGGACGTTGCGAATCACGGAAGGGTCCGTCGCGACGGCGAGCTTCGACAACTCGTCGGGGTTTCGGGTCAGGCGAGCCATTTGTTTCAGACGCCCCAGCGGCTGGGTGAACAGCTTCAGGTCGGCCCGCTTGGCCGCTTCGAGCTCGTATTCGCGCTGGGCTGGAGCATCGGTAAACAGCAGCTCGACCTCGTCGAGATCCTGCAGGGCTGCGATGCGACGCAGCGCGGTCGCGTACGGAATCTGGGCGGCTTCCATGTCGAGCGCGCGGGTGAAGGCCGGCAGGACCCCGGCGGCCGGTTCCCACCCGCCCCGCGAGAGCCGAATCACCTGCCCCAGCAACAAGGTGGCATCGGTCGGAGCCAGCCGGCCCAGCAATCGCGCTGCGGCTTTGCGCATCACTTCCGGGCCGCCGCCCAGGGCATGAAGTCGACGCACCACCTTCTGCGCGTCGTCGTCGCCCGTCATCGTCAGCGCGCCGCGGTCTCTTTGTGATCGGACTCGATCACCGTCACCCTGACGCGAAAACCTTTCAGGTCCGGTGGGTACTCGAAGAACGGAACCAGAAAGCCGCGCTTTTCGTTCGGCATCACTTCAGCGGCTGACTTTTCCAGCTTCTGCAACAACCGCTCGACGTCATCGGCGACCGAGATCAAATACAGGTCTTCTGGCGTGGGGGCCGCACCAATCCACGCGTCGGCGTGGCGAATGACTTTGTCCCCATCGAGAATCTCGGCGCGAACCTTCGCCCGGGTGGCCTTCCCACTGCGGTTCTTCACTTCCCCGCGCACGAAGAACACCGGCCTTCCGGCCCGCGTTTCATACAGGCCGTTGGAGATGTCGAGTGCGGCCCAATCGGTCGGCGCGGTGAAAGTTGCCTTGAGTCGCTCGAGGTTGAACGAGGCCAGTTCCACCTTTCCTTCGCTGAGGTAGACGGTGACGATCACCGTCAACAGGCTCACCAGCATCGAGGCGATGGCCACGTTGAGAATCATGCCCCCGAGCTTTCGCCTGGGCGCAATCGCTTCGACCGACAACTCGGGAGCCGTGATTCTTCCCAACGGAACGCTGTCGCGGCGGGGAAGTGCCAGCGGCGCCGGGCCCACCTCGGGACTGGGGGAATCAAAGGTCTCGGGCGGCCGATTGGGCTCGGGAGGCGGCATGTCGAACAGCGCGGCACGCTGGCTGGTGTCTGCTTCGACTTCCCCCTCTTCGCTCAGCCCCAGGGAATCGGGCCGAATGTTCTGCGTCACAGAAGGCTCTTCTGCGGCTGCGAAAAAATCTCCGCCGCCGTCGCCGAAGACCGAGGGCGCTTCGGGCTCTTTGACGATGGGCGCGTTGGGGGTCGTCAGCGCGCCCCCGCCGAAGTCGATGCTGTTGAAGGGGTCGTTGTCCGGCGAGGGGTCGAAGGGAACCGGAGGTTGCGCGCGCGCCGCTGGCGCCTCGTATTGGGTGGGCGGCTCGGGCACGGGGGGCGCGGCAAAGTCGAAGGGAGGCGGCGGGGCGGACGGCTCGGCTGCTCCCAGCGCAGCGGCAAAGTCGAACGGAGAAGACCGGTGGGTGACCTCGTCGGGCACACCCTTTCGGCCCGGAGGAGGAAAAGGAAAAGCGCCCACCCGGGTCGGTTCGTCGAACAAATGGGCCGGCAGTGCCCTCTGGGCCGCGAAGGAAGGCTGGAGCGGCGGTTCGGCGTGGCGCGAGGCTTCGACGCCCATCGCATACATCCCGGGCCGGGTCGCTTCACCTACGTCCTCTTCGCTCGCTGCGCCGAACGCGGCGAAAGGATCGTCCACCAACTTGGGGACCGAAGCGACCTGAAGGGCGGGCATCGCGCCTTGCGATTGGCCGGCGGGCGAGGAAGTTCCGTCCCGCTTCACCCGAAAGGTGTGCTGGCACTTGGTACAGCGGACCTTGACCCCTTTCTCAGTGACCTTGTCGTCGGGGATCTTGAACCGTGTCTGGCACTGCTCGCATTTGACGATCATGGCCGGCGGCCCGGGGACTATAGCCTTGCGGGTCAAACACCCCGGTGCTATTCGCGTTCGCGCAGCGCGTCAATTTCGAGTGCGCTTCCACCCACAACATGAGCGACGAAGCGGCTTCCGAGCCCAAGGTGATCAAGCGGTACACCAACCGCAAGCTCTACGACACGGTCGAGAGTCGCTACGTCACGCTCGATGAGATCGCCGAGATGGTGAAGCAGGGCGTCGAGGTGAAAATCGTCGACAACCGGACCAAGGAAGACCTCACCTCAGTCACGCTGGCGCAGATCGTATTCGAAGAAGAAAAGAAGACCACCCGGATGCCGCTGTCGGTGTTGCGCGAGATCATTCGTCGCCCGGGCGAGCAGATTTCCGAGTTCATCAAGAGCGTCACGCCCCGCGTCACCAGCATCAGGGAAGAGGCCGAGTCGCGGCTCGATAAGCTGCTGGGTCGCGAAGACGGAACGGGCGACAAGTCGAACGTCGAAGTCCCCTCGGGTCAGAATCTCTCACCGGTCGAATTGCTCAAGGGCAGCCAGAGAGCGCTGGAAGACTTCCAGAAGAAGGTCGACGAGCGGGTGAAAGCAGTGGTCGACAACGTCGTCGGCAACCTTCCTGCCCTGGGCCGCGATCTGGGCGCGTTGGTGCAGCGCATCGAAGCGTTGGAAAAGAAACTCGACGCGCTGGAAGAGAAGAAGGGCTAGTTCCGAAGGGGGACCCGGTTTTCAGGGAACCGCAGTGCGTCTGCCGGCAGCGTCTACGTCTTCGGCCACCGATTGAAGCAGCGTGGCGCCTCGGCTCCAGGGGGCGTACTCCCAGATTGTCTTCCCGTGACTCTGCGCTTCGTCGATGGCCACGTTGAGCGCCAGCGGCTGACGCGCCATCCGGCCGGGGAAATAGCGCTCGAGCCGCTCGAGCACCTCATCGGCCAGGGCGGTCTTTCGGTAGAGCGTCGGGACCACCAGCGAGATGTAGAGCGCCTGGTTGTCCTTCTCGGAGACCTTGCGCACCGTCTCGCTCATCTCGGCGCAACCATCGAGCGCCAGATAGGTGGTCGCCACCGGAACCACGACCTCTGTCGCGGCGAGCAGAATGTTCGTGGTGGTGAGCCCAAGCGACGGCGGAGAATCAAAGACGATCAGCTCGTAGCCTGCGTCTTCGACTTCTTTCATCCGTTCACGCAGCAGCACGTCGCGGTCGACCTGGTTTGCGACCTGCAGCGGAAAATTGGCCATCTGCTTGTACGAAGGAACTACGAAAAGGCTGGGAATCGCGGTCGGACGCACCACGTCTTTCAGCGACACGTTGGTGTTGGTCAGCCAGTGGAAGACATTGGTCGGAAGCGAGCGCACGTCGATGCCCAGCGACTTGCCGGCATGACCCTGGGTATCGAGATCAATCAACAGCACCCGAAGGCCCTTCTTCTGCGCAAACCAGGCAGCCGTATTTACGGCCAGGGTCGTTTTGCAGGTGCCGCCCTTCTCGTTGATGAAGGCGATGCGGCGAACTGTCACTTCTTCTTCTCGATCATCTGATCGATTTTCCCCTCGACTGACGAGAGCAGCCGCTCGAGCTCGTCGACTTTCTCACGCAAGATTTCCAGGTCACCGGTCGAAGGCAGGTTCATCGCCGACAGAGCGCTGCGCAGGCTCTTGTCCAGCGTGCCCTTGGCCGTCAGGGTGCGTGAGACGAGCGTTTGAACCGCGCCCACGAACTTCTCGTTGGAGAGCAACTGTTGAGCGATCTTTCCGATTCGCTCTTCGCCGGTCGCCACCAGCTTCTTCATCACGGGGTTGTTAGTGAGCATGGGCGCGCAGATGCTGATCTCCACGTTCGAGCGTGTCAAGGTTCGAGAAGTCACTGTGATTCCAGTTCTCCTCGACAAGCGACTCATCATCGTCACGGGCAAAGGCGGCGTGGGCAAGACCACGGTCGCGGCGGCGCTGGCACTGGCGAGCGCCCGAGCCGGCCAGCGCACGTTGGTGTGCGAGGTCAATGCGCGCGAGCGCGTCGCGGGACTGCTGGGACGACCCGAGACGGGGGCCCAGATTACGTCGTTCGAAGAGAACCTCTGGGCGGTGGACGTAAAGCCGCAGGAGGCGATGCGCGAGTACGCGCTGATGACCCTGAAGTTCGAGAGCATCTACAACGCGGTCTTCGAAAATCGGCTGGTGCGTTACTTTCTGCGTTTCGTCCCTTCGCTGCAGGAACTGGTGATCCTGGGGAAGATTCTGTTCCACCTCAAAGAGAAGCGCCCCGATGGCAGTTGGCGGTTCGAGCGGATCATCATCGACGCGCCGTCGACCGGTCACGCGATCACGTTCTTCTCGGTGCCCAAGGTCGTCCTCGACACCGTTCCACCGGGCGCGCTCGCCAACGACGCAAGGTGGATGCGCGAGTTCCTGGTGGACCCGTCGATGACGGCTGCGGTGCTGGTCTCGCTGCCTGAAGAAATGCCGATCAACGAGACGATTGAGCTCGCGGCCGCGCTCAAAGACCGGGTTCAGATTCAGCCCCAGTTGGTGGTGGTCAACGCCTTCATTCCGATGCGCTTCTCGGCGGCCGACATCGAGCAGCTTCCCAGGGGAGCTCTTCAGGAACTGGCGCTTGCCCACCAGGCGCGCGCCAGGCTTTCGCTGTCTGCGGTTCAGCGGCTCGAGGCGCTGGGGACCCCGGTCTTGAAGGTGCCGCGTTTGTTCACCCCCACCTTCGGTCGCGCGGCGATTGAAGAGATCAGCGGCCACCTGGGGCCGAAGTGAATCCAATTCAAGACGCGCTGCGCAGAAGCAATGTGGTGCTCTGCGTGGGCCCCGGGGGAGTCGGAAAGACGACCGTGGCCGCGACCCTCGCCTTGCGGGCGGCGGTCGAGGGGAAAGGAGCTCTGGTCTGCACGATTGATCCCGCGAAGCGGCTGGCCAACTCGCTGGGTCTGGCCGAGCTCGGCAACGCCGAGACCCGCATTCCGGACACGATTCTGGCCGAGGCCTCGGGCCAACAACCACGGGCGCCGATGCACGCGATGATGTTGGACATGAAGCGCGCGTGGGACGATCTGATTGAGCAGCGCGCTCCACCGGACAAGCGCGACAAAATCCTCGGCAACCGGTTCTACCAATCGTTGTCGACGGCCTTGGCGGGCTCGCAAGAATACATCGCGATGGAAAAGCTCTGCGAGCTGAGGATGCAGCGCGGCTACCCACTGATCGTGCTCGACACTCCTCCAACGGCCCACGCGCTGGATTTTCTCGATGCGCCCAATCGAATTCTCGATTTTCTCGACAACGACGCGGCCAAGTGGCTGCTGACTCCCGCCCTGGCGGCGGGGAAGATTGGGCTGAAGCTCTTCAATCTGGGCTCGAGCTACGTCGCGAAGACGATCTCGAAATTTACGGGCACCGAGACCCTGCACGAGCTGGCGAATTTCATGCTCCACATGAGCTCGATGTACGAGGGCTTCCGCGAACGGGCGCACCAGACGCGCGCACTGCTCGAGGCTGAGACGACCGCGTTCGTGTTGGTGACCGCCCCGATGGCCGAGCGGCTGGACGAGGCCATTTTCTTCCACACCACCTTGCTTCAGAATCATCTGAACATCGCGGCCGTGGTGGTGAATCGGGTGCATCCTCCCGTGCCCCCTGCCCTCTGGGCCCAGGCCAAGCGCCTTCCCGAAGAGCTGCGAAAGCGGGTTGAAGCGACGCTGAACGAGAACGACCAGTTGGCGATGCAGGACGCGAAGGGAGTGGCTCGCCTGGCCGAGTTGTGTGCCCCCACTCCGCTGGTGCTGATTCCCCGATTCGAGCTGGACGTACATGACCTCACAAGCCTCTGGAACACGTCGCAGTACCTGTTCGGAAAAGCGCACATCGAACCGCCGGCCTCCCCCCGTTAGAATCGCCGTTTGGGAACTGGCGCGGTGAAGGGGCTGTCAGTCGAGGACTCGAGGGTAAAAACCGTGTCCAACCGAAGCAAGCTGTGGATTGCGCCAGTTCTGGTTCTCTTCGGTTGTACTCACGTCAAGACGGTCTCGACCGTCGACGGAAAACACGAAGTGAAGTTCGACGAAGTCGTGATCACCGGAGATCTCGCGCTCGAGAAGCTGAACGCGGAAGAGCTGTTCGCCGGAGGAACTTCGTACTTCGCGTCAGACGATTTCGGACAGGCGGCGCGGTACTTCGGCCGGCTGGCGGACTTTCACCCCAACAGCATTCATCGCCGGGCGGCGCTCTACAACGCAGGGCTGTCGCTCGAAAAACTCAAGCTCTGGGAAGAGGCCCACCAGCGGTTTCTGGAACTGGCGGACCCGGCAAAAGGCACGGGCGATTCGCTCGATGCGGCGTTCCGGTTGGCTGAGACGCTGTACCACCAGGCCCGTTTTGAAGAAGCGGTGGCGGTCTTGCAGGTGATCGGAGCGCGCGGTGACCTGCCGATCAACAAACGGATGGAAGCCCGGGTGCAGCAGGGCATCTGCGAGCTGGAAAGCGGCCAACCGGATCTGGCCGAGTCGACGCTGCGCAAGGTGATGAGCACCTGGCAGGACCTTCCGGACAAAGACCTGGTCGACGAGTATTTCCCGGCTCAAGCGCAGTTCTTCATGGGCGAGATCTACCGGATTCACTACGAGGCGGTGACGCTCGACGCGAACAAGACCAGCGACCAGCTGGCAAAAGACGTCGAGTACAAAGCCGAGCTCTTGTTGTCGGCTCAGGGTCATTACCTGCGCGCGATTCGAATCGGCAATGGCTATTGGGCGACGGCCGCGGGCGCGCAGATCGGCGGCCTGTACGAAAACCTGTACGAGCACATGATGCACGCCCCCGCCCCCACCGAGCTGAGCAAGGATGAGGGCAGCGTCTACAGTCAGGAGCTGCGCAAGAAGATCCGGATCCTGATTACCAAGGCGATCACGGTGTACGAACGGACGCTCGAAGCGGCCGAGCGCATCGGAGCCTCGAGCCCCTTCGTCGAGAAAACCCGCGAAAGTCTGAAGCGAATGAAAGACATGCTGCTCGCGGACGCAAAAGCCGAAGAAGAAACGTCGCCCCCGGCCAGGGTCCCCCGCGGCTGAGGCAGCTCTTTTCAGTTAAAAGCCGTTCACGTGATCGACGCGATTTTCAGTCCCGAAGCGCTGGCTGAAATTCGTGCCTACAAAGATCCGCTCTACGCGTTTGGGCTGGCTTACGACGGGCTGAGCCTCTTGCTCTGGACCCTCGCGCTGCGGTTCTGGGTGGTTCCGCTCTACGCGTGGTCCAGCCGGGTGACGGCGCGCCTGGACCCCTTTGGGGCCCGAGCGATGACGGGAAGGCGGGCGCTGGATCGAATCTGGGGCGGTTCAGGTTGGGGTACCGCGCTGCTGTTCACCGTCGTCCTCGAGCTGGGGAGTATGTTGGCGTTTCTTCCTCTGGATTTCTATTTCGAGTTCATTCACGAACATCGGTTCGGAATGTCGACCCAGAGCCTGAGCAGCTACGGGTGGGATCAGCTGAAGTCCCTGGCGCTCGGAATGATCCCGCTGGTGGCGCTCGCGTTTGGAATGTTCGGGCTGGCGAGGCGACTGCCAAGATGGTGGCTGGTGATCGGAATTGTCGGCGCGATCGCCCTGGTATTTTCAGCAGCCCTGGACCCATACCGGGCACGAATCTATTTCGACCAGACCCCGCTGCCCGAAGGAGAGCTGCGGGAAGAGATCACCGCGCTGATGCGCAAAGCGAATGTCGACTTCAAAGAAGTGGTGGTCGAAAAAACGCTGAGCAAGACGGTGCGGGTGCAGGCCTATTTCGCGGGCAAAGGTCCGACCCGGACCATCGTGCTCAACGACGCGCTGCTCAAAGAGCTCAACACCCGGGAAATTCTCGCTGTGGTGGGTCATGAGGCGGGACACATTCACGAAAGACAGTGGCTGGGTCAGCTCGCGTCGACGCTGTGTCTGCTCGCGTTTTTGTATCTGATCGAAGTGCTGTTTCGAGCCGTCGCCCAGAGGGGCTGGTGGGGCGTGAAAGAGCGGGCGGACATTCGAACGCTTCCGCTGATCTTCGTGGTCTTCTGGTTGGCCACCGTCGCCGCGGCTCCTGTCAGCGCAGCGTTCAGTCGACAGCGTGAGCTGGACGCAGATCAGTTCGGGCTGCAGCTCACCGGTGATGTCGAGGCTTTTCGCCAGATGCTGATCAAAGTGGCCCGAATCAACAAGACCGATCCGGACCCTCCCCGGTGGGCGGTATTGAAGAGTTGGTCCCACCCCCCGATTCGCGAACGACTCGCGGCGATTCAATGAAGCCGAAACCGGAGGGCGGGTAGCGTTGCAACCACTACCCGCCGACTCGGCGAGGTCTTCGGAAGTCCCCCACTCCCGCGCCCTCGTTTTCGTTAGCGTGGGTCGGCGACTTTGGCTTTGCCCACGGGCCTGATCGTCCCCAGGGTGATGGCCTTCACGAGGCCACGAGCCCGACGACCGGCGGAAGTCTCGCCGTGGGGATCCGCGGCCACCGCCTGCGCCAAATCGTCCGCGCCGAGGCGATCGCCGGCTTTGAGCCGAAGCTCGCCCCGGTTGGCCAGGGCGACGGGGTTCGCAGCGTCACCCGAGAGGGCAGCGGTGTACTGAGCCAGGGCTTGCTCGATGCGGCCCAGCTTCTGGTAGACCGTCCCGAGCGCCGCGTGGGCGGCCGAGTCGCGCGGATTCATTGCGACCAGCCCTTCGAAGACGATGCGGGCTTCGTCCAATCGCCCGCCTGCCGCGAGGTCGCAGCCAATTTGAGCAATTGCCTTGGCGTCTTCGAAGGTCAAGCCTTCGACTTCGGCCCAGGTCGTCTCGCCATTCGCGAGCGCAAGCAAAGTGAGGGCGAGTGGGTGGGTCCCCTTCTGCTGCGGGTCGGCCGCCTGGCTGAGCTCATTCATGGCTTTCACTTGATGTGATTGATTGAAGACATCGACATGTCGTGGAACGCGGAGGCGAGTTGATTGATCAGCGCGTACATCTGCTGAAACTGCTGCGTGACCTTCATCAAGTCCTGCTGAGCCTTGGCCTTGTCGCCCGCGAGGGCCGTCGAGCTGTTCAAGACAGCAATCAGGGCTTTCTCTTTGGCATCCATCGAATTGCCAATATTCGCGAGCGCCTCGTCGAGCGTCTTGGCCTGCGGCTGATTCGGGGGTTCCACGGGGGTTGAGCCCCCTGCTGGGCCGCCGGTGATTGGGTCTTGGCCGGAAGGAGCACCGGAGCCGGGAGGTGTCTCCGTTCCACTCGAAGGGGGGGGCAGGGTTTTGATTTCCTTGTCCTGTTCGTCAATGAGCTTCTTCAAATATTGGGAAATTCCCATGATGTTGACCTGGTCGTTTCCTCCAGTGCTGATGACCGCCATCTTTTCCATCACCTCGGGGTGGTCCAGCAGGTACTGCGCGGCTTTCTGAATTCGATCCGAGTACTTGGAGTTGTGCGCGAGGTTTTGAAGATTACCGGGGTCGAATTTCCCGTCCCCCCCCACGACGTCCAGGGAGTCGAAGACCTGGAAGTTGGCAACGACAGTTCTGATGACTTCGACTTCCTTCGCCCTGGCTTCCGCAGCTTTTGCCTGTGCTTGCGCGAGCGTCTGCACCCCGGCGGTGGCGGCGGATGACGACTGAGCACGCTGCTCTCCCGGGGTCGTTCCTGCGGGTTTTGTCTGGTCTTGTTCTTTTGTCTGGGTCACGCCGGTGTCGGCCGAAGACGACTGAGCCCGCTGCTCGACCAAGGTCACCAGTGCCGTTGGTCGGGCTTGTCCCTGGATCTGGATCACACCGGTAGAGGCTCCAGACGACTGAACATGCTGCTCGCCCGGGGCCCCCGAAGGCTTGTCGTCATCTTGGGGCACCACCTTGTTGTGATGCGGAAGAGTGTTCGTGCCCTTCGTTTTCTCGTCATCCTGTTTGGGCACGTCTTTCACACCGGTGTTGTGAGCTGCATCGTCAGCGTCTCGCTGTCGCTGCCTGTCCTTCACGATCTCTGCCTGCTCTGCCGCTTTCCTGGCAGCATCCGCGTACCCGGCGGCCGCCTGACTTTGGTCCTGGTTCGCTGAGTAGGAAGTCGGGGGCGCGCCGGAAGCCCCGTCGGCTCCAGGCGTGGTTCCCGGATCGCTGAACGTGCCGACGTTGTTGAGCTCGGACTTGCCGAGATCGGACATCGTGCTGGCATCGCCGCCCTTGAACAGCTTGGAAATCATCGGGAAGAGTCCAAGGGGATCCAGAAGGCCTTGCAACATGCCCATGGAATTCGACCCGCCTCCTGCTCCACTGCTACTGATTGCGTCGCTCATTCCTGCCCTCGTATGGGTTCTTCCCGCGGGATGCGGTGAGGGACGCTTGAGCAGCTGCGGGGCCAAGAAGGATTTGCCTCAATTCAGGCGCTTGTCCGTCGGACCCCATCTGCGTCCTGAGATGTGGCGTCTGGAACGGTAGATTGCCCCGATGCGGACGATGGGCCTGGACGTGGGAACAAAGACGGTCGGGGTGGCGGTCTCGGACGAGCTGGGCTTCAGCGCCCACCCGATCACCACGGTGCGCCGCACCAACCTGCGCGCGGATCTGCACGAGCTGACCCGGCTGATTGCAGAACAAGACGTGGTGCGGCTGATTGTCGGGCTCCCGCTGAACATGAATGGCAGCGAGGGGCCGCGCGCCGAGCACGCGCGAAAGTTCGGCGAGGCGTTGGCCGAGCAGGCGCAGCTTCCGGTGGTGTACTGGGACGAGCGCCTGACCAGCGTTGCAGCCGAGAGGTCGCTGATCGAGGCGTCCGTCTCGCGGAAGAAGCGAAAGGAAGTCATCGACCAGGTCGCGGCCTGCCTCATCCTCCAGGGCTGGCTCGATTCCCAAACGAAGAGCGAGGACGAGTGAGGAAGAGGGTCTGGGTCCTCTTCGCGGTGCTGGGGGTGGCCGCGGTCGGGGGTGCGGCGTTCTGGTATTTGAGGGAGCAGCGTCTGACCGCCTACGCGGCGACGGGGTTTGGCAGCCCGGAACAAAAGCTGATCCTCGTCCCCGCCGGCATGGCGCCTCGCGGCATTGCGCGCCTGCTGGCCGACGAAAGAGTCGTTTCGAGTGCGGACCTTCTCTACGCGTTGATTCGCCGCGAAGAGCTGGGGCCGAAGTTGAAAGCGGGCGAGTACGAGTTCTCAGGCACGCTGACTCCGCGGGAAGTGATCGAAAAAATCACCACCGGGCAGGTCAAGCAGTACCCCTTCACGGTGCCCGAGGGGCTGAGGGTCGATGAGATCCTCCCCATTCTCGCGTCGTCCGGGCTCGAGCTGAGCCTGGCCACCCTGAAGCAGCTGACCGCCAACGCAGCCGTCGCACGGAAGCTCGGCGTTCCAGCCGATTCATTCGAAGGCTTTCTCTACCCCGACACGTACGCGTTCCCACGCGGCGCCAACGAAGAGGGGGTGCTGAAGCGAATGGCCTCGAGCACGGTGGAACAGGTGAAAGCTGCGCGCCGGAAGCCTGGCATCGAGTTGGATCTCCTCCAGGCCGTCACCCTCGCCTCGATCATCGAAAAGGAAACCGGCGCGGCTGACGAGCGGCCGACAATCTCGTGCGTCTTTCACAACCGCCTCAAGCTGAAGATGAAGCTTCAAACCGACCCCACGGTCATCTACGCGATGCTGCTGCTCAAGGGTCGGTACTCGAAGAACATCACCCGCGCCGACTTGCTGACCGAGCACCCGTACAACACCTACATGACGGAAGGTCTGCCTCCCGGGCCCATCGCCTCACCCGGGGGAGCCGCGATTGCCGCCGCCCTCAATCCAATCGAGTGCGACGACCTGTTCTTCGTCTCGCGCAATGACGGGACCCACATTTTTTGCCCCGATCTCGCCTGCCACAACGCCGCCGTCCATCAGTGGCAGGTGCAGTTCCACAAGAGACGAAAGCGAGCCCACTGACGTTTCGTCACGGCTTCTCGCGGCGGTACACGTGGAAGGGCGCAGTGAACCCGTCGAGCTCGGTGAACTGCCAGCCGTTGAACGCCAAAGTTCGCCCTACGCGCGCGGTGACTGCTTCGAGACCGCCCCCTTCAATTCGGACCAGGTACCGGGGTTGGGCGGTCTGAAGGCGTTGGGGAAAAATCTCCCAGCGGTACCGCGCGAGGCGGTCTTCGGGCAGGCCCGAAAAAAAGGCGAGCTGTAGATCGCGGTACTGCCCATCGGTGTCGAGGATCACCGATTCTCCCCCAGCGTTCACTTCGCGAGCGAGGAAGCGGGCGACGCGCATCAGCTCGACCGGGTTGGTGGAGACCGGGCTCACCGGCCGCAAAGAATCTTCCCACTTGCCTTCCCGATGCAGGGTGAATGCGCCCACGAAGGAAGGCAACCCGACGGCCAGTGCCGCAGCGGCCACCCCCAGGCCCGGCCGGATCTTCTCGAGCGGACGCCATTGAAAGCCAAACCAGACAAAGGGCAACAGCAACCCGACTTCTTTCACTGCGAACCGCCCCACCGGAACGAAGCTGCCGGTGATGGTGCTTCGAAAAGTGAAGAGGATCGTGGGGACGACGATCAGCGCGACCAGCCAGCGCAAATCCGCTCTCTCACGCCAGGCACGCCACACGCCCAGCATTCCGCCTGCGGCAACCAGGGGGCTCAAAGTGAACAGCGCGATGGCCGGCCAGAAGGCGAGGTTCTGCAGACGATAATAGGTCGCTCCCCACAGCTGCTCGCCATCGAGAAACCAACGTCGGTGGTAGTCGTCGATGAAGCGAAACGGAAAAAAAGGATCGCCGCGGTCTCCCCAGTTTCCAAAGGACCAGGCCAGAGGGAAGGCCAGGCCGAGGACGAGGAAGAGGACCGCCCATTTGATCCGCCCCTTCAACGCGAGCGCCGCGCAGAGCATCGGGGCCCACAGCCACACGTCGTAGCGGGTAGCGCAGGCGAGGTTGAAGACCAGGGCGGCGGCGAGCAGCGAGGGTCGATGGTCTTCCCGCACCGCTTTCGCAAACAAGGCCACCGTCGCGAGGACCAGAAGAAGGCTCAAGGACTCACTGGCCGCAGTGGTCGAAAATTGAATGTGCATCCCCCAGGCAGCCAGGCCCAGGCACGCGACGATCGCTGCTTTGCGGTCGAAGCTTCGCCGCGTGAACGCGTAGAGCGGAACGACCGAGAGCACGGCGGCAAAGAGACTGAACCAGCGCCCGACGTTCTCTCGAGAGCCTCCTGCCCGGGTGAGAAGGCCGAGCACGACGATGTGCAGAGGACCGAACTGGTACCCGCCTTGATCAAACGAGCCAATCACCCGCGGACGCTCGGCCCAGCGCCCGCCGAGCTCTGCGCGCATCACCGAATCGCCGTAGAAGTTTTCGTTGACGCCAAAGACGATCAGCCGGGGAACCAGGACGGCGAACATCAGCAGCAACACGACCGAAAGCTCTGAGAGCGGACTGCGCTTAGGGCTCACGTCTTGCTCCGAACCGGGTGCCTCGAACGGCGCATCGCGGCACGAAGCGATCGCAACGCCGCACGAACCTGCTCGGATCTCTGGGCCGGCGAAGGCATTCCTGCCGGATGAAGCTCGTTGGGAGCGGACGAGCGCTCGGCCCGTTGAACGCGCTTTTCGACCTGCGCCTCGAGCTGCCGGGCCTCGGCCCCGGACCCCGCCGCCATCGCCGCAGAAATTTCGACATGAGCCCGGTAAATGTCGAGGGCGTCGAGGAGATTCTGGTCTCCGACTTCGTTGAGGATCTGGGTCGCTTCCGCAAGCTGTTCCTGGGCCTGGGCGGGTCGAAGCAAGCACGCATCGACGGCAGCCAGACCGGCGAGGACCAGGCCGCAATAGCGGCGATTGCCGACCTCTCGCAGCACACGCAGCGCCTCGACGTATCGCACGTGGGCCGCTTCGAAATTGGCCTGTTCTTGATACAGCGACGCCATCGACGCGATCGTGACCCCTTCCAGGTAGCGGCTGCCGACTTCCCGCATGATCTCGAGACCGCTTTTGTAGTGCGCGAGGGCCTGGGGACCCTGCTCGAGGTCGCGGTTGAGGTCCCCGAGGTTCACGTGCGCGATTCCTTCGGAAATTCGGCTGCCCAGCTCGCGCTGAATCGCCAGTGCCGCCTGGTAGTTCACTTTGGCCTGGGCAAACAGGCTCTGGTTCTGCTGCTGGACGCCGAGGTTCAAGAGCGTGATTCCTTCGTAGCGACGATCGCCGACCTCGCGGTGAATCTCGAGCGCCCGCTGGTACGTGGCGAGCGCTTCCTTTTCCTGGCCGAGCTCATCGAGCAGCGCGGCCATGTTCGAAAGCGTTCTGCCTTCCATTCGCCGGTCGCCGGCCTGGCGGTGCAGCAACAACGCAGCGTCGAAGCAGCGGCGGGCATCGGCCTGGTGGCCTCTTTGGCGTTCGATGCTGCCCATGAAAGAGGCCGCGCGACCCTCGACGGCGGGTGCCCCTTCCAGACGGGCCAAGACGACCATCTGTGCGATGTCTTTGGCCGCCTCATCGCCCTCCCCGCGGGAAATGCGCGCTTTTCCGCGAGCCTCGAGTCCCAGCGTGCGGCACGCAGAGGGGGTCTGACCGAGCTTCGCCAGCCCCGCGTCGAGCATGGCCAGGTGCAATTGGAAGGGCCCCCTCAGAGCCAACAGCGGGTCGAGGGCAAGAACGGCGCTCAGCGCGTGCGGGTTGTAGTTTTCGTCTTCCAGCGACCGCTGAAAGACCGCGTTCAGGTTTTCTCGTTCGAGCTCGAGCGCGTCGAGCAAAGCGGCGGACCCTTCCGCCCCGGCCGAGAGGTGGTCTCCCAGGGCGAGGAAGTACCGGGTGTGGCGCTCTTTGGCCGGTTGCTCTTCGGGCAAACCTTGAAGCTTTTCCAGCGCGTACTCACGGATGCTCTCGAACAGCCCGTAGCGCATTTCGGCGCCTCGACCCGGAGGGAAATAGCTGCGAATCAGCGACTTCGAGCGCAGCGTCAGCACGGTCGACACCACCTCGGGCGCCTCTGGGAAACGGGCCAGACTGACGACCGACTCGACGCTCTGGGCGGTGAAGCCCCCTCGGAAAAGTGCCAGTTGAGCCAGCGTCGCCGCTTCCTCGGCGGTGAGCATTT